>NZ_SMKQ01000163.1 GCF_004348995.1 Nonomuraea terrae
CGGCTACCCCGTGCACGCCACCCCCGGCGTGGCGTGCACGGGGTAGCCGAGCGAGCGCAGGCGCTCCACGTCGTTACGGATTGTCCTGGTCGAGACCCGGAGCCGGGCCGCCAGCTCGGGTCCCGACCAGTCGCGGTGCGCCTGCAGCAGCGACAGCAGCTTGAGCAGACGGGCGGAGGTGTCCAGCATGGGCCCAGTGTGGCCGCAAACGCGGCAAGGTTCGTTCCGCGTCAACCACTCTCGACGAGGACGCTCGGCGGGGCGGCTCGATCTCCGAGTGGTGAACTGCCGACCGGCAGACAACTCACCCCTCGGGCGTCCTCGGCGACGCGGGTGGGGCGAACGACCGGGTAGCGGTCGTTGTCGAGCGGGTCGAGAGCCGTCAGCACCACGGCGGCGGTCATCACCGGCCGGCCCTTGCTGGTCAGCAGCGGCGACCTCGACCTCTACACCGGGTCTGCCGCCGAGCGAATCGTCGATGTCGCCTTCCTGCGCGGTGCCGGCCAGGACCAGTGGACTCTTACCACGCCCTCGTTCGCGGTGTCGGCGAGGACCACGGCGGACAGGGTCCGCAGGTCTTCCTGACGTCGCACACCCACGCCTCCAGAGCGCGCCGCAGCCGTGTGTGGTCGCTCGCGCTGATGTTGCCTCCTGGTGGCCGCGCCGTGATCCTGCTGCGGCATGATCGCTGGCCATGAAGAGGACAATCAGTGCTTTATCGGTGCTTGCCGCCGCTCTCCTGATATCTGCGCCACCCGCCCAGGCGGCCGCCCCGGATCCCGTACGGTCGCTCAAGGCCAAGCTGGTCTCCGGGCACGGCGTGCACTTCACCGAGGTGTCCAACTGGTCCGACGGCGTCTACACGTTGCAGGCCGACACCGGCGAAGGCGTGCTGCAGTTCGGCAAGAAGGGGGTCGCCGGCTACGACCTCAGGGGCTCCACATGGGACGACGAGAAGTACCGCATCATCTCCGCCGGCGACACCACGTACTACTCCGGCGCCATCTACGAGCTGCCGAAGGGCAAGACCTGGTACGCGTCCGAGGGTGGCGGCGCGCTGCCCACCATCTACGGGCAGATCCTCAACCCGGCCGAGCTCGCGACGCTTTCCGCGCTGGTGAAGAACGGCACGAAGGCCGGCAACAAGATCACCGGTAAGATCACTTTCTCCGACCTGGCCAAGGTCTCGCCGTGGTTCTCCGGCACGGTTCTCACCGACTGGGCCGACGACACGGAGATCTCCTACACGCTGACGCTGAACTCGGCCGGCCTGGTCGCCAAGTTGTCGACCTCATACCGGGCCAAGGACGTCACGGACGATTTCTCCGATTTCGAGGGCGGCATCATCTCCGTCGACACCCGCTACTCCGGATGGGGCGGCAAGGTGTCCGTCAAGGCTCCGAACCCCAAGACCGTGACGGACCAGCTCGCCGAATGAGTTCCGCAGGAACCGAGGCGTAGACGTCCCTGAGGCGGCGGCCGGTCGGCCGCCGCCGACCACAGAAGACGCCGACACCGGCTCGTTCTCCGGCCACAGATCGCCCGGTCTGTGGCCGGGTGCAAGGGGCATATCGCCTGCTGAACGTGCACCGTGCACGTTCGTGCACAACCGTTGACCATCCGTTCACGGGCACGTCACAGTGGCGCGACAACCCCCAAGCACTGCACCAAGGAGTACCTGTGAGTACCCTCCGCTATGCGCGCGACATCCCGATCAGCGATGCCACCGACGTCCTCGTCGTAGGTGGCGGGCCCGCGGGTCTGGCGGCTGCGATCGCGGCCGCCCGAGCCGGAGCATCCGTACGGATCATCGAGCGGTTCGGCTTCCTCGGCGGGAACCTGACCGCCGGGCTGGTCGGACCCTGCATGACGTCATTCTCCCTCGACGGCCGCACGCAGCTCGTCCGTGGCATCTTCGACGAGTTCGTCCGCAGGATGGAGGCCGCCGGCGGAGCGGTCCACCCCTCGCGTACCAAGGCGGGCAGCCAGTACTCCGGGTTCATGGTCTTCGGGCATGAAGCCGTCACGCCGTTCGACCCGGAGGCCGCCAAGCAGGTCGCGATGGAGATGTGCCTGGAGGCCGGCGTCGAGCTGCTGCTGCACAGCTTCGTCGCCGACACCGCGGTGGCGGACGGGCGGGTCACCGGCGTCGTCGTCGCGAACAAGAGCGGGCTGGCGCTGGTGCCCGCCACCGTCACCGTGGACTGCTCGGGCGACGGCGATGTGGCTGCACGCGGGGGCGCCGCCTACGAGTACGGCCGGTCGGCCGACGGCGAAGTGCAGCCGATGACGGTGTTCTTCCGGGTGTCGAACGTCGACGACGTCAAGGTGCAGGCCTACCAGGACGCGCATCCTGACGAGCTGTTCCCCTACCAGGGGATCGTCGAGCAAGCCCGGCGGGAGGGCAGGTTCCCGATACCGCGCCGTGGCGTCCAGCTGTTCAAGACGCTGGAGCCGGGCGTCTGGCGGATCAACACGACCAGGGTGCTCGGCATGAACGGCACCGACGCCGGCGACCTGACCCGCGCCGAGGTGCTCGGCCGGCGGCAGGTGAGCCAGCTGATGACGTTCTTCCACGAGAACCTGCCCGGCCTCGAGGAGGCCAAGCTGCTCGACACCGCCGCGACCGTCGGCGTGCGCGAGAGCCGGCGTATCGTCGGCGAGTACGTCCTGACCTTGGAGGACCTCATCGACGGCAGGCACTTCGACGACGTCATCGCCGTGGCAGGCTACCCCGTCGACATCCACAGCCCGGTCAGCGGCGACGGCCCGTTCGAGGACGGCATACCGCCGACTGCGAACATCTACGAGATCCCCTTCCGCAGCCTGCTCCCCGCCGAGCTCGACGGCGTCCTCGTGGCCGGTCGGTGCATCTCCGCCACCCACGAGGCGCTGGCCGCGGTGCGGGTGATGCCGCCCTCGTTCGCGATGGGCGAGGCCGCCGGGGTCGGCGCGGCAATGGCGGTCGCCGCCGGCACCGCGCCGCGGCAGGTCGACGTTCACGCGCTGCAGCGGCGGCTGGTCGACGGTGGCGCCTATCTCGGCCCGCACGCCGAGCGGCTCCCCGTTGCGAGCGGACGGACGGGAGACGACCGATGATCCGCCGCGTGGTCTCCGCGAGCACCATCGGGACCGCGCTGGAGTGGTACGACTTCATGTTGTACGGCACCGCGGCCGCGCTGGTGTTCAACAAGGTGTTCTTCCCGGCGGGCGACCCGCTCGCAGCGACGCTGGCGTCGCTGGGCACGTTCGCGGTCGGGTTCTTCGCCCGCCCCATCGGCGGGCTGCTGTTCGGCCATCTCGGCGACCGGTACGGGCGGCGGTTCGTGCTCGTCGTGACGTTGACGGTGATGGCTCTCTCCTCGACGGCGATCGGCCTGATCCCCGACTACCGGTCGATCGGCGTCGCCGCGCCCGTGATCCTGGTGCTGTTGCGGGTGACGCAGGGCCTCGGCGCCGGCGCCGAGTACGCGGGCGGCGCGCTGATGGCCGCCGAGCACGCTCCCCCTGGCCGGCGCGGGTTGTTCGCCGCCATCCCGCCCACGGGCAACGCGCTCGGCGTCATCCTCGCCACCCTGGTGTTCACCCCGTTCACGTGGCTGCCCCAGGACGCGTTCCTGAGCTGGGGCTGGCGCGTGCCCTTCCTCGTCAGCATCCTGATCCTGCCCATCGGGCTCTACATCAGGTCCCGGGTCGACGAGACGCCGGCGTTCACCGAGACCGTCAAGGCCGGCAACCGGAGCAACGCGCCCGTCCTCGAGGTCCTGCGGGAGGCGCCGGGTTCGCTGCTGAAGGGCTTCCTGCTCAGCGTCGGGCCGAACGTCGCAACGTACATCCCGAGTGTCTACGCGCTTTCCTACGTGACCGACAACGTCGGCCTGGCGGCGGCCGTCGCCACCGGTGGCCTGCTCGTGGCCAACACGATCAAGCTTGTCACGCTCCCGCTGTCGGGCGCGCTGTCAGATCGCTTCGGCCGCAAGCCGGTGTTCGTCGCCGGGGCCGTGCTGTGCGCCGTCGCCGCGTTCCCGTTCTTCTGGTTGCTCGACACCGGGAACGTGATCCTGGTCTGGCTCGCCATGGTCGTCGTCCTGACGTTCGCGAACGACCTGATGCTGGGCTCGCAGGCGTCCATGCTGCCGGAGCAGTTCCCGACCAGAGTGCGTTTCACCGGAGTGGCCGCCAGCCGGGAGCTGGCCGCCGCGGTGGCGGGCGGCACCCTGCCGTTCATCGCGGCGTTCCTGACCGCGCGCACGCAGGGCACCTGGGCGATCTCCGCGCTGATGGTGGTCATGTGCGCCATCGCGATCGCCGGCGCGCTGGGGGTGAGGGACGGCCGCAGCGTTCCCTTCACCGACAGCGGCGAGGGTGCGGACGACGGCACGGCGCCCGCGCTCAGGCATACCGCTCCAGCAGACCGTGGGCTGTGATCTCGTCGACCACGAGCTCTGTGACGTAGCCGCCCACGAGCGCCGCGTGCAGAGCGTCGATCTTGTGATCACCCGACACCGCGCAGATCCGGTGCTTCACGTGCCGGATCTGGTCGAGGTCGGGTCCACTCGTCCTGGCGTTGAACCTGATGCCCTCGTGTGATCCGTCCAGTCGGTAGAACGACGTGGCGATGTCGCCCACGGCGCCGTCTTCGGCGAGCGAGGCGAAGTCGTCCTCGTCGAGGAAGTACCCGCTCAGGTAGGGGCTGCTGGGCATCCCGTCGGCCACGGTGCCCAGGCTGAACAGCACCGCGTCGCAGCTGTGCTGCAGCTCGACGACCCGGCGTACGCTCCGCTCGCGCAGCAGCATCTCCTTGGTCTGCGGCGAGTCGAAGAACAGCGGCACCGGGAACTGCTGGACGTAGGCGCCGAACGCCGCCCCGAACGCGCTCAGCATGGCGCCCGCGTAGTGTACGCCGGTCGTGCGGGCGTTGCCGAGCCCGTTCAGCTGCACGATCTGGCAGTTCGCGGTCTCCTTGGGCACCAGGCACCGGCTGATCGCGTTCACCATCGTGCCCCACGACAAGCCGATGATCATGTCGGAGTCGAACACTGACGTGAGCAGCCGCGCGGTGTACACGGCACAACGCTCCAGCCGTTCCACCGTCGACGCCGTGGTGGGCACGGGAACCACATGCGTCTGCACGCCGTACCGGCCGGCGAGATCCGCCTCACTCCGTGTCGACCGCGTGCGGGGCGGCATCACGCGGATCTCGACCAGGCCGGCGTCGCGCGCGTAGGCGAGCAGCCGGGACACGGTCGAGCGTGAGGCGCCGAGCTCCCTGGCGATCGTGTCCATCGTGATGCCGTGCAGGTAGTACTTCCTCGCTGCCCAAAGGGCGTCCTCCACCCTGTGGTCGACGGCCGGGCGCTCACCTTCGACGGACATACGGCCTTCCTACAGCGGGGGCCGGGCGATCAGCAAGCCATCACACCGCGTGAGAGGGTTCTCGGCCGTCGCCGGGTGGTCTACCTCGCGTACGAAGGTGGCGGCGGGCCTGCCCACCGCCACCGTCCAGCGAATCCCAGCCTCAGTCGGGTCGATCCCGGCCGAGGCGCAGGCCACGGAGCTCGGCCCACGTCCTGGCACCGCCGGAATCAACCTCCGAACAGCTGCTGAGCCTGCTGGATGACGACCAGGATGGTGAGCGTGCCGAAGAACCCGACCGACCAGATCAGCGCGCCCAGCCGGTAGGAGCGGACCTTGAGCGCCTCAGGCAGCGCCCGCCGGTTCAGGACGATCAGCAGGATCGAGTAGACGAACATCATCACGGCCGCGAAGCACGCCGAGAAGACCAGCAGGATGAGCGGCTGGTCGAAGCCCAGCAGCAGGATCACCGTGCCGACCAGCGCCAGCCCCCAGACGATGAGGAAGTAGACGCGGTTGACGGTGATCGGCTTGTCGCGCAGGTAGACCGTCTTGATCGTGTCGGAGGCCAGCCGCGAGGTGTAGTCGACGATGCCCATCGCCGAGGCGAACAGGGCCAGCGCCCCGATCACCCAGAACAGCACCCCGAACCAGGTGCCGACGACGTCCATCAGCACCCGCCCCTCGACCTCCAGGAACGCGATGCTGTTCTCCAGGCCCGGCCGGCCGAACACGGTGGAGTAGGCCAGCATCGACATGAGGACGATCGTCACGAACGCCACCACGGCGAACGTCGACGCCTGCTCGATGTTGGCGAAGCGCCACCACCGCTTCCAGCGGGCCAGGTTCGCCTCGGTCGGCGGGAACTGGTAGCCGGTCGAGGAGGCCGCCTCCTCCTGGCCGGTCACCGGGCTGACCAGGCGGGGCACGTACAGGCCCATGCCGAAGCCCTTGTCGCGGATCCAGTTGCTCTGGCACAGGTTCTGGCCGCCGCCGGCGCCCGCGTACGCGATGGCGCCCATCAGCACGGCGAAGTCGAGCGGCGGGACGGGGAACGTGGCGTCCACGGTCAGGCCCCGGCCCAGGCCGATCCAGCTCTCGGCGGTGATCGCGATGGCGATCGCCACCACGATCAGCGTGCCCACGAGCGCGATCTTCAGGAAGATCACGCGTTCGAGCGCGGTGTAGATGACCGGTGCGAGGGTGAGACCGAGCGCGATCACGATCAGCATGCCGATCGCGATCCACCGTACGGATCCCTGACCTGTCCCGGTCAGGTAGGTCACCATGGTCGCCGACGTGGTCACCCACCCCGGCCAGAGGTTCGAACAGAGTGTCATCAGCACGAAGACCAGGCCCCAGTGCTTCCACATTCTGCTGAACCCGGTCAGGGCGGTCTCGCCGGTGGCGAGGGTGTAGCGCTCGATCTCCATGTTGAGGAACCACTGGGTGATGATGCCGATCGCGGCACCCCAGATGAAGACGAGGCCGACTTGCGAGGCGATGTACGGCCAGAGGATGAACTCGCCCGAGGCCAGGCCCACCCCGGCGCCGACCAGGCCGGGGCCGATGAAGCGCCAGGTCGATCGGGGAGGTTCGGGCAGGTCGCGGATCTCGACGGGGGGTAGGACGCGCGCAGGAACGGTGGGGGTGAACTCCGCCATGCGGATCTCCTTGCTTGCTTGCCTGCAGCCACATTACAGAGATCAGAAACCCGTGTGGAATAGCCGGTTAACAAGCTCCGGGTAATCAACGCTTTTCGCTGCGCAAGCGACATTCCAGCAAGCCCGCCACTCCGGGGACCAGGGCTGATGACGATGTGTAACCGTTCGATCACGATGAACGCGCCACGCGACGCATCGCCATGGACACGTCACGGACTGTAGCCATGATGGGTCCGCCGTCCCACCCCGGGACGGTCGTTGACCAGGGAGGTCTCATGACGCACCTTCTGTCCGCCGGACGCAGGCTCGCCGCGCTCGGACTGTGCGCGGCCGCGGTTGTCGCCGCCCCTTTCACCGCGCGGCCGGCCGACGCCGCAAGGTCGGGGGCGGAGCTCTACATCACCGTCACGCCCCGCGGCGCCGTCACGCCCTCGGGGCACCTGACCCACGACTGGCGCGCGCAGTGGACGCGCCTGCCCCGCACCTGGGGCTCTCACCTCACGCGGCTGCCCCGCTACAGCGGCGTGCAGTCGCTGCGCCTGACGTGCGACCCGGACGGGGGTTACCACCCCCGCCCGTCCGAGGCCTGCGACGAGCTCCGCGCGGTCCACGGCCACGTCCGGGCTCTGAACGTCGACCCCGGCCCCTGTATGCGCATCTACCGCCCGGTGACGGTCGAGGTGCGGGGCCGCTGGTACGGCAGACACTCCTACTACAAGCAGGAGTTCTCCAACTGGTGCGAGATGGAGCGCAGGCTCGGCCCGCTGGTCTAGCGGACCGCCTCGATCAGCGCACGCAGGAGGGCGGTGCGCCGGAGCATGTCGGCCACGATCACGTGCTCGTGGTCGGCATGCGCCCCACCGCCCACCGCGCCCAGCCCGTCGAGCGTCGGGCAGCCGGCGCCGGCGGTGAAGTTCCCGTCGGAGGCGCCGCCCACCGACGCCGACGGCAGCGTCCCGAGCCCGAGCTCCGCCGCCAGCTTCTGGGCCAGCCCGTAGAGCGACTCCGACATGGCGGCCTCCAGCGGCGGCCGGTTCGGGCCGCCGAGCACCTCCAGGCGCGTGCCCGGCACGACCGGCCGCAGCTCCCGGATCGCCGCGTCCACCCGTTCCTGCTCGGCCACCTCCGCGGCCCGTACGTCCACGCCCACCGAGGCGGCGGCGGGCACGGTGTTGAGCGACGTGCCGCCGGACACCACCGTCGGCGTGACGGTCGTCGCGCCCGAGCCGAGCGCCGCTATGGCGAGGATCTGGTGGGCCAGCTCGACGCCCGCGTTCGCGCCCTTCTCCGGTTCCAGCCCGGCGTGCGCGGCCCTGCCGTGCACGTTGAGCGTGTAGAGCGAGGTGCCCTTGCGGACCGTCTTCAGCGCCCCGCCGTCCGCACTGGCCTCCATGACGAACGCCGCCGCCATCCCGCGCGCGCTGTCCTGGATGAGCGGCGCCGAGGTGAGTGAGCCGACCTCCTCGTCACCGGTCACCAGCAGCGTGATCCCGTCGAGCGAGCCGAGCCCGGCCAGCGCGTGGAACGTCTGCACCAGCCCCGCCTTCATGTCGAAGACGCCCGGCCCGCGCGCGATCCCGTCGGTCACCGACCACGGAAGGGTGGCGAGCGTGCCGATCGGCCAGACGGTGTCATGGTGGCCGAGCAGCAGCACCTTCGGCGTGCCGAACGTCCAGCGCAGGTGGGTGACGCCGTCGATCACCAGGAACTCCGGCGCCGTGCCCAGGTGACGGGCGCCCATCGCCGCCACCACCTGCGCGCTGCGCGCCACGGCCGCGAGGTCGCTGGAGAACGACTCGCAGACGACGAGCTCCTCCAGGTCCTCCAGCATGCGGGCGGTCTGTACGTCGCTCACGCGAGCGTCTCCCCGAAGAACCGGTGCACGTTGCCCCCGATGACCTGCATGACGTCCTTGTCCGGCCACCCGCGCCCGAGCAGGCCCTCGGTCACCATGGGCAGTCCGGCCGGGCCCTCCAGCCCGGGGATGCTCGCCTTGGTGTCGACGCCCCTCGGCTGCAGGTCCTCGCAGCACGGCGGCGTCAGATCGTCCATCACCTCGCGGATGAAGTCGGGCCCGAGCCCCACGTGGTCGATGCCGGCCACGGACACGATGTGCTCGATGTGGTCGAGCAGCCGGTCGAGCGTCATGTCCGCGGGCTCCTCGGCGAGGAACGGCGCGAAGAAGTTGACGCAGATCACGCCGCCGGTCGCGGCCACGCCGCGCAGCTGGTCGTCGGTGAGGTTGCGGTGGTGGTCGCGCAGCGCGCGGGCGGAGGAGTGCGTCGCGATGAGGGGCCTGCTCGTCAGCTCCAGCACGTGGGCGACGCCGGAGGCGCCCAGGTGGGAGACGTCGAAGACGACGCCGAGGCGCTCCATCTCCCGCAGCGCGGCGACGCCGTGCGAGGTGAGGCCGCTTCCCGTGGCGTCCTCGCCGCTGCCGTCGGCCAGCGGCGTCCGGCCGAAGTGGGCGATCGACGCCACCCGCACGCCGAGGCGGTGCACGGTGGAGATCAGCTCGACGCTCTCGTCGAGGCCCGGCATGCTCTCCATGGCCAGCACCAGCGCGATCTTGCCGTCGTCGAGCGCCCGGTCGATCGCGGCGGCGTCGAGGCACAGGCTGACGTGGTCGGGGCTGCCCTCGGCCAGCACGTGGGCGCACTCGATCATCCGCAGCGTCTGCCGCAGGGCGCCCTCGGGGCGGTACTGGTCGTCGATGAAGACGGGCAGCACCTGGAGGTTCACGCCGCCGTCGAGGAGCTGGGGCAGCCACCGCTCGCGGAAGAACGAGGCCCACATCTCCGGCGGCCGGGCGGAGACGGCCATGAGCAGGTCATTGTGGGTGTCGGCCACGACGGCGCGCTGGTGCAGGGTGAGCGTCATAGCTGGACGTTACCGCCCCGGACCCGCCCAGCGTCAGCCCGGTATTTCCTGACTTGCCCCAACACCCTGCCCGCTCCCGCCGTGCGGGTCCGGCGCGGCCCGGTAGTCTGCCCAGGTGGCTGCTGTGACGTTGACAGACGTGATCGAGGTGCTCGAGGCGGCCTATCCGCCGTCCCGGGCCGAGTCGTGGGACGCCGTGGGCCTGGTCGCCGGCGATCCGGGCCTGCGGGTGCGGCGGGTGCTGTTCGCGGTCGACCCGGTCGCCGTCGTGGCAGCCGAGGCCCTGGAGTGGGGCGCCGACCTGATCGTCACCCACCACCCCCTCTATCTGCGCGGCACCACCAGTGTGGCCGCGACCACGCCCAAGGGCCGCCTGGTCCACACCCTGATCAAGAACGACATCGCCCTCTACACCGCCCACACCAACGCCGACGTCGCCAACCCCGGCGTCTCCGACGCCCTGGCCAGGGCCGTCGGCCTGGTGGGCGACCTGGTGCCGCTCCAGCCGTTCCCCGACGACCCGTGGCGCGGCCTCGGCCGCATCGGCGAGCTGCCGGAGAAGACGACGCTGGGCGAGTTCGCCGCGCAGGCCGCCAACGGGCTGCCGCGCACCCCCGGGGGCGTCCGCGTCGCGGGCGACCTGTCGCGCCCGGTCAGCCGGGTGGCGGTCAGCGGCGGCGCGGGCGACTCCCTGCTGGCCACGGCCGCCGCGGCCGGCGTCGACGTGTTCCTCACGGCAGACCTGCGCCACCATCCCGCCAGCGAGTTCGTGGAGTCGGGCGGTCCCGCGCTCGTCGACGCCGCCCACTGGGCGACCGAGTGGCCCTGGCTGGACAGCGCGGCGTCCATCCTGCGCGAGAGTGGCGTTACCGTTGAAACGCGTGTCTCCGCCGCGGTCACCGATGCTTGGACAAGAGGATATTGATCATGAAAGCAGCTCCTGAGGCGCAGAAGCGACTGCTTGACCTGGCAGGGCTCGACTCCCAGCTCGACCGGCTGGCCCACCGCCGCCGCACCCTGCCGGAGCTGGCCGAGATCGACGAGCGATCGAAGCAGTACGCCCGGCTCGCCACCCAGGTGATCGAGGCCGAGACGGAGGCGGGTGACCTCGCGCGTGAGCAGGCCAAGGCCGAGCATGACGTCGAGGCCGTACGCACCCGCGCCGACCGCGACCAGAAACGGCTCGACTCCGGGGCCGTGACCTCGCCGCGCGACCTGGCGAGCCTGCAGTCCGAGATCGCCTCCCTGCACAGACGCCAGGGCGACCTGGAAGAGGTCGTCCTGGAGATCATGGAACGCCGGGAGGCCGCCGACACCAAGGTCACCGACCTGGTGGCGCAGCGCGACGAGGTCCGCGCCGCGCTCGCCGCCGCCGAGGACCGCCGCGACGCCGCCCTGCAGGAGATCGACAAGGAGGCGGGCGAGGTCCGCGGCCGCCGCACCGCCGCCGCCGCTGAGCTCCCCGCCGACCTGCTCGGCCTCTACGACAAGCTCAGAGACCAGTACGGCGTCGGCGCCGCGATGCTGCACGGTGGCCGCTGCCAGGGCTGCAAGGTCGCGCTGTCCATCGCCGAGATGAACCGCATCAAGGCCGCCCCCCACGACGAGGTGCTCCGCTGCGACGAGTGCCGCCGCATCCTCGTACGCACCGCAGAGTCGGGCCTGTGACCTCCTACGTCATCGAGGCCGACGGCGGCTCGCGCGGCAACCCGGGGCCGGCCGGCTACGGCGCCGTCGTGCGAGACGCCGCCGGGCAGGTGCTGGCGGAGGCCGCCGAGGCGATCGGCGTCGCCACCAACAACGTCGCCGAATACCGCGGCCTCATCGCCGGCCTGCGGGCCGTGCTGGAGCTGGCCGGCGACGGGGCGGCGGTGGCCGTACGGATGGACTCCAAGCTCGTCATCGAGCAGATGGCGGGCCGCTGGAAGGTCAAGCACGAGGGCCTGCGCCCGCTGGCGGCGGAGGCGGGCTCGCTGGTGCGGCGGCTGCGGGTGACGGAGTGGACCTGGATCCCCCGCGAACGCAACAAACACGCCGACCGCCTGGCCAACGAGGCCATGGACGCCGCCGCCCAGGGCCTCACCTGGAAAGCCGGCGGCGCCGCGCCCGCTCCCGAGGCTCCCGGCGGCACGCCACCGTCCGGTGGCGCGGCCGGGGGACTGCGCGGTGGCAGGCAGACCGACCTGCTCGACGCGGGCGCCATCGCCGAGCTGTCCGCCCCCACCGCCTCGATCGCCTCCGCCCAGCAGCGCACCGCCACGGGCACGGGCCCCCGCACCGGCACGGGCTGGGCCCCGCCCACGCGGGTGGCCACGTCCCTGCTCCTGTTGCGCCACGGCGAGACCGAGCTGTCACTCGAACGCCGCTTCTCCGGCCGCGGCGAGGCCGAGCTCACCGCGAACGGCCTGGCCCAGGCGTCGGCGGCGGCCGAACGGCTGTCGCGGGAGCCGTACCGGCTGGACGTGATCGTCACCTCCCCGCTCAAGCGGGCCCGGCAGACCGCGGAGGCGGTCGCCGCGCGCACGGGCCTCGACGTCGAGGTCGAGGACGACCTCAAGGAGACCGACTTCGGTGACTGGGAGGGTCACACGTTCACCGAGGTGCAGCGCCGCTGGCCCGCCGAGCTCACCGCCTGGCTCGCCGACCCCGACGTGGCCCCGCCGGGCGGCGAGAGCTTCGCCCAGGCCGCGCTCCGCGTCGACGCGGCGGGGGAGCGGCTGGTGGAGCGGTACGCGGGCAAGACGGTGCTGGCGGTCTCCCATGTCACCCCGATCAAGCTGCTGCTGCGCAACGCCCTGCTCGCGCCCCTGCAGTCGCTGTACCGGATGCACCTCGACCTGGCGTGCCTGTCGCTGATCGAGTACTACGCCGACGGCCCCGCCGTGGTGAAGTCGTTCAACGACACCTCACACCTGCGCTGAGACGGCGAGGCCGTGCCGGGTGCCTTGGCGGTCCCGGCACCACCGCCTCTTCCAGTAGGACGATCTTGTGACCGGGTTGGGAACGGCTTGGCATTTGATACTCTGCCTCAGACGAGTCGGCCGGGCGACCGCGTCGGGCCTGCGGGCCCGCCGAGGAAGGTCCGGGCTCCACAGGGCAGGGTGGTCGGTAACACCGACCCGGGGTGACCCGCGGGACAGTGCCACAGAAAGCAGACCGCCTCCCGGTCCGCCGGGGGGTAAGGGTGAAAGGGTGGTGTAAGAGACCACCAGCGCCCACGGTGACGTGGGCGGCTAGGTAAACCCCACCCGGAGCAAGGTCAAGAAGGGACGCTCCACGGAGCGTCCCGCGCGCGACGTCTGAGGGCTGCCCGCCCGAGTCGCGCGGGTAGACCGCTCGAGGCCGCCGGCAACGACGGCCCTAGATGGATGGTCGCCCCTTCACACGAAGGACAGAACCCGGCCTACAGGCCGACTCGTCACCCCCTCAACCCCTTGACCTGCACCGCAACCCTTCTCAAGATCCGCCAGGGCACTTTCCGGGCACATTCAGCGCCAGCTCGAACGCCTTGTCGAGCGCATCACGAGTGCGGCCGGTCGCCTCCGGAACCAGGTGGCCGTACAGGTCCACGGTGGTGATGTGCCGCAGTCATCGGGCACAGCACCGCATCGGGACCGAGCCCGAACCGCTCCGCCGGCTGGTGGTGGCTGTCGCTACGAAGTCGGGCATAGGTACGTCTCGCAACGACACGGAAGTTTTCGGCGGCTCCGGCTGCGGTCGCCGATCTGCGGTGATCAGGCCTTCGCGGGCGGCGGGTACGATGCAGGCCCTTGCTGAAGGTTCTGGAGGGCGGGATGGGCGCGAAGACAGCATTGTTGGCATTCGCCGAGGGCGACATCCGACTCGCGTTGTCGGGTGCGGCGCGCTCGGAGGGCTCCGATGCCGAGGCACTGGTCCGTCAGGTTCACCCAGGTCATGCGGTCGTGCCTGCCGAGGACGGCACCTTGTGGGACTGCGTCTACCCGCCGGACGACGTCACGTACGCCACCGCACTGGCCGGCGCCGAGCTGTTCTGCGATCGCAGGCTCGTGCTCGAACGTCCGTCTGAGTTGCCTGAGCATCTACTCAAGGCCGGTGCGGGCAGGCGGATCATCATGCATGGAATGCACTCGGTGGTGGACTGGCTTGCCTTCGCCGTCTGGGAGGACGGGGTGCTGGTACGCTCGCTCAGCCTGTCGCCCGATAGCGGTATCCAGGAGAACATCGGCGAGCCGTACGACTTCGAGCTGCCGTACTGGGCGGGCGAGCATCCTGTCGAGCCCGTGCCGGGCTGGCCGGACCAGAATCCCTACCCGCTGCCGTTCCATCCCCTTGAGCTGGGTGAGGATGCGTTGCACGCCTTGTTTGGCTTCGTGATAGAAGGCGCTCCCGATTCCGGCGACATCGATACAACCGGTGTTCACATGCGGGGGTTCCGGGTGACCGACCCGTCGGGCAGGGAACAGGCCGAACGAGAAGCCATGTACGCCGAGGTGCGGCGGACCATGGGGCCGCCGCGGATATTCCGGATGGGACCGGACGGGACGATGCAAGAAGTCAGTTTCGACGGTCTCTGACCATCCGTGCCTGGCGAGCGCCGCAAGGAACCCCGGCCTACAGGCCGGCTCGTCACACCATCGAACGAGAGCGGCCTGAGGTCACCGAGGCCGGGGGCCCTTCCTTTTGCGGCCGGCCGGCACGGCCCGGCGACGAGAGCCGGTCTGTGCGGGTTTTTGTGCCTGCCGCTGTGCCGGTTTTTTCTCCGCAGGGGAGGCGGGGGCACGGCCCCGCGAGCTGTTCACCGTCCGGCCGCGGACGATGCCGATGAAATCCTCCACCAGCTCGGTGGTCGCGTCCGTGGGCCAGGTCAGCGCGACCTGGGACTGCGGCGCGTCCAGCACCGGCCGGTAGGTGAGATCCCTGCGGTGGTGGAGCCGCGCCAGCGACTGCGGAACCAGGAGCAGCCCGGTGCCGGCCGCTACCAGCTCGACCGCGTGCGCCGTCGTGGCCGGGCGGCTGAACGCGGGCAGCCCAGGCCGGGCCGTCCACTCGATGGTGTCGTCCAGAGGATGGAACACCTCGTCGTCGGCCAGGTCGGCGAGGGCCACCTCCTCGACGGCGGCCACCGCGTGGTCCTTGGGCACCACGACCACCGTGGTCTCCACGTAGAGGGGGATCACGCTGAGCCCGTCCCGGTCGATCGGCAGTCTGGCGAACGCGGCGTCGGCGCCGCCGTCCCGCAGGAGCCCCACCACTTCGGCGGCGGGAACCGTGACCAGGGAGACCGGTATGTCGGGCATCCTCTCGGTCCAGACGTTGACCCATTTCGCGGGTGTCACCCCGGGCACGTACGCCAGCCGGAACACCCTGCCGGTCTCTCCATCAGTCACTTCCTCAGGGTACCGATGTCACGGGAACTCGTTCCGACTGACTACTCTTGCGCCATGACCTCGTCCAAACCGAAGAGCGTCCAGACGATGAAGCCCGAGACCGCGGCCAAGAAGCTGGGCGTCCTCTTCTCGGCCACTCCCGCCGAGTTCCAAGCGGGTGTCGTCTCCAGGGACGAGCTGAACGAGTTGCAGTCGAAGCCACCCGCCTGGCTCACTGACCTGCGCCGCAACGGCCCGCACCCCAAGCAGGTCATCGCCGCGAAGCTCGGGGTGTCCATCTCCGGCCTGATCAGAGGCGGGATCACCGGACCGCTCACCACCGCCGAGATCGAAGCGCTGAAGGCGGACACCCCAGAGTGGCTGGAGCGTGAGCGGTCCATCCAGGCCGAAACCCGCAAAGAGGCAGTCCGCCTCAAGCAACGCTAGACAGCCGGGTTCCCCCGAGGTCTCCGCGTCCGCAGATCGAACAGGCCGGCTCTCCGATCCCTTTGAGGCCTCAGACCTCAGGTCTCGGGTCCCAAGGCGGCCGCGAGTGGCAGCTGAACGGTGAAGCAAGCGCCGCCGCTGGGGGCGGTTTCGACCCATACGCTCCCGCGGTGGGCTCTGACGATCTCCCAGGTGATGGCCAGGCCGAGGCCGGTGCTGGTACTGCCGGGCTCGGGGAGGGTTGTGAGCCGGTACAGCCGGTCGAAGACGCGTTTCCGGTCTTTTTCCGGTACGCCGGGGCCGTCATCGCAGACCGACAGTCGGGCCATGCGGCCGCTGCGGTCGACGCGGATTTGCACCTGCTGTCTGGCGTAGCGCTGGGCGTTGTCCAGCAGGTTGGTCACGATCTCGCCGATCTGCGTGGGCATGGCCTTGACCAGCACACCGGGAGCGCAGATCACCTCGACCGGGATGGGGTCGGCCCGGGCAGCGACTTCCCGCCTGACCAGCTCGCACAGGTCGATCCGTGCCCACTCGATCTCGGTGGCGCGGCTGCGAGCGATCAACAGCAGGTCGGTGGCCAGTGCCTCCACCCGGTCCACCCCGCGCAGCACCCTTGCGAACACGGTGGAGTAGTCGACCTGGTCAGGATCGGAAAGCGCCTCTTCGACCGTGACGCGTATCCCGGCCAGTGGGGAGCGGATCTCGTGGGCGATGGTGGAGGCGAACCGCCGCTCACGGTCCAGCATGTCGAGGCTCACGTTGATGTTCCCGACCAGCTGCGCTATCTCTGCCAGATCACGCTGCTGGACGATCTGGCCGTACTCGTCGCTGATGTTGATCTTGGCGAGGTCGCCGGAGATACTGCCGACCCGCTGCAGCTCCCGGACCGTTATCCGGCCGGCTGTCATGGCGGCCACCAACCTCGCCCGGTCCCGCAGCCGCCTCCAAAGACCGGTGCCCCATGAGCCCGTCCGGTCCAGCCTCCGACGCAGTGTCGACATATCCACCGACTGTCCTGAAAAAGCCCTGCTAATCAGGCCGGCTGCGGCGCTGTACGGCAACCCGCACAGCTAGGCGACAACGGCCCGGTTTCGCGCGGTTGCGGCCTACCGTCAGCGGTGGCGTCGGGTGAGCATGAGGTATGCGAGGCTGAGTACGGCCAGGCCGGCGCAGGCCGTCAGGGCCATGGGTACGCCGACCGGCAGGAGCGCTCCGCCGAGCGCGGTGCCCAGGGCGATGCCGAGATAGAGAGCCGACGCGTTGAGGCCGACGACCACGGCCGTCTCCTGGGGAGCGGCCGAGATCAGCCGCACCTGCTGGGCGGGGGTCTGGAACCAGGTGGCGGCCCCCCAGGCCACCATCAGCAGGCCGGCCAGCGGCAGCCGGCGGACGTCCGTGCCCGACGCCCAGGCGGCCGCCGCGAGCGTCACCCCGAGCGACACATACCCGACCGCCAGGACGCGGACGGGTCCGTGCCGGTCGACCGCGGCGCCGGCCAGCAGGTTGCCGCCGACCGCGCCCACGCCGTACAGGAACAGCATCCACATCTCCGCAGGCCCTTCGGCGCCGAGCGCGTGCAGGATGGGGATGGCGTAGGCGTACAGCCCGTAACTGGCGGCCAGGCCGAGCACGGTCAGTGGCAACACCGCCACCACGCCCGGATGGCGCAGGGCGTCGAGCCGGCGGCGCAAGGGGATCCGCGGGCTGCCGGGAAGGACCGGCATGACGGCGAACACGCCTGTCGCGCAGAGCGCGCACAACACCGCGACCAGGCCGAGCGCGGCGCGCCAGTCAAGGAGCCTGTCGGCGAGGTTGCCCAGTGGCACCCCCAGCGCCGTCGCGACGGTCAGGCCGCCGACCACCACCGCGAGCGCGCGCCCGCGTTGCGCGGGCGCCACCAGCGAGGCGGCCACGGCGCCGGCGGCGGGAGTGAAGGCGGCCGCGCCCAGCGCGGCCACGACGCGGGTGGCCATCAGCACCGGGTAGTCCGGCGCCAGCGCCGAGCCCGCGTTGGCCAGGGCGAGCACCAGCAGGGCGCCCACCAGCAGCGCCCGGCGCGGCAGCCGAGCGGTGACCGTGGCCATGACCGGCGAGAACACCGCGTAGGCGATCGCGAAGACGGTCGCGGACTGACCGGCCGCCGCTTCGGACACCCGCAGCGAGCCCGCCATGGCCGGCAGGAAACCGGCCACCACGTACGCGTCGGTGCCGGCCGCGAACGTGCCGAGCGCCAGGACGAGCGTCGACCCGAGCCCGCGCGCCTCGGAGGCGGCGGGCACCCCCGGCGGACCGCCGCCCGCCTCGTTCGCCTTGACCGGGACATCAGACATCCCCTTTTTGCTCCTTGTTCGACCCCGCACGTGGGCCGTCGTGGGTCAGCCGCGCATGCGGGCGTAGTTCCGGCGGGTGCGTTCGGCCGATGCCGGGGCCTCGGCCATCAGATCGGCGATGGTCTGCCGGGCGAGCTCTCGCCGCCACGCCATCTCGGCACGGCGCATCGCGGCGGCGATCCCGCACGGCCCGGAGAACCGGGCACCCTCGGCCCCCGAGCCACGCTGCCGGATCTCCTCGCAGCGGAAAAGCTCGGCGGCCCCCTCCAGGGCGGCCACGACGTCCATCAGCGTGATCCGCTCCGGCGGCCGCGCCAGGGCGAAGCCGCCCCGCACGCCGGGCGTGGAGGTCAGGATCCCGGCCCTGGTCAGCGCCTGCAGGCGCTTCTTCAGGTACTCCTGTGGCAGGTCGAACCAGGCGGCGAGCCTGCCGATCGGCACCGGACCCTCATCCCGGAGCCAGCCGAGCGTGACGCAGCAGTGCAGCCCCCACTCGACCCCTTCACCCAGACGCATAAAGGGGATAGTAGACATCCCCTTTAGCTCGCGCAAGGCGGGTTCGCCGCGGGAGCGGCGAACCCGGGCGCCTCAGTCGGTCATCAGCCGTTGATCCTCCCTGCCCGCCGGGACCATCGGCCGCAGCGGCGGCACCATGTGCACCCTGGCCGAGCCGATGTCGAAGAACAGCCCGACCAGCTCCAGCTTCCCGGCCCTGACCTGCTCCTCGACCTTCCGGTACGTCAGCAGGTTCTCCAGCTGCTGCTGCACGTTCACCCGGCACAGCACGTCGAGTGCCCCGCTGTGCAGCCGGTCGCCCTCGGTCTCGATGAACCTGGCCAGGCTGTGGTCGCCGTGCCGCAGCCACTTGCGCAGCCCCGGCAGGCTGCCCGCCTGCACGCCGCCGCTCAGCACCCCGGCCATCGCGCCGCACCCGGAATGGCCGCACACCGTGATCGTGTGCACGCCCAGCACCTGCGTCGCGTACTCGATCGCCGCCACCACCGAGTCGTCGTGCGGCTCAGAGCCCCTGCGCGGCACCAGGTTGCCGATGTTGCGCACGGTGAACAGGTCACCCGGGCCGCTCGACGTGATCAGGCTCGGCATGATCCGGGAGTCGGCGCACGTGATGAACAGGTGCGACGGCTGCTGCTTCCTGGCCAGGGCCGTGAAGATGGGCTTCACCAGCGGCGCCGTACGGCTGTGGTACTCCCGCGCGCCCGCCGTGAGCAGGCACTCCGCCTGCCCCGCGGCCGAGGCGCCGTCGGAGCCTGCCTCCACGGGCGCGGGATGCGGCTCCTCGTGGCGGCGCCGGTGCGCCCACGGCAGCCACCAGCGGTCCGGCGCCTTCGGCGGCGACTTCACCGGCGACGTACGCGCCCCGCTGGCCGCCAGCGCGTACCACTCGTCGTGCAGCTCGTCGATGCGCACGGTGCCGCCCATGCGCTCGTGGTCGAGCCGCCAGGAGTGGATGGCGTCGAAGGCGCCGTTGTCCATGAAGTCGATGTTCAGGTCGAGGTCGACGTCGGCGCCCGCCGGGATCGTGCGCAGCTCGTGCGTCAGCCTGGGCACGCCCAGGAACGTCAGCGACCCCGAGATCGTCACGTGCAGCGGCCCGTCGCGGTCCTCGCGCTTCAGCACCGTCACCTGGGTCAGGCGGCGCAGCGCCAGCAACGCGGCCAGCGCCAGGCCCGCCAGCACGCCCTCGGCCAGCCCGAGCAGGATCACACCGGCCATGGTCATCGCGTACACCGGCACCTCGCCGTGCCCGTGCACCTTCTTGACGTGGCCCAGGTTGACCATCTGCACGCCGATGAACACCAGCAGGGCCGCCAGCGCCTCCAGCGGAATCAGCTTGATCAGCCAGCCGAACCCCAGCGCGAACACCAGCACCCAGAACCCGTGCAGGATCGCCGACATGCGCGTACGCGCCCCGGCCTTCACGTTCGCGGTGCTGCGCACGATCACCCCGGCCACCGGCAGTCCGCCGAGCGCGCCCGTCGCCATGTTGGCCACGCCCTGGCCGGTCAGCTCCTGGTCGAGGTCGGCGCGGCGCCCGCCGTGCATGCCGTCGACGGCCACGCAGCACAGCAGCGACTCGCAGCCGGCCAGCAGCGCCACCAGCAGCACCGACGAGACGATCATGTGCCAGTCGCCCGCCGGCCAGACCGGGAACGCCCACTCACCGACGCTCTCCGACAGGTCGACACGGGTGACGTCCCAGCCGAACGCCCAGGCCGTCACCGCCGCCACGAACAGCGCCGCCAGCGGGGCCGGGACCGCCCTGACCCGCTGCGGCAGCCGCGTCCACAGCGCCAGGACCACGATCGTGAGCACGCCGACGGCGACCTTGTGCCCGTGCATGTCGGCGATCTGCCCGGGGAGCTCGATGAGGTTGGCGATGGCGGAGTGCTGCGAACTTCCGCCCAGCACGATGTGCAACTGGGAGAGTGCGATGATCACGCCGACGGCCGCCAGCATGCCGTGGATGACGGCCGGCGACACCGCGAGCGCGGCCCTGGCCGCCTTGAACACACCCAGCAGGAGCTGGACGGCTCCGGCCAGCAGGGTGATCATGCAGGTGGCCCGCCACCCGTACGTGTGGACGAGGTCCACCACTACCAGGGAGAGTCCGGCCGCGGGCCCGCTCACCTGCACTGCGGACCCGCCCAGGGCGCCTGCTACGATGCCGCCCACCACGGCGGCGATGAGTCCGGCCACCAGCGGCGCTCCCGAGGCCATCGCGATGCCCAGGGAGAGGGGCACCGCGACGAGGAAGACCACGAGCGAGGCTGGCACGTCGTGCCGGAGGGTGCTCATCCAGCTACTCTGCGTGTCGCGGAACATGGAGCAAACCCTATTGCTCCGCCGTCCCTTGTTTGAGGGGACGTCACACAGGTTTTGCGGATTAATAGGCGCTAAAGATCATCTGTAGTAGTCGTGCGGATGGTCCTGCTCCGGGGTGCGCCGGCGACCGCGGCGCTCGGTGCCCTGGGTCTCCGGCTGAGGCACGTAGCCGGGCTGGACGCCCGGGGCCGCTGCGCCCGGCGCGGGCGGTGGCGCGGGCCAGGCCGCGGGGCTGCTGATGTCGCCCGTCTCGTACGCGCCCGCCGTGAACGGCGACTGCGTCGGCGTCGGGGCCGACAGCACGTCGTCGTACGCCGAGACCGCCCGGTTCGGCGCGGTCGGGGTGCCGGCGGCGGGAGTGGGCCCGGTGAGCGGCTCGGAGTCGTCGGCCACCGCCCATCCGGCGCGCACCTCGTACGAGGGGCGCGAGGTGGGCTGCTCGAACGCCGGCCAGGATCCCGGCGAGGCGTAAGGG
>NZ_SMKQ01000164.1 GCF_004348995.1 Nonomuraea terrae
GGGGTGGGTCGGGGAGCTCCTGGTCGGCGGCGGCCGCGCCCGCCGCCGACCAGGGCTTTCCCGCGGTCGCCGTCGTGGGGTCGGCGACCGGGGCGGACAGCATGACGCCGGCACCCGGCTGGACCGGCGCCGAGGGGCCGGTCTCCAGCAGCAGGCGCGCCTGCACGGGGAAGCCGTCCGCCCGCCAGAGAAGTCCCTCTCCGGGCAGAGGCTGCGCCGACGTCAGCCGGTTGGGAAGCGTTCCGGGCGGTGCGGTGATCGGCAGGCGGCGCAGCAGCGCCCCCGCCGTCATCGTCCTGGGCGCGGCCCGGCAGGTCGCACAGGACTGGATGTGGCGGCCGATCCGAGCCCTGGCCCGCCGGCCGGGTGCGCTGACCCACTCCGACACGCGCGCCGCCAGGTCGGCGCACCCGTCGCGGGAGCGCGCGGCGATGATCGCGGCGAACCACTCCTCCAGGGCGGCCGCGGCCCGGGTGACGACCGAGCGGACCTCGTCCGGGGACAGCTCGAAGATCACGGCGATCTCGGCGTCGCCCAGGCCGTGCCGTACGGACAGATCGAGCAGCTCGCGCTGCGGCCGGTCGAGGGAGAGCAGGGCCTCGGGCAGCAGCTCCGACATCCGGCCGGGCCGCGACCACGAGCCGATGCTCGCGGGCTTGGCGACGACCGCGCGGTGCGCCCGCGCCACGGAGTACAGCCACGCCCGGCGCAGCGCCGGATCCACCACGCGGTCCGCGTACAGGTGGGCCGTCAGCGCGGCCCCGGCCACCGCCAGCTCGGCGTCGGCCGCGGCCAGCTCGGTGCGGCAGTAGTCGTAGAGACGGGCGCCGTGCTTGTCGCACAGGTCACGGATCGCCTGACGCGCGTCGTCGGACAGGGTCCGCCACATCGGTGTCACCTCCTCCAGTCGCTACGCGGACGCGGATGGTTCAGGACCTCCCGGCCGGATCAGGGACCGTCTTCGGGACGCCTCTAGGCACGGTGTCTCTAGGCACGGTGTCTCTCGGTACGGTGTCCCTCGGGACGGTGTCGAGCAGCGAGGCCTGCGCCAGGTACGCCCGGGTCGCGTCGGGGTCGCCGGCGATCGCCCGCAGCCCCGCCATGGCCGCCTCCAGCCGGGCGCTGTCGTGCTCGCGCACGCCCGCCAGCCGAGTCCCGCGCGGCGGCAGCACCCGTTGCAGCACCACCGAGCGCCGCCGCCAGGCCCACGCCTCCAGCGCGGCGGCCGGGGCGTGCCCGCCGACCACGGCGGCGATCACCTTGGCGACCTCGGCGGCGTCGTGGATGCCGGCGTTCATGTTGAGCCCCCCGACCGTGGAGGTCAGGTGCGCGGCGTCGCCCACGAACAGCACCCGCCCGCACCGGTACGAGCTCAGCACCCCCCGCGACAGCCCGAACCTGTCGGCCCCGGTGATCCGGATCGGCCCGCCGAGCCCCGGCAGCGCCCGGCGCACCAGCAGCGACAGGTTCGACGGCGACAGCGGCTCGTGCGCGTCGCAGGGGATCTTGAAGATGATCCGCCAGTGGTCCGGCAGCCCGAGCAGCGTGCACGACTGCTGCACGTCGCGTACGTACGTCAGCGGCGCCAGGCTCGGCAGCATCCGGTCCAGCGGCGAGTCGATGAACACCCGCAGCGCCTGCGTCGGGTACGCCGAGCGCGGGAACGGCAACCCGAGCGAGCCGCGCACGGTGCTGTGGGCGCCGTCGGCGGCGATCAGGTACCGGGCCCGCGTCCAGGTGTGGCCGACGCGGACCCGGATTCCCGTGCCGCCCTCGGCCACGCCGTCCACCTGGGCGCCGAAGCGCACGTCCGCGTCCGGGCAGGCCTGCAGGGCCTCCAGCAGCAGCGCGGTCAGCGACCCCTGGTCGGCGTGGACCCGGAACGGATGCCGGGTCAGCCCGTCGAGCCGGTCCATGCCCATCTCGGCCAGCACGAGCCCGGATCGGTCGCGCCACTGCACCCGGTCCACCACCCGCCCGGCGGCGACCAGCCGGGCGGCCACGCCGAGGCCGTCCAGCAGGTCGAGCGTGGCCGGGTGAAACGTGCAGGCGCGCGGCCGGCGGGGCAGCTCGCTCTCGCGCTCCAGGACGGTGACCTTGATGCCCGCCCTGGCCAGCGAGAGCGCCGCGGTCAGCCCCGTCGGGCCGGCTCCGGCGACGATGACGCCGTTCATGCGGTGTGCCTCCTCGCGACGCCGGCCGGGGCCTCCATGTGGCGGCGGTAGGGCACGCGGCTGAGCGTCACGTGCCGGCCGGTGGCCCGGGACAGGGCCCACCAGGCCGTGCAGAGGTTGGAGGTGAGCAACATCCGGTCGTTGCCGGTGGTGAGCCGGGAGAGCACGGGCAGCGTGGCCATGCCGGTGCCGGTGAACAGCAGCACCGCGTCCCCGGGCGGCTCGGCCAGCTCCACCTGGCTGATCAGCTCGGCGGGGGTGACCGCGTAGGAGGAGTAGCCGTGCTCGGCGCGTACCTGGACGACCTGGGTGACGTTGATCCCGGCCGACTTCCAGAACCGCTCGGCCAGCTCCGTCACCCACGGCTGGTACGGCGACACCAGCACGATGTCGCCCACCCGCACGTGGTCCAGCGCCTCGCGGGTGGCCAGCGTCGACGAGGCGAACGGCACCCCGGTGGCCTCCGACAGCTCGGCGCACTGCTCGCGGTCCTCGTCGGGGCCGAGCAGGTAACGCGGCTCGCTGCAGGCCATGACCATCGCGGCCAGCCGCAGCCCGCCGAACGCGCCCGTCATGGCGCGCAGCGCGGTGTTGTAGCCCTCCAGCCGGTCGGCGTGGGACAGCCCTGACCGTACGGGGAAGCGGGCGACGTGCATGTCGGCGCGTGACCCGAGTAAGCGGGTCAGCTCCGGCTCGGCCGACGGGTTCGGGGGCGCCACGATCACGCCGACCCTGCCGCGGCTCACGGTGTGCCCCGTCGTGCGGGGGCGAGGATGCGCATGGGTCTCCTCCTGTGCGGGAAGGCGGGACGGTCAGGAGGCGCGGTGGCTCAGCGCCTGGTCGATCTCGGTGATGGCCTGGACGGACACCTGCCGGATGCGGCGCAGCCGGTGCACGGTGCGCGCCGGTTCCGCCGGCGCCGACGGAGCCGGCTCCTCGTCCCTGAACGCCGGCGCGCCGGGCCGTACGCCCCGCGGATGGACTTCGTGCGGCCGCGCCCTGCGCAGCTCCTCTGAGATGGGCCCCGTGGTGAGCATGCTCGCTCCTGTCTATAGCGGGTCGATGATTCGAGTCGGAGGAAGTTCGGAGGTTCGGTGAGGCGGCCCGGCGAGGAGCCGGCATGGCGTGACCGGCTCCTCTTCCGCCGTGCGATGAGGCCGGTGACCGGCCTCACGTCCCGACGCCACGGCGACCCGCACCCGCGCCGTGGCGGCGAGCAGAACGGCGGCCGGCGGAACCGCCACCGGCCAGGAGGGTCTCCCGCACCCGACCCTCCGCGGGAACCATCCGCCGGACGGCCCGTGAGCCTGCCCGGCGACCGGCATTCTGGCGCCCACCACGCCGATCACTCCGGTTCCCGTCCGGCGGCGCCGCCCGTAGGGCGAGCCGCTGTCCACCCCGCCGGCCCGGCCGGGGCGCGGCGCGCCCCGCGCTCGGCCGGGCCGGCGGGGAGTGAGCCGACCCCAGGCGCAACCCCTTGACTTGGCCAGCACGCCAGCCGCTACCGCGCTGGCCAACAACACCGCGCCGATTGCATCGGGCACGTGCCGCACGGTGCTGGGGGGAGGCGCCGGGGCCAGCGCTGAGAGCGCTGCCACCGTTCCCGCATGTGTGGCGGACGGGCGTCGCCGGCCGTTCCCGGCCGGGGACCTGCCGCCGCCTGGTGGCAACGCCGCGATTCCGGCGCGCTCACGCGCACTCAGGTGTGTGTCGTTCTCCATGACTGTCATGAAGGACATGAAGGTTCTGTCGTTCGTGGCGTTGGAGGTGGTCATGGCGCCGTCACCGCGCTCACGCCGCCCAGGCCGTCCTCGCTCGTGTCCACGTTCGGCACGCTGACGCAGACCAGCCGCTCGGTCAGCCCCGCGCGCGGCGCCGAGACGCCCCGTGGAGGGACGCCGGGAGCCCGGCCGGCGAACGGAATGTCACGCGGCGGGACGGCCTCGGTCCAGAGGTCCCGTGCCGGGCCGCCCTGCGGCGCGAAGGCCGGGCGGGACGGCGGCACGCCGCCCGCCACCAGCCGGGCGACCTTCCCCGCGAGCGCGAGATGCTCGCCGCAGCGGCGGCCCACCTTGGTCTCCAGACCGGCCACCTGGGCCAGCCGGAGCCGCAGCGACTCCAGCGACGAACGCCGCTGCAGGCCCCGCAGATCGGCCAGCCGGGCCGGCCAGCGCAGCGACTCACGGCAGTGCGCCTCCACCTCGGCGGGCAGGTCACCGGCGGGGAACCCCCGGTGCCGCAGCCGGGTGGCGAGCATGACGGCCGTGAACGCCGTACGGTCGAAGTCGGCCAGCCGCCCGGCCAGGGCCGCGCCCAGCATCCGGGCGCGGTGGCTCAGGCAGGCCGCGCTCCAACCGAGCAGTAGCAGCCGATCGGGGCCGGTCTCCGTGTGCCAGCCGGCCAGCCGCAGCTCCCGCGCCATCCGGTGGTAGAAGCGCCAGCGGTGGCCGGAACCGTCCAGCCAGACCTGCACCCCGCCCAGTGGCAGGCTCGCCACGTGCACGTCCGCGCCGGCCACCGGCCCCGCCACCCGGGCGCAGATGCGCCGGACGACCTGCTCCTGTCCTGGGGAGGCCGCCGCTTCCAGGTGCGGCGCGCCGCCCGGGGTGTCCATGGTCACCTTCGGCCACCTCCTCGCGGGAACTCTCGGAACCTGACTGTTAAGCCTCAGTTACCACACACGCTGATAGTCTCCGTACGAACCAGGATGTGTCAACTGACAGTTTGCGCATACGTTGATACCCGTCCGAGTGGCAGAGCTGGCCCGCATGGCAGGGGACACCGCGCCCGGAGTCCCTTACGCTGGAGACGTTCACGGGCGGTAGGAGGTGTGCCGTGGCGAACTTCGCCGAACGGCTCGATCTCGCGCTGACCAAGCGCGGCTACACCGGTGCTCAGGTCGCCTCCGCCCTGACGGAGGCCGGCATCCCGATCACGCGCGCCTATGTCAGCCAGCTGCGCACCGGCAAGCAGACCAACCCGACCCTCCAGGTGCTGCGGGCGCTGGCCACCTGCCTGCAGGTGAGCGTCGGCTGGCTGGTCGGCGACGACTACGTCGAGTCCGGCGCGGTCGACGACCTCCAGCTGCGCGCGGCCACTCTGGGCCTGGCCGCCTCGGGCCTGTCCGAGAGCTCCCTCGTCGTCCTGCGCGGCGTGGTCGAGCTGGCCCGCAAGGCCGAGGGGCTGCCCGAGGAGCCCGAGACCGCCGTCCCCGACATCCCCGAGGCGGCCACGCCGCTGAGCGACCCGCAGCGCCGGGCGCTCGGCAAGCGCCTGCACAGCCTGCGCCTGGCCGCCCGGCTCTCCGTCGAGCAGGTCGAGACCGCGCTCGGCAAGGGCGCCGCCGCGATCCCGGCCGTCGAGGCGGGCCGCCTAGCGCCCGCGCCCATCACCGTCGAGCGCCTGCTGGCCCTCTACGGCGTCACCGCCCCGCCGATCCGCGAATACGTGCTGTCACTGGCCAGGGGCGAGCGCGAGGCCGCATGGCACGACGCGCAGTCGGTGCCCGTCTGGCTCGCCGCCGCGTACGCGCTGGAGCAGCGGGCGACGGTGATCCGCACCTACCATCCGCAGTTCGTCCCGCCGCTGCTGCAGACCGAGGACTACGCGCGCGCCGCGATCACCGTGACGGGGCCGGCGACGCTCGGCCAGCAGACGGTGGACGAGGCGCTCGCCCTCGTGCTGGCCCGCCAGGAGGCCATGACCCGTGACGGGAGCGCGGTGTTGTGGGCGGTGATCGACGAGAGCGTGCTGGCGCGCTCGATCGTCGGCCCCCACGTGCAGCTCCGCCAGCTCGACGTGCTCATCGAGTCCGCCAAGCGGCCCAACGTCTCGCTGCACGTCGTGCCGATGGACGACCCGGTCTACGTGCCGCGTACGGGGCCGTTCACGCTGTGGCGCTTCGCCGAGGCGTTCGAGCCCGACATCGCCTGCGCACACGGCGTCGAGTCCGACGAGCTGATCACCGACACGGCCGCGGTCGAGGCCTACCACCAGGCCTTCACCAAGCTGTCGGTGACCACGACGACGCGCGAGGAGACCGTCGAGGTGTTGAACGCGCATCGCGAAAGGCTTTCGCGTTCATTCGGGAAATGATCTCTTTTCCCCTTTCTGAGATCGTTATGCGGGTCATTGGTTACCCACATATACCCAAATCCAATGGCTTTTCCGGTTGTCTTCTCGCCCGTGGCGAGGATCATATGGTCTGGGTCATCGAGTGGGGTCCGAAAGGACAACTTTTCCCGAGATAGTGGGCGAGGGGAAAGGGGCAACACTCAATGCGTCAGCGTGCCATCCGAAACCTGGCGAAGCTGGAGCTGACCCAAGCGAGGATCACCCGTATTCTCGACGCCGCCGCGGGCGGAAAGAACAATTTCGTGGCGGATCGTGAGGCCGTGCGCCGTTATGACGCGGCCGCACCCGTCACGACGGCGGCCGCCCGAGCCGTGCTCGCATTTCTGTGCCGCGTGGTCCGCCATCTGGCGGCCGGCGGCGTGGACCAGTTCGTGATCGTCGGCAGCGGCGTGCCGAGCGGTCTGCCACCGGGCCGGCAACTGCACGACGTCGCCCGCGACGCCCTGGACGGCGCCGCCGCCCGTGTCGTCTACGTGGACAACGACCCCATGGTGCTCGCCGCGGCCAGGGCCACCATCGAGCCCGTCACCGACCTCGTACGCGTCGTCGAAGGCGACATACGCGAGTTCGACGACGTGCTCGACGACCGGGTGATGCAGACGTTCCTGGACTGGGAGCGGCCGATGGCCGTCCTGCTGGTGTCGACCCACAGCCTCAACGACGACGAGTACGTCCATTACGTGATCAAACGCATCCGCCAGGAGGTCCCGGAGGGGAGCTACCTGTCGCTGGCGCAGACCACGTTCGACGCCGTCCCGCCGGAGCTGCTGCCCGCCATCCACGACCTGCTGGCGATGACGCTGCCCGGCCACGCGATCCGCACCCGGGAGGAGGTGGCGGCGTTGCTCGACGACCTGGAGCTGGTGGATCCGGGGCTGGTGTGGGCCCCGGAATGGCGGCCCGGCCCGTACGACATCGCCTGCTCGGAACAGCCCGGCACGTCCGGGACGTACGGCGCGGTGGCCCGCATCCCATGACGTGCGGGCCTCACTCCAACCAGCATCAGTCCCACCAGAACGACCAGGCGTGGCCGCCGATGAGCTGCTCGGCGTACGCCTGCAGGTGGCCGGGGCCCTGCACCACGTTGTCCGGGCAGAACGTCCAGTGCTCGGCGGCCACGTGCAGGGCGTGCTCCAGGTCGACCGGCGGCGCCGCCACGCTGAGGTCGAGCGTGTTGAACCCGACGCTCACCACCCGCGCCTCGAACCGGTCCTCCCAGCTGCGCACCACCGAGGCCATCGGCACCATCCACTCGTTGTGGTGCAGCGCCCCCTGCCAGCCCATGACCGCCAGGGCGTCCGCGCCCCGCCCGGCGGCCACCAGGCCGAGCGGCATGCCCCTGGCCGCCAGCTCGCCCGCGAGCCAGTCGGCCACCGCGTCGGGATCGGCCCGCAGCACGCCCGGCGGGGCCGGCCCGGGGCAGATCGCCCCGTACGGCTCCAGCTCCTCCAGCGCGTCCGGCGGCATCTGCGCCACCCACTCCTGCCACACCTCGGCCATGAACCCCTCGGCGGTGAAGTGGTCGATCTGGCGGGGATCGTCCGGCACCACCTGTCCGATCGCCCACGGCTGCGCCGACTCGTCCAGCAACAGCGGCCACAGGCCACTGTGCGGGTGCCACGCGCGCATCCGCGCCCAGTCGGCGCCGCTCACCGGGTCGTCGCTCATCCAGAACGCCGGCCGCTGCGCGCGGCCGTGCCCGGTGTAGCCGGGATCCGGCCAGACCACGTCACCGGGGGGCAGCTCTCCGGGCAGCCTCCGGCCCCTGCCGCCGTCGGGTAACAGCTGGCACAGCTCACGTGGCAGCCGGTGATCGCTCATTACCTACCGTTCCGCTACCGAATCCTGTCTCGGAGATGGTAGTGCCGACGGTCCCTCCGGCACCGTCGGCGAGACCTGCCAAAAACGTCCGTCCGCGCCAGTGGCCGGCGCATCCGGCAGAATGGCGACCGTGCTTCCTTTCGACGCGGTCCTGTCCGACTTCGACGGCGTGCTGCGCCACTTCGACCACGCCGCCCAGGCCGCCATCGAGGCCCGTTACGGCCTGCCTCTGATGAAGACGGCCTTCGACCCCGAGCTGATCACGCCGCCCACGCTCGGCCAGGCCACGGAGGCGCAGTGGGCCGAGTCGATCGCCCTGGCGCTCGGCGGCGACGAGCGCGCCCGCCAGGCGGTCGCGGAGTTCATGGAGATCCGCTTCTGGGTGGACGAGGAGGTCAGGGCGCTGCTGGCCCGGGCGCAGCAGTACGTGCCGCTGATCCTCGTGACCAACGCCATGGACACCCTGGAGGGTCACCTCGACCTGCTGGGGCTGACGCACTTCGCCGACGACGTGGTCAGCAGCCATCGGGTCGGCGTGGCCAAGCCGGATCCGCGCATCTACCGGATCGCCGCGGAGCGGGCGGGTGTGGCGGCCGAGCGCTGCCTGTTCGTCGACGACCGGCCGGCGAACGTCGAGGCCGCGCGTGCCCTCGGCATGACCGCCGTCCACTACCGCACCTTCGACGACCTGGCGTCCGTGCTCCGCCTGCCGTCCTAGCCTGCCCGGCCGCCCTGCGCCATGTCGAAGAACGCCCGCTCCAGCTCCACCGCCCGCCGGAACACGCCGAGCACCTCCTGCCGCCGCTCCTCGCTTAGATCGGCGCCCAGCCGGTCGAGCTCGCCGCACAGGAACGCCACCCAGGCGCGGAACCGCGCGCCCTCGTGCAGCTCGATCCACTCCCGGTGCACGAAGCTCTCCGGCAGCGACTCCCCGGCCCGCGAGGCCCAGCCGAGGTAACACCACTCGGCCACGCAGAGCACGGCGGCGATCAGCAGGTAGTCCTGCGAGGTGCGGACCTCGTCCATCAGCTCCTTGAACGCCGCCGTCACCGGCTCCGGCGGCGCGTCCGTGCGCCCGCCCAGCTCCGCCAGTGCCCGGTGGAAGTACGTCTTCTCCTCGGTCGTCGCCGTCTGACCGAGGAACTTCCCGTACGGCACCCGCGCCTCGAACGTGTCGGCGCTCGCCACGGCGGCGCCCAGCAGCGCCGTGAAGGAGTCCACGAACTGGAAGTCCTGCTCCAGGTAGCGCCGCATGTCGTCGCCGGCGACCGTGCCCGTCGTGATCGCCATGGCGAACGGATGGGTGACCACGGCCGTCCAGTCGGGCTCGCACCGGCTCCTGAGCCACTCGCTGAAAGATCGTTCGCTCACGCCCCAGACTGTAACCCGGACGACGTGCCGCCGTCCCGGCCGGGTAGCGCCCCTTGCATGCGCATCGCCACACTGAACCTCTGGGCCCGGCACGGCGACTGGCAGCGGCGCAGGGAGGTGCTGAAAGCGGGGTTCCGCGAGCTGCGCCCCGACCTCGTCGCCCTCCAGGAGTCCGTGGTGACGGACGGCTACGACCAGGTGGCCGACCTGCTGGGCCCCGCCTACCACGTCGTCCACCAGGAGACCGGGGAGGCCGACGGCACCCGTGCCTCCATGGCGAGCCGCCTGCCGCCGGGCGAGGTCCGGCAGGAGCGGCCGGCCGTCACCGAGCGCGTGGACCTGTCGGAGTTCGCGGGCTGGGCCTGCGCCGCCGAGATCCCCGGGCCCGAGCCCCTGCTGTTCGTCAACCACAAGCCCTCCTTCCGCCTGGGCCACGAGCGGGAGCGCGAACTGCAGGCCGTACGGACCGCGACGCTGATCGAGGAGATGCTCGGCGGGCGGGATCTGCACGTGGTCGTGGCGGGGGACTTCGACGCGACGCCCGACTCGGCCGGGGTGCGGTTCTGGAGCGGGCTGCAGTCGCTGGAGGGGATGAGCGTCGCCTACCGCGACCTGTGGGACTGGGCCCGCCCGCACGACCCCGGCCACACCTTCACCCCCGTCAACCCCCTCGTGCGCGCCGGGAACTGGCCGCTGGAGACCGGCCGGCGCATCGACTACCTCTTCGTCCGCTGCCGGGGCAACGGCCCGACCCTGCGCCTGCGGGACTGCCGCAGGATCTTCGACGAGCCCGTGGCCGGCGTCTGGGCGAGCGACCACTTCGGCCTGGTGGCCGATCTGGAACATGTTTCCGGCGCGGCTCGCGCCAACCGCGCCGGAAACGTCATGTGACCGCCGCCCCCGGCCGTCGTACGCGGTGGGCTGCGCTCCCGCCGGGCCAGGGGCGACGGCGCCGGTCAGTACCCTCCGTACGGGTTCCCGGAGGGACTGGCGCTCGGTGCGGGGCTCCCCGCGCCGCTGGAGGTCACCTTGGTGCCCTTCGGGGCGATCACGCCGATCAGGCCGTGCTTGGCGCCGTCGATGCCGGCGGAGAACCACAGCGCGCCCTCGCCGCCGGTGGCCGCGGTGCCGGGCTGCAGGTCCCACAGGCCCGGCAGCACGACCGGTTTGCCGTTCGTCAGGCGCAGCGCGCCGAGGTGCCGTCCCCGCTGATAGGCGTGGACGGTGCCGTCGCCGAAGTTGCCGACCAGCAGCGCGCCGGCGAACTGACGCCAGCCCTTCGGCGCGGCGCTCAGCCCCCACGGCGCGTTGAGCCCGGTCCGGGCGATGCGGCCGGTCAGCCGCCCGTCCATGTCGAACCGGCTCACGAAGCCCTTGCCGGCGCCGAAGACCGGCTTGCCGGTGGCCTTGTCGCGCACGGCGTAGGCGACCCACACGTTGCCGTTGACCACGGCCACGTTGTACGCCTTGTACGTCGAGGGGATCTCGGTGTCCCTGAACTGCCAGCGCCGCAGCTGGATGCGCCGGAAGTCCTCGTCGAAGGCGTGCACGCGCCCGCTCGCGAAGTCGGCGGCGAGCAGGAACGCGCCGTCGTCGGTCTGCACGAGTTCGAGGCCCTTGTAGTCGGCGCCGCGGGAGAACGCCGCGATGACCGCGTTAACGGGGTCGACCTCGGCGTTCCAGCCGGTGATGGCGCCGCTCGGGCTGGAGAAGATGAACGTGGCCGGCTTGCCCTTCACGGTGAAGCCGTCACCGGGATTGAAGACCTGCCCGGTCGGCGACCCGCCCGGGATCGCGACCTCCGTCTTCTCCTTCTTGCCGGTGCCGGAGTAGACGGTCGCGGTGCCGGTCCCGGTGTTCGAGACCCAGAGGGTCTTGCCCATGGCCAGGCCCCATGGGTTGACGACCTTGGGGTCGGTGACACGGGCTTTGCCCTTGACGTCCGACACAAGGTTGATGACGTCGAATCGAGTCCTGGGGGTGGTGGCGTGCGCGGGAGTGGTGAGAGTCGCTCCCAGCACGACCGCGACAGCGCAGAGTGTGATGATGCGTGACCGCATCCGGTGCCTCCTAATGAGCGCTTGTGACGCGAGATACGCGCCGGGCGGGGAACGGGTTCAGCCGGGACCGGAATCACCGCGTCCTGCGGGACCGGGAGAATGGAGCACCATGAACGTTCTGGGCATCGACATCGGCGGCTCCGGCGTCAAGGGGGCGCCGGTCGACACGGAGGCCGGCACGCTGGCGGCCGAGCGGGTGCGCATCCCGACGCCGGAGCCGTCCACGCCGGAAGCGGTGGCCGGCGTGGTGGCCGAGATCGTGCGTCACTTCAGCTGGGACGGTCCGGTCGGGGTCACCTTCCCCGGCGTCGTGGTCGACGGCGTCGTGAGAACGGCCGCCAACGTCGACCCGGCGTGGATCGGCGCCGACGCGGCCGGGCTGTTCGGCGGGGCCACCGTGCTCAACGACGCCGACGCGGCGGGCCTGGCCGAGATGCGCTTCGGCCACGGCAGGGGGCGGCGGGGCACCGTGCTGATGCTGACGTTCGGCACCGGGATCGGCAGCGCGCTGTTCACCGACGGCGTGCTCGTCCCCAACACCGAGCTCGGCCACCTCCACCTGCACGGCAAGGACGCCGAGCACCGCGCCTCCGCGCGGGCCCGCGAGGAGCACGACCTGAGCTGGGAGAAATGGGCCGAGCGGGTCGAGGAATACCTGAGGCACGTCGAGATGCTGTTCTCACCGTCGCTCATCGTGATCGGCGGGGGAGTCAGCAAGAAGGCGGGGAAGTTCCTGCCGCACGTCCACCTCGACACCCCCGTCGTGCCCGCGGCGCTGCAGAACGAAGCGGGCATCATCGGCGCCGCGATCGCCTGATATTGGGATGCGGGCGGCCGGCCTGATCGGGCACGATGGGCCGTTGGCTCCCGGACCAAATATCCTTGAAGCAGTATGGGAACATCTTCCTTGTCCTCTCCGCTCGCTGATCTCCAGTCCCGCCTGCCCGAGTTGATGCCGCGTGACCAGCGGCGGCTGCGGCGCAGGCTCGACGGCATGCGCCGGGTGCGGTCCCGCGACGCGCGCGACAAGATCGTCACCGAGATCCTCGCCGACGTGGAGCGGGCCGAGCAGCGCCTGGCGCGCCGCCGCGAAGCCATCCCGGTGGTGAGATATCCGGAAAACCTGCCGGTCTCGCAGCGGAAAGACGACATCCTCGCGGCCATCCGCGACCACCAGGTCGTGATCATCGCCGGCGAGACGGGCTCCGGCAAGACCACCCAGATCCCCAAGATCTGCCTTGAGCTCGGCCGCGGCGTCCGCGGCGTGATCGGCCACACCCAGCCCCGCCGCATCGCCGCCCGCACGGTCGCCGAGCGCATCGCCGACGAGCTCGGCACCGGCCTCGGCGACGTGGTCGGCTACAAGGTCCGCTTCACCGACCAGGGGAGCGACCGCACCCTCGTCAAGCTGATGACCGACGGCATCCTGCTGGCCGAGCTGCAACACGACCGCATGCTCGACCAGTACGACACCCTCATCATCGACGAGGCCCACGAGCGCAGCCTCAACATCGACTTCATCCTCGGCTACGTCAAGCAGCTGCTGCCCCAGCGCCCCGACCTCAAGGTGATCATCACCAGCGCCACGATCGACCCCGAGCGGTTCTCCCGCCACTTCGACGACGCGCCGATCATCGAGGTCTCGGGCCGCACCTACCCGGTCGAGGTGCGCTACCGGCCGCTGGAGGAGGACGACGACCAGACGCAGGGCATCGTCGACGCCTGCCGCGAGCTGGTCGGCGAAGGCCCGGGCGACGTCCTCGTGTTCCTGTCGGGCGAGCGGGAGATCCGCGACGCCGCCGACGCCCTGGCCAAGGCCGCGTTCCGCAACACCGACATCCTGCCGCTCTACGCCCGGCTCAGCGCCGCCGAGCAGCACCGCGTCTTCCAGAGCCACACCGGCCGCCGCATCGTGCTGGCCACCAACGTCGCCGAGACCTCGCTCACCGTCCCCGGCATCAAATACGTGGTCGATCCCGGCTACGCGCGCATCTCCCGCTACAGCCACCGCACCAAGGTGCAGCGGCTGCCGATCGAGGCCATCTCGCAGGCCAGCGCCAACCAGCGCAAGGGCCGCTCGGGCCGCACCTCCGACGGCATCTGCATCCGGCTGTACGAAGAGGAGGACTTCCTCAACCGGCCGGAGTTCACCGACCCCGAGATCCTGCGCACCAACCTGGCCTCCGTCATCCTCCAGATGACCTCGATCGGGCTCGGCGACATCGAGGCGTTCCCGTTCGTCGAGCCGCCCGATCGCCGCCAGGTGAAAGACGGCGTCAACCTGCTGCACGAGCTGGGCGCGTTCGACGCGCAGGGCCGGCTCACCCCGATCGGCCGCAAGCTGGCCACGCTGCCGGTCGACCCACGTCTCGGCCGCATGGTCCTGGAGGCCGAGAAGAACGGCTGCCTGCGCGAGGTCATGGTGATCGCCGCCGCCCTGTCCATCCAGGACCCGCGCGAGCGTCCCTCCGACAAGCAGCAGCAGGCCGACGAGAAACACCGGCGCTTCGCCGACCCCGAGTCCGACTTCATGGCCTACCTCAACCTGTGGAACTACCTGCGCGAGAAGCAGCAGGAGCTGACCTCCAGCGCGTTCCGCCGGCTCTGCAAGGCCGAGTTCCTCAACTACCTGCGCGTACGCGAGTGGCAGGACATCTACAGCCAGCTGCGCCAGGCGCTCGGCGCCCAGCCCAACAGCCGCCCGGCCGAGCCCCACCAGGTGCACATGTCGCTGCTGGTCGGCCTGCTGTCCCACATCGGCGTCAAAGACGTCATGGAGAAACGCGGCGCCGAAGGCCGCCGCCCGATCCAGGAGTACATCGGCGCCCGCAACGCCCGCTTCGCCATCTTCCCCGGCTCCGCGCTGGCCAAGAAGCAGCCGCAGTGGGTCATGTCGGCCGAGCTGGTCGAGACCTCACGGCTGTGGGCCCGGGTCAACGCCAAGATCGAGCCCGACTGGGTCGAGCCGCTCGCCCAGCACCTCGTCAAGCGCTCCTACTCCGAGCCCCACTGGGAGAAGAACCAGGGCGCTGTCATCGCCCTGGAGAAGGTCACCCTGTACGGCGTGCCGCTCGTCGTCGGCCGCAAGGTCAACTACGGCCGCATCGACCCCGACCTGTCCCGTGAGCTGTTCATCCGGCACGCGCTCGTCGAGGGCGACTGGGACACCCACCACCGCTTCCTGAAGGACAACCGCAAGCTCCTCGAAGAGGTCGAGGAGCTGGAGAACCGCGCCCGCCGCCGCGACATCATGGTCGACGACGAGGCCCTGTTCGACTTCTACGACCAGCGCGTCCCGGCCGACGTGGTCTCGGCCCGCCACTTCGACTCGTGGTGGAAGAAGGCCAGGCACGAGCAGCCCGACCTGCTCGCGTTCTCGCCGGAGATGCTGGTCAACGAGGGCGCCGATGTCAGCACGCGCGACTACCCCGACACATGGAAGCAACTCGGTCAGCGCATGAAGCTGACCTACCAGTTCGAGCCGGGGGCCGACGCCGACGGCGTGACCGTGCACGTGCCGCTCCAGGTGCTCAACCAGGTATCCTCCGACGGCTTCGACTGGCAGATCCCCGGCCTGCGCGAAGAGCTCATCACGGCGCTGATCCGGTCGCTGCCGAAGAACCTGCGGCGCAACTTCGTGCCGGCTCCCAACTACGCCAAGCAGGTGCTGGCCGGGGTCGAGCAGGGCGGAGAGCCGCTGCTCGCGGCCGTGGAGCGCGAGCTGCTGCGGCTGACCGGTGTGCGCGTGCCCCGTGAGGCCTGGCAGCTCGACCAGGTGCCCGACCACCTGCGGATCACCTACCGGGTGATCGACGAGCGCAAACGCACGGTGGCGGAGGACAAAGACCTCGACGCGCTCAAGCGCCGCCTCGCGCCGCGCCTGCGCCAGACGCTCTCGCAGGCGGGCGACGACCTGGAGCAGACCGGCCTGCACAAGTGGAGTTTCGGCAGCCTGCCCAAGGTCTTCGAGCAGGGCCGCATGAAGGGCTACCCGGCACTGGTCGACGCGGGCGACTCGGTCTCGATCAAGATTTTCGAGACGGAGGCGGAGCAGCGTCGCTCCCACTGGCCAGGGGTGCGCCGGTTGCTCCTGCTCAACGTCACCAACCCGGCCAAGTCGTTGCTCGGCGGGCTGTCCAACCAGGCCAAGCTGGCGCTGTCACGCAGCCCGCACGGCGGGGCGGTGGCGTTGTTCGACGACGTGGTCGACGCGGCCGTCGACAAGCTCATGCTGGACACCGGCGGCGCCGTCTGGGACGCGGTCGCCTTCGACCGCCTCCACCAGCACGTACGCGCCCACCTCTATGACACGGCGGCCGACGTGCTGGCCAAGGTCGAGCAGATCCTGTCCGTCTGGCACGAGTCCGGCGCCCGCCTCGACGCGCTGCGCCCGAGCGCGGCCACCGACGACGTACGCGACCAGCTCGGCAGGCTCATCTACCGGGGCTTCGTCACCGCCACGGGCCACCGCCGCCTGCCCGACCTGCTGCGCTACATCCGTGCGGTCGACCGCCGCCTCGCCAAGCTGCCCGAAGACCCGTGGCGCGACGAGGAGTGGATGGCGCGCGTGCACAAGGTCGAGGACGACTACCACGACCTGCTGGACAAGCTCCACCCGGCGCGTCGCGGAGACCCGGACGTGACGGAGATCCGCTGGATGATCGAGGAACTGCGGGTCAGCTTCTTCGCCCAGACCCTCGGCACCCCGACCCCGGTCTCGGAGAAACGCATCGCCAAGGCCATGGAGCGGCTCAGCTCTTGAAGATCGAGGTGTCCAGCTCGAAGTCGACCGGGGGCGGAAGCATGATCGGCGTGCCCATGGCGACCTTGGTGGTCGTCTGGTAGGCGTCGTCCTTGATGTCGCTGAACACGGTGACGCTCGGCGTCTTGCCCATCGGGTCGATCAGCAGGTAGACCGACACCTTGCCGACGGCGTAGAGGCGCGGCTTCTCCTCCAGGTCTACGCGGACACTGCTGGGCGAGACCACCTCCGCGACCATGAGCACCTCAGAGGACAACAGCTCCCCATCGCCCCAGCGACCGCAGTCGGGCCGCACGAGTACGTAGTCCGGCGCAAGGGAGTCCCGAGGACCTTCGATGCAGATATTCGGTCCTCCCGGTGATCCACGCCAGCGTCGCTCCCTCCGCAGCAGTAGGAGAGCGTCGTGCAGGTCGGCGGCGAGCCACTGGTGTTCGGGGGTGCCCATGGGGCTCACGATCAACTTCCCTTCGATGATCTCCACCCGGAGACCGGGGAGGGGGGGTAGGGCATCGAACAACTCGCGAGCGGTGAGGGGGGATCGCGCGACGCTCGCGTGCGTGGATTCCGTCTGGTGCTCTTCCTCGACCATGGTGATCACGGAATCTTTCCCTTCGTATTCGAACGGACACGCTAAGTATTCCAGGATTCGGGTTGCCGCGCTATGCGATCGCCGCCTCCGCTCATGGCGGAAGCGGCCGATCGTCACGAGGGTCAGGCGGGGACGGCGAAGATGTCGCGGTCGTAGAAGCGGTGGCCGGCCACGCCGTCGGCGAAGGCGTCGGCGATGTCGTCGCCGACGAAGACGCCCACGTCGTTGGGCAGGCGCGCGGCCTCCAGGAGCTGCCGGCCGGTGCCGACGGCCCCGATGGCCTTCTGATGCTTGAACGCCTCCTGGACGAAGAAGACCGCCCGCCCCACGGAGGCCAGCGCGGCCCCGTCCGCGGCGACCACCGCGTCGTAGAGGACGGAGGAGGCGGCGCTGAGCTGGCGGTCCACCGGGAGGCCGCCGGCCTGGCCCTCGGCGGGGGCCACGATCTCGCAGATCGCCCCCTGTCCCTCCAGCGCCTGGCGCAGGGCGGTCACGGCGGCGGCGTCGGTGCCGTCGGCCATGAGGACGGCGATCCTGCGGGTCGCGATGCCGCGCGGCTGGTTGGTCATGCTGAGCGCGGGAGAGGCGTTGGCGTGCACCGGGCCGCCCTCGGGCACGGGCAGGCCGAGGCCCTCGGCCACCTGCGAGCCCAGGTCCGGGTGGATCTTGACGAGGTGGGCGACCACGCCCTCCTTGATGTCCTTGCGCTCGACGTGCCCGAGCTCGAACAGGTACGCGGCGACGATGTGCCCCTTCTCCCAGCCGGCCATGCTGTTCCAGAACAGGGTGGCCTGGCGGTAGAAGTCCTGGAAGCTGGGGCTGCGCTCGCGGATCTTGTGGCCCTCCACCCTCTCGGTGTAGTGGCGGTAGCCGTTCATGGCGGCCGGGCAGCCGCCGCTGATGGAGTTCTTCTCGTAGCTCGTCCGCGACTCGTGGATCATGTGCTGGTGGAAGCCGTCGCGCTGGTCGTTGCGTACGGGGGAGACCGGCCGGTTGATCGGGATCTGCGAGAAGTTGGGGCCGCCGAGGCGCAGCAGCTGCGTGTCGAGATAGGAGAAGTTCCTGGCCTGCAGCAGGGGGTCGTTGGTGAAGTCGATGCCGGGCACGATGTTGGCCGTGTGGAAGGCCACCTGCTCGGTCTCGGCGAAGAAGTTCTGCGGGTTGCGGTTGAGCGTCATCTTGCCGATGGGCCGCAGCGGCACCTGCTCCTCAGGGATGATCTTCGTGGCGTCGAGCAGGTCGAAGTCGAAGTCGTGCTCGCGCTCCTCCGGCACGAGCTGGACGCACAGCTCGTACTCGGGGTAGGCGCCGCGCTCGATGGCCTCCCACAGGTCGCGGCGGTTGTAGTCGGGGTCGTTGCCCTGGATGCGCAGGACCTCGTCCCACACCAGCGAGTACGTCCCCAGCACCGGCCGCCAGTGCCACTTGACGAAGGTGCCCTTGCCCTGGGCGTTGACGAGCCGGAACGTGTGCACCCCGAAGCCCTGCATCATGCGGTAGCTGCGCGGGATCGCCCGGTCGGACATGAGCCACATGACCATGTGCAGCGACTCGGGCTGGAGCTGGACGAAGTCCCAGAAGGTGTCGTGCGCCGACTGGGCCTGCGGGATCTCGTTGTGCGGCTCAGGTTTGACGGCGTGCACGAAGTCGGGGAACTTGATGCCGTCCTGGATGAAGAAGACCGGGAAGTTGTTGGCGACGATGTCGAAGTTCCCCTGGGTGGTGTAGAACTTCGTGGCGAAGCCGCGCACGTCACGTACGGTGTCGGCCGAGCCGCGCGAGCCCGCCACGGTCGAGAAGCGCACGAACGTGGGCGTCTTGACGGAGGTGTCGTTGAGGAACTCCGCCGCCGTCAGGTCGCCGAGCGGCTCGTAGAGCTCGAAGACGCCGTACGCGCCGGCGCCGCGGGCGTGCACGACGCGCTCGGGGATGCGCTCGTGGTCGAAGCGGGTCAGCTTCTCGCGGAAGTGGAAGTCCTCCAGCAGCGTGGGCCCGCGCATGCCGGCCTTGAGCGAGTCGTCGGTGTGGTCGACCGGGATGCCCTGGTCGGTCGTCATGGTGACGTCGTCCAGGGGAACACGGAACTCGTCGAGCTGCTGGTCCTTCGCGTCGCGCTTTGGTCGCATGGAAAAATCCCCCTTGTAGATTTTTGTCCGGTCCTCTAGTGCCCGGACCGACACGGTGAAACAAGGTCTTTCCGGCTGGGGGATTGATGATCAAGGCTGTGGTGTTCGACGTCGGCGAGACGCTCATCAGCGAGGACCGCATCTGGGCCCGGTGGGCGCGGCGGATCGGGGTGAGCCCGTTCGTGCTGATGGGCGCTCTCGGCGGGATGGCCGCGCTCGACCGCCCTCACAGCGACGCCTTCCGGCTCGTCCGGCCGGACCTCGACCTCGACGCCGAGGAGGCGGCCTGGGAGCGCGACGATCCCGGCGGCCTGCGCAACCACTTCGACGCCGACGACCTCTACCCTGACGTCCGCGAGGCTCTGGCGGCCCTCCGCGCGGAGGGCCGCCAGGTGATCATCGCGGGCAACCAGCCGCGGCGCGCGTACGACGCTCTGGTCGCCATGGACCTGCCCGCCGACTCCGTGCACACCTCGGACGGCTGGGGCGTGGCCAAGCCCGACCCGGGCTTCTTCGCCAAGGTCGCCTCGGTCGCGGGCCGAGAGCCGGGGGAGATCCTCTACGTCGGCGACCGGCTCGACAACGACGTGCTGCCGGCCGCCGCGGCGGGCATGCGGACCGCGCTGCTGCGCCGCGGGCCCTGGGGCTACCTGCATGCCGAGCGCCCTCAGGCGCGGGCCGCCGACATGGTCGTCGACGACCTGCACGCGCTGCTGCCCGGGCTGCGGCGGCTCACCTGAGGTTCTCGTCCGGGTCGATGCGCACGGCGCGCTCCTCGGCCGACAGGTCGTCGGAGTCGGCGTCGTCGCCCCAGTCCTCGCCCAGCTCCTCGTCCTCGACGTCCGGTTCGAGACCCTCGTCCGGCTGCGTCAGGCGGTGCTTGGGGCGGGGGCCGCGCAACCGATCCTTGGCCTCGCGCCGCAGGCGTTCGTCGAGCGTGTCCCTGCGCTGAGGATCGTCGTCGACGACCTCGTGCCGCAGACCGAGATCCTCGGTCCACTCGTCGACCTCGATCTCCTGCTCGTCGCTCATACCGTGGCGGTTCGGCGGTGTTTCGGTCATACGCGCCCCCTACCCAGCGAACGTGCCGGAATCCTAGGACGCGGATTTCCCGAGTGCCTCCGCCAACTCCTTCTTGCCCATGTGCGATCTGCCCGGGATGTCGGCCTTCTTGGCCTCTTCGTACAGCTCGGCCTTGCTGACGTCGCCGGACGAAGAGCTCGGGCCGCCGTTCGCCTTGAGGGCCTTGAGCTCCTCGGCCCTGCGCTGCTCGAACGCCTTGCCCAGCTTCTGGAGGCCCTTGGCGTCGGTCTGCCGCTTCAGCGAGGGCAGGAGCGTGCTCTCCTCCTCCTCGACGTGGTGGTTGACCGATTCGATCAGCTCGGTGAGCGTCCGGTCGAACTCGGCCGAGCCCGGCTCGGCGCGGACGAGCGCGTCGAGCAGGACCTCGGCCTCCTTGTGCTCCTCGACGCTGTGGTGGGCCTCCAGGCCGGGGTAGACCCGGTCCTCCTCAGCGCGCGCGTGGGCGGTCAGCAGCGCGTGCAGCTCCGCCACGGTGGCCTTGATGTCGCCCTTCTTGCTCTTGAGCTTCTCGAAGAGGCCCTCCACCGTCCGGTGGTCCTTCGTGATGAGAGTGATGACGTCGGTAGCCATGTCGGTCACGGCTACCCGCCGGGTCAGCGTCCAATCGCGGCCCCGACCAGGGAGCGCGGGTCGGCCGCGCCCGCCAGCATGCCATCGGGGCGCACGTCGATGAGGTGGGCGTGGCCGAACGAGCCGCCGTACGGCAGGGCCGCCACCCGGTGGCCGAGCGCCGCCAGCCCGTCGGACCAGGTCGTGCCCTCCTCCAGGTCGACGACCGCGGCGTCGGGGGCCTCCCACGTGTCGAACCCGGTGCCGCCGGTGCCGAGCCGCCAGCGCGGCGCGGAGATCGCCTGGCCGGGGTCCTCGCCGTGCCGCAGCAGGCGGGTGATCACCTGCAGCAGGATCTGGGGCTGGGCGTCGCCGCCCATCGTGCCGGCGACGGTGCGCAGCGTGCCGTCGGGGCGGGTGATC
>NZ_SMKQ01000165.1 GCF_004348995.1 Nonomuraea terrae
CGAGAACCCCGAGGAAACTGAGGAAACCGCCGGCCCTGGCGCGTCCGAGGAGCTGCCGCTGGGGCTGGTCGAGGAGGGGGCGCTCCTGTACGAGCTCATCCCCGCAGGCGTCCGCCGCCTCCCCGACGGCGGCGAGCACCCGATCCCGGCCGGCCGCGTGGTCGAGGAGATCCTCGTCGAGGCGTGCGCCCACGAGGACGTCAGGACCGTACGCGAGCTGCTCACCGCACTCGCCGCCTGGCTGGAGGAGGGCGGCGAGGTGTCGGCGGCGACCGACAGCCTGGTCTACGACGGCGAGCGGTTCGCCGCCATCGGCCCGCCGACCGGCCTGCCCGGGCCGACCGACCCGCAGGTCGCGCTCTGCCGGATCCTGCGCCGGTTCGCGGTGCGCCTGCTCGCGGCCGGTCACCACCACCCGTGGCCGTGGCCGCTGGAGGCCGACCAGCTCACGCTGACGCTGTGCGCCATGGCGGGACGCGAGTGCGACCAGCGCGACCTCGACCGGGCCAGGAAGCTGGAGGCCGAGCTGGGCCTGCCCGCCGAGCCGGCCGAGCACGCCCCCACGTACCGCGATCTGCTGCGGGCGCGCGACCGGCTGTCCGAGCAGCTCACCGCGGCCATGGCCAGGATCTCGCGGCTGGAGACCAAGCTCTCCTACCGCGAGCGTGAGCTGGTCAGGGCCAGGGCCAAGCTGCTCAGGACCCAGCGCAGGGCCACCGCCTACCGCAGGACGCTCGGTTACCGCCTCTCCCGCCGACTGGCCCGCCCCCGCAAGGTCGCCCGCCGCGTCATACGCCTGCTGTCCGGCTGACGAAAACGATGAGGAGTGCTCGTGCCGGTTCTGTCGGTGATCGTCCCGTTCTATAACGTTGAGAAGTACATCGGACCCTGCCTTGACTCCATCACCTCCCAGACCCTGGAGGACCTGGAGGTGATCTGCGTGGACGACGGCAGCGCCGACGACGGCCCGGTCGTCGTGGCCGCGCGGCAGGCCGCGGATCCACGGATCAGGTTCGTCAGGCAGCCCAACAAGGGGGTGGGCCACGCCCGCAACGTCGGCCTGCGCCACGCCTCCGGCCGCTACCTCGCCTTCGTGGACGGTGACGACACCGTGCCGCGCGACGCGTTCGGGCGCCTGGTGACCTCGCTGGAGGACACCGGCTCGGACCTGGCCTGCGGCAACGTCATGCGGCTCCACGGCAATGTGCTCGTCCCGTCGTGGGCGCACCGGCAGGCGTTCGCCAAGCCGCGCCGGCGCACCCACATCAGCCGTCACCCGCTGCTGGTCCGCGACCGCATGTTGTGGAACAAGGTCTACCGCCGCTCCTTCTGGGACCGCCTCGGCCTGAGCTTCCCCGAGCGCATGTACGAGGACCAGCCCGTCGCCATGGCCGCGCACGTCGGAGCCGGTTCGGTCGACGTGCTGGCCAGGGTCGTCTACCACTGGCGGCAGCGCGACGAGCCGGAGTCGTCCATCACCCAGCGCCGTCTGGAGCCGGGCAACCTGCGCGACCGCCTGCTGTCGGTGCTGCAGACGGCCGACGTCCTCGGCCGCGGGGCGCCGGAGCTCAAGGGCGACTTCGACCGCGACACGCTCGACATCGACATGAGCGTGGCCGTGGAGGCCATCGCCGGTCTGGGCTCGTCGGCCGACCCGGGCCTGGTGGACCTCGCCGTCCGCTATCTCGACGGGGTGGCGCCCGAGGCGTGGCAGAGCCTCCCGTACGAGCAGCGCCTGCTCGTCCACCTCCTGCACCGGCGCAGGCTGGACGAGTTGACCGAGACCTTCGCCGACGCGGAGGCGGGCCGGCTGCGGCCCAAGGTCACCTCGACCGGGCTGCTGCGCAGACGCTGGTACGGCCGCCACCCCGCCATGCCCGGCCACCTGGCGGAGGTCTCCGCCGAGCTGAAGCTGAGGAGCCGGCTGGTGAGCCTGGACTGGCGCGAGAGCGTGCTGTCCGGCGCCGGCCGGGCCGCCGTCGGCACGTTCGACGTGAGCGACGTGCGCCGGGTGCGGATGAACGTGTGGCTGCGCGAACGCGGGTCGGGCGCGACCGTCCCGCTGTCCGAAGGGCTCAGCGCCCCCGTCGTGGAGGACGTCAGGCAGGAGGACGGCCGTCTGCTGGAGGAGCAGGCGTTCCCGTTCAGGTTCGCGTTCGACCTGGAGACCTTCACCAAGGCGCAACTCGCCAGGCGCGGCCTGTGGGACCTGTACGTCGGGATCAGGGGCCGGGGGCTGCGGCTGGAGGGCAGGGTCGGCGGACCGCGCTGGCTGCCGCCGCTGATCCCGGAGCCGCGCCGCCGATCGGGCGTGTGGGCGGTCCCGGTACGCGGCGTCAAGGGTGCCTGGAGCCTGCGCCTGCGCCACGCCCAGGCGGTCATCGGCGAGTGCGGTCTCGACGGGGACGACCTGGTGTTCTCGGGGGAGATGGCCGACGTCGGCGACGGCGAGCCGGTGCTCCGGCTGCGCCGCAGGAACGACGGCGAGGAGATGTACTTCCCGGTGGCGCTGGCCGGCCGCGACTTCCACGCCCGCGTGCCGCTCGCCGACATCGACGAGCGGGTGAGCCGCGAGGCGTGGTGGGAGGTGCTCATCGACCACGGCACGGCCATCCGGCCGCTGGTGCGCACCGCCCACCGGGCGGTCGCGACGGTGGCCGAGCGGCGCTTCCTCATCGACCGCGGCGAGGACGGCTGCCTGCTGCTCGCCGAGCGCTAACGCAGGATGCCGGCCAGCGTCTCGGCCACGCGGTCCTGCTCGGCGTCGGACAGGCCGGGGAACAGCGGCAGCGACAGCTCCTCGGCGTAGTAGGCCTCGGCCCGCGGGCACAGGCCGCGCCGGTAACCGAGGTCCTCGAACACCGGATGCCAGTACGCCGGCAGGTAGTTGACCTGCACCCCGATGCCGGCGGCGCGCATGCGTTCGTAGACCTCGCGCCGCCGCCCGTCGCGCACGCGCACCGGATACAGGTGCCAGCTCGGCCGCACGTACGCGCGCCGGGCCGGCAGCGTCAGCCCGGGCACGTCGCGCAGCAGCGTGTCGTAGCGCTCGACCAGCTCGGCGCGGCGGGCGCGGAAACCTTCGAGCCGGCGCAGCTGGCTGATGCCGAGCGCGCACAGCACGTCCGGCAGCCGGTAGTTGAGCCCGAACGCGTGCACCTCCTGGTGCCAGCCGCCCTCGCCGGGGAAGCGCTGCTCGCCGGGCTCCCTGACCAGGCCGTGGTTACGGAAGCGGGCCGCGCGCCGGAACCGCTCCGGGTCGGCCGCCGCCACCGCCCCGCCCTCGGCGGTCGTCACGGTCTTGGTCGGGAAGAACGAGAACGTCGTCAGGTCGGCGAGCGACCCCACCGGCCGGTCCTTGTACGTCGACCCGATCGCGTGGGCGGCGTCGTCGACCAGCACCGCCCCGGCCCGGTCGGCGACCTCGCGCAGCTCGTCGTAGTCGGCGGGGTGACCCGCGTAGTCGACCGCGGTGACCACCCGCGTCCGGGTGGTGACCAGCGCCTCGGCGGCGTCGGGGTCGAGGTTGCCGGTGTCGGGCTGCACGTCGGCGAAGACCACCTTCGCGCCCAGCAGCGCGGCCGTCGCCGCCGTGGCCACGAACGTCAGCGGCGTCGTGACCACCTCGTCGCCCGCCCTCACACCGGCCGCCGCGTACGCGACGTGCAGCGCCGCGGTGCCGGAGGTGACCGACACGCACGGGACGCCGCCCGTCCAGCGCGCCAGCTCCGTCTCGAACGCGGCCACCGCCGGCCCCGTCGTCAGCCAGTCGCCGCGCAGCACCCCGGTCACCGCCTCGACGTCGGACTCGTCGATCGACTGCCGTCCGTAGGGGAGCATCAGCCGGCCACCATGGCGCGCAGGTCGTCGACCGACAGCCACTGCTCGTTGGTGTCGGAGCGGTAGGAGAAGCCCTCGGGCAGCAGCTCGCCCCCGTCGGGCGGCACGTAACCCCAGGTCGCGATCGTCGGCTGGACGACGTAGCGGTCGGCCAGGCGCAGCGTCCTGCGGCCGTCGTCGGGGCCGATCATCTCCTCGTGCAGCTTCTCGCCCGGCCGCACGCCGATCTCGTAGATCGGGCTCTCCGGTGCGAGGGCCTCGGCCAGGTCGGTGATGCGCATGCTGGGAATGCGCGGGACGTACAGCTCGCCGCCCCGCATCAGCTCGAACGAGTCGACCACGAACCTGACGGCCTGGTCGAGCGTGATCCAGAAGCGCGTCATGCGCTTGTCGGTGATCGGCAGGCTGCCCCCCTGCGCGGCCAGGCGCTGGAACAGCGGCACCACCGAGCCCCGGCTGCCGACGACGTTGCCGTAGCGGACGACGGCGAAGCGGGTCTCGTGGGCGGCGGCGTAGTGGTTGGCCGACACGAAGAGCTTGTCGGCGACCAGCTTCGTGGCGCCGTAGAGGTTGATGGGGCTGGAGGCCTTGTCGGTGGAGAGCGCGACCACCTTGCGCACGCCGCAGTCGATGGCCGCCTCCACGACGTTCTGCGAGCCGGCGACGTTGGTGCGGACGTACTCGAACGGGTTGTACTCGGCGGTGTCGACCTGCTTGAGCGCCGCCGCGTGGACGACGTGGTCGACGCCGTGCATGGCGCGGGTCAGCCGGTCGCGGTCGCGTACGTCGCCGATGAACCAGCGCAGCCGCTCGTCGTCGCCGAACAGCTGGCGGGCCTCGTACTGTTTGAGCTCGTCGCGGGAGAAGACCACCAGGCGGCGGACCCCCAGCGAGTCGAGTGCGTGGCGGATGAACGCTTTGCCGAAGGACCCCGTTCCTCCGGTGATCAGAATCGACGATCCACTGAGAATGCTCACGTGGCCCCCTGAAATCGCGCGTGCGCGCTGTTGTCGTCTGAGCAGCCGGTAGCATAGCGCGATCGGTCGTGCACGTTGGGTCACATGGGGGGAATGGAGCGCTGTGCGCATCGTCGGAATCATCCAGGCACGCATGGGTTCGACACGTCTGCCCGGCAAGGTGGTGCGCGAGTTGGAGGGCCGTTCGGTGCTGGCCTGGGTGGTCCGCGCCGCGCGGGAGGCCGGCGCGCTCGACGACCTGCTCGTGGCCACCACCACCGAGCCGGCCGACGACGCGGTGGTCGCCGAGTGCCGGCGGCTCGGCGTCGCCTGGCACCGGGGGCCGGTCGACGACGTGCTGACCCGTTTCGTCCAGGCGCTGGAAGGGCGCCGGTGGGACGCGATGATGCGGTTCACCGCCGACTGCCCGCTGCTCGACCCGGCCGTGATCAGGGAGGCGGCGCTGGTCTTCCGCGCCGTCCCCGGGCTCGACTACCTCAGCACGAGCCTGACCCGCACGCTGCCGCGCGGGCTCGACGTCGAGATCGCCGGCCGCGCCGCGCTGCTGCGGGCCGACGCGGAGGCCACCGGCTTTCACCGCACCCACGTGACCTCCCACATCTACGCGCATCCGGGCGACGCGCGGCTGCTGGGCCTGGCCCACCAGCCCGCCGCCGACGACCTGCGGGTCACGCTCGACACCGAGGACGACTGGCGGCTCATCACCGCGGTGGCGACGGCGTTCGGCGACCGCTGCGTGCCCGCCCGCACGCTGGTGAGCTGGCTGCGCGAACGTCCCGAGGTGTGCGGGCTCAACGCCCACGTCCGGCAGAAGGCCCTGCAGGAGGCGTGATGCTGCGGGCCGGGTTCCGGTGCGACGCCGGAGTGAGCAGCGGGGTCGGCCACCTGGTGCGGTGCGTGGCGCTGGCCGAGGAGCTGCGCTCCCGCGGCGCCGACGTCGTCTTCCTCGGCGAGGTGCGCGGCTCGGAGTGGGCCGCCGCCCAGCTGAGCCTGCGGGGGCTCCCGCTGGTGCCCGCCCCCGCCGAGCCCGCGCTCCTGGCCGCGCTGGCCCGCGAGCTGCGGCTCGACGCCGTGGTGCTCGACTCGTACGAGCTGCCGGAGCACACCGGCGCGGTGCTGCGCGACCACGGCCTCGCGGTGCTCGCCATCGTCGACGGCGATCCGCGCGGCCAGCAGGCCGACCTCTACCTCGACCAGAACCTCGGCGCCGAGCACCGCCCGTTCCCCTTCGACGCCCGGCGGCTGGCGGGAGCCCGTTACGTGCTGCTGCGTGACAGCGTGCGCTCGCGCAGGCGGGTGGCGCACGACGGCGAGGTGCCACGGGTGCTGTGCTTCTTCGGCGGCACCGACAGCGCGGGCGTGGCCCCCGCCTGGGCCGCGGCGCTGCGGGCGACCGGGCGGCCGTTCGACGGCACGGTCGTCAGCCCCGAGCCGTTCGAGGCGGGCGGGCCGATCACCGTGATCCCGCCCACCGACCGGCTGCCCGAGCTGATGGCGGGCGCCGACCTCGTGGTCACCGCGGCCGGCTCGGCCGTCTGGGAGCTGCTCCACCTCGGCGTGCCCACGGCGCTGACCTGGGTGGCCGCCAACCAGCTGATCGGCTACGAGGAGCTGGTCGGCCGCGGGGTGGCGGCCGGGCTGGGCGACGTGCCCGACGCCGGCTCCGTCGCCGTGCTGGCCGGCCTGCTCGCCGGCCCCGCCGTCCGTGAGGAGCACGGCAGGCGGGGCCGCGGCCTGGTGGACGGCCGCGGCCGCGAGCGCGTCGCCGACGCGCTGCTGGAGATCTGCCGCTAGATCAGGTCCCAGGTCAGCGGGGTGCCGAAGGGCACGTCGCGGGTGAAGCGCCGCCCCATCACCTCGGCGGCGGCCTCGGGCGGCAGGCCGCCGGCGGGCCGGATCGACCGGACGTTCCGCGCCGTCACCTGCTCGCCCGCCAGCACATCGCGTACGACGTACAGCGACCGGCGGAAGCGCAGCCCCTCGCGCTCCGACGGGCGCGGCCCGATCACCGCCTCGCCCAGCGACTGCCAGGCCCGCTCGCTCTCCACCACCAGCGCCGCCAGCTCGGCCGGCTCCAGTGAGAACGCGGCGTCGACCCCGCCGTCGGCCCGCGACAGCGTGACGTGCTTCTCGATCACGCACGCCCCGAGCGCCACCGCCGCCAGCGCGGCCCCCAGCCCCGGCGTGTGGTCGGACAGGCCGACGACCTCACCGGTGAGCGCGCCCAGCAGCGGCAGCGCCCGCAGGTTGCTCTCGGACGGCGCCGCCGGGTAGGACGCCGTGCACGACAACACGGCGAGCCGCGTGCAGCCGGCCTCGCGCGCGGCCGACACCGCGGCCTCGATCTCGCCGGTCGTCGCCATGCCGGTGGAGATGATCAGCGGCTTGCCCGTGCCGGCCGCGAGCCGGATCAGCGGCAGGTCGACGATCTCCGACGACGCGATCTTGTACGCCGGCACGTCCAGCTTCTCCAGCAGCACCACGGCCGTCGGGTCGAACGGCGCCGAGAACGCGGCCAGCCCCCGCTCCCGCGCGCGCTCCATGATCGGCTCGTGCCACTCCCACGGCGTGTGGGCGCGCTCGTAGAGCCGGTAGAGCGTCTCGCCGCCCCACAACTCGTGCCCGTCGCCGATCCGGAACGCCGGAGCGTCGCAGTCGATCGTCAGCGTGTCCGGCGTGTACGTCTGCAGCTTCAGCGCGTGCGCGCCCCCCTCGGCCACCGCGTCCACGATGGCCAGCGCGCGTTCCAGGCTCCCGTTGTGGTTGCCGGACATCTCGGCCACGACGTACGGCGGATGCCCGGGCCCGATCGGCCGCCCCGCGATGGAGATCATGCGTCTTCCCTTCTCAGCTCGATGGCCACGACGTCGCGCGGCACGCCGTCGACGTGCCGCTGGTAGGTCTCCACCTCGACGAACCCGAACCTGCGGTGCATCCGCCTGACCGGCTCGTTGTCGGACAGCACCTCGCCGCGCAACGCGGCGAGGCCGAGCGGTCCGAAGGCGTGCGCGATGGCCGCCCGCTCCAGGCCGGCCCAGGCCGCCAGCAGCCGCCCCGACCGTTCGAGGCCGTCGAGGTCGAGGTAGAAGCCCCAGCGGGCGGCCTCCGGCGTCACGCCGGAGTAGGTCACCACCCCTGCGGCGGCGGCCTCATGGTCGTAGATCAGCACGCGGGTGCCCGCGTCGCCGCGGGTGGCGGCCCACCAGCGGGCGTGTTCGTCCTCGGTGATCTCGTGGGTGGTGAAGCTGGCGGCGCGGACGCGCGGGTGGTTACGCCATCGGCGCATAACCGGCAGATCATCATCTCGCACGTCTCTCAGCACCGCTCCCCCTACGATTCGTGCTCGACCCCTTGCCCAACGTAGCGGATCCTTGTCCGGTAAAGAGCTGATCAGGGACGGCCATCGGACACGGAATCCCGCCCCACGTCACGGCATGCTGCCCTCGACCCGTACCGAGCCAAGGAGCGAATTCGGCATGATCCCCCTGCTCAGCGTCGTCGTCCCGTTCTACAACGTGGAGCCGTACCTCACCGAGTGCCTGAAGTCGCTGGCCGCGCAGACCCTGGAGGACATCGAGGTGATCCTCGTGGACGACGGGTCGGTGGACGGGAGCCGGCGGGTGGCCGAGGACTTCGCCGCGCGCGATCCCCGGTTCGTGCTCGTGGGGCAGCGCAACCTCGGGCCGGGGCCGGCCCGCAACCAGGGGATCCGGCAGGCCCGCGGTGCCTACCTGGCCTTCGCCGACGGCGACGACGTCGTGCCGCCCGAGGCGTACGAGGTGCTGACAGGCAGCCTCGCCGAGACCGGCTCGGAACTCGCGTGCGGCGCGGTCAGGAGGCTCGTGGACGGCGAGCTGGAGGAGTCGACCCTGCACGAGAAGGTGTTCAGGAAGCCGAAGTTGTGCACCCACATCACCGACAAGCAGGTGCTGATCAGGGACCGCACGGTGTGGAACAAGGTCTACCGGCGTGACTTCTGGGAGCGGCACGGCCTGGCGTTCCCGTCGGGGATCTACGAGGACGTGCCCGTCGCCATGCAGGCCCACGTGCTGGCCACGAGCGTCGACATGGTGGGCGACGTGGTCTACCACTGGCGCAAGCGCGACGAGGAGGGCACGTCGATCACGCAGCGCCGCAGGGAGCTGTCCAACCTCAACGAGCGCCTGGCGGCCATCCGGTCGGTGCGCGCGTTCCTCGACGAGCGGGCGCCCGAGCTGCTCGACGGCTTCGACTCGCTCGTGCTGGAGAAGGACACCCTCTTCCTGTTCCAGGCGCTGGAGGGCTGCGTGGAGCGGCGCGAGGATCCGGGCCCGCTGCTCGACCTCGGCCGCGCCTGGCTGGCGGAGCTGAGCCCGCACGTGCTGGCCACCGCGCCGTCGCTGCGCCGCCTGGAGCTGCACCTGCTCAGGCGCGGGCTGCTGGCGGAGCTGCGTGCCGTCCGCGAGTTCCGCCGCGGCAGGGACGACGTCACCCGCGTGGTGCCGCGCGGCCGGCGTACGACCGGCTGGTACGGCGACTACCCGTTCTTCCGCAACCGGCGCCTGCGCATCCCCGACGAGGTGTTCGACGCCCGCGACGAGGTCAAGCTGATCGCCGAGGTCGAGGCGTGCGAGCGCGTCGAGGCCGGCTACCGGCTGCGCGTTCACGTGTCGTTCCACCGTGTCGACCGCCGGGTCGCCAAGGTGAGCCTGTGGCTCAGCGACGGCCGCCGCCGGGTGCCGCTGGAGGTCAAGCGCAAGGGCCGGCACGGTTACGTGGCGGTGGCCGACGCCGAACGCCTGGAGGGCGGCACCTGGCGGCTCGGCGTCCGCGCGGAGCTGCGCGGCCTGGTGTTCAAGGGATGGTGCCGGGAGGGTGACAGCACTGCCACGTGGCGGATTCCGGTGCCGGGCAGGTCAAGAACAGGCATGGACATCCCCCAGTAGTTCCAGAGAGTGACCACTCCGCGGCCTTCCGTGGTCATGCTGGACTCCATGAGGACCTATTCGCTCGATGACGTCTACGAGACACGCAAGCGGAGAGACTCTTGGTGGACCGTCTATTTCGTGGATCCGGTCGCCTGCCGGGTCGCCCTTCCCGTCGCCAACCACACCCGGCTGACGCCCAACGCGCTCACCGTGTTCTCACTGGTCCTCGGCATGGTGTCGGCGGCGTTCTTCGCGACGAACCAGCTCGCGGCGGGTGCCTGCCTCTTCTACCTCAGTTTCATGATCGACTGCGTGGACGGCAAGATAGCCCGGCTCAAGGGCACGGGGACGCCTTTCGGGCTCTGGCTGGACTACGTGGGAGACCGGATCAGGGTGGTCCTGTGCGCCGGTGGCCTGGCCTACGGCCAGTACGCGCTGACCGGCGATGTGCAGTTCATCGTGCTGGGTGCCGCGGTGGCCGTCCTGGACCTGTTCAGGTATGTCAACGCGCCGCAGATGAAGCGCGTGCGCGACACCATCAGGGAGGGGCGGCAGGAGCCGGACGCCCTGGGCATGGCGCCCCTGGCGGCCGATCCTCTGGGGCCCGACCCGCTGGAGCCGGAACCGCTCGATGTGCTGCCGCCCGGCCGGGCGCCGCGCCCGCGCTGGTTCTTCCGGCTCTACCGGCGGCTCAACCGGTTCCTGGCCCGCCACCGGGTCCGCTCGCACCTGGTCAGCGGCATCGAGTTCCATGCGGCGGTGTTCGTGGTCGCGCCCCTCGCGGGGGCGTGGGCGCTGATCCCGCTCGCCGCGGGAGCGGGGGTGCTGCTGCTGGTCAACGAGGTCTTCCTGGTCTACCGGATGTGGCTCTTCGCGCGCAGGCACGGCGTGAGCACCGCTCAGGAGAGCCGAGAGCACGTTCTCGTCTAAGTTTTCGGGGGTTAGTACGAAATGTCAGACCGGCCAGTCTTCGTCATCGGATGCCCGCGGTCCGGCACCACGATGCTCCAGCTCATGCTCCACTCGCACCCCCGTATGGCGGTGCCGCCGGAGACGCGCTTCCTCGTTCCCGTTTATTACCGGCGCCGCACGTGGGGCGACCTGCGTGTGGCTCACCGGCGCCGGGCGCTGGCGCAGTGGATCGCGACCGACCGCAGCACCAAGTTCCGCGAGCTCAAGCTCGACAAGGACGACTTCATCCAGCAGGTCGTGGACGGGCCCGGCTCGCTCGGCTCGGTCTTCGGCACGGCCTTCCGGATGTACGCCGACCGGTTCGACAAGGTGCGCTGGGGCGACAAGCGGCCGAGCTACGTCAAGCAGGTCGACATGCTGCTACGGCTCTTCCCCGACGCCCAGTTCGTCCATCTCATCAGGGACGGCCGCGACTGCGTGGCCTCGCTGAAGGAGATGCCCTGGTACACCCTCGACTCCTTCCACGCCATCTCGACCTGGGCCGAGGCCATCGACGCCGGCGGCAAGCTGCGCCGCACGCTGCCCGAGGACACCTACTACGAGCTGCGCTACGAGGACCTCACCGACGACCCGGAGACCGAGCTGAAGAAGCTCTGCCACTTCCTGGACGAGGACTTCTCGCCGTCGATGATCTCGCCGCGTGAGGCGGCCGTCCAGGCCGTCCCGCAGCACAAGGTCTGGCACCGCAACACCCACGGCGAGGTCACCCGCAGCCGGGTCGGCAGCTGGGCGAACCGGCTGGACGACTGGGAGATCGCGCTCGCCGAGCACATGCTGGGCGACCGGCTGGAGTCGATGGGCTACGAGATCACCGGGGTGCCGAAGCCGTCCAAGGAGCACATCGCGGCCTGCCAGAAGACGATGCAGAAGCGCAAGGCCAGCCGCATGCGCAAGGGCATGCGCGACCGGCTCAACCGGCTGCGCGAGCCCGGCCCGGTGGCCGCGATGCTCACCTCGCGTCAGCGCGCGCTGGCCGGCATCCCGCAGCAGCGCTCGGAGCTGACCGAGCCGGTCTGAGTCCTAGCGGTCGATGTGCGCGAACATCGACTCCCAGCGGTCGAGCACGTGGTCGAGGCGGAACGCCTCGGCCCGTGCGCGGGCCTCGGCCCCCAGCCGCAGCCGTTCGGCCCGGCTGCCGACGAGCCGGCCCAGCTCCGCCGCGAACGCGTCCACGTCACCCGGCGGCACCGGCACCGGCCCGGCGGAGCGCACGCCGCCGGACACGTCGAACGCCACCGACGGCACCCCGTGCGCACCCGCCTCCAGCAGCACGACGGGCAGGCCCTCGTGCTCGCTGGTCAGGCCCACCACCGAGGCGCGCAGGTACTCCTGCGACATCCGGGCGGCCGGCACCGGGCCCCTGAACACCACGCGATCGGCGACGCCCTCGCGCTCGGCGTGCGCGCGCAGCCGTTCGCGCTCGCTTCCGTCACCGATGAGGTGCAGCTGCCACGGCCGCGGCGCCCCCGAGCGGGCGAACGCGGTGATCAGCCGGTCGAACCGCTTGACCCCCTCCAGCCGGCCCACGCCGAGCACGCGCGGCATGTCCAGCGCGGACACCCCATCCGGCCAGCTCGCCAGCGGGTTCGGCAGCGTCCAGGCGTTGGGCAGCAGCGCGTGCTCGGAGAACTGCCAGGCGTCGTGCTCGCTGAGGAAGACCGCCTGGTGCAGCGCGGGGTAGTGGCGCCGGATCGAGGCCAGGTGCCAGCAGCCGCGGGCGTGGTCGTAGGAGCCGTGGTACTGGCCGATCGACCGGAACGCCTCCGGCAGCAGGCCGGACACGCGAGCGACCACCGACGGCGTGGTCATGACCGCGTAACCGGGCTCGATCGACTCCAGCAGCCGCCTCAGCCGCCGGTCGGCCCGCCCGCGTGCGAGCCGGCCGTCCGCCCGGCTCCGGCTGATCGCGTGCCGGTGGTAGCGCGGGCTCTCCACGTATCGGAACGGCCGGGACGAGCGGTGCAGGCCGACGACGTGCACCTCGTGGCCGCGTTCGGCCAGGCCCTGGGCGAGGGTGTGGGTGACGTGCTGGACGCCGCCGAGCGTGTCGGCGTCCAGGCAGCTGAAGACCACGCTCACAGGGCCGCCTCCTCTTCGCGGGGAGCAGATCGCGTCCCGGGCTGCTGGGGCAGGCCGAAGAAGTCGGCGACGATCCTGGCCGCCGCCTCGCCGTGTTCGTCGGCGCACCACAACTCGCGGAAGGCGGCGTACCGGTCGGCGTACGACGCGTGCCCGGCGGGCAGGTCGCGCAGCGCGGCCACCAGGTCAGCGGTCGTCGTGACGCACGGGCCCGGGGCGATGGCCGGCAGGTCGTGGTAGACGCCGCGCTCCGACAGGCGGTAGTCGTCCCAGTCGTCGATGTAGAAGAGCATGGGCTTGCCGGTGATCGCGTAGTCGCACATGACGGAGGAGTAGTCGGTCAGCAGCGCGTCGGAGACCAGCATCAGGTCGTTGATCTCGGGATAGGAGCCGGCGTCGCGGACGAAGTGCCGCAGGTGCTCGGGAAGTTTGTAACGTTCCACGGGATGAGTCCGCAGGATCACCACCCAGTCGCCGGCCAGCTCCTCGGCCAGCGACTCCAGGTCCACGCGGACGGACTGGCCGCTGCCTTTCGCCCGATCCCTATACGTAGGCGCATATAGGAGGATTTTTCGCCCTGGCGGGATCTCCAGCAGGCTCCGCACGTCGCCGGTCACCTCTCCGCGCACGAGCGCGTCGCACCTCGGCGTGCCGTACCGGTAGATCTTGCCGGTGTAGCCGTTCGAGGCCGGGAAGATGCGCGAGAACTCCGCGCTCGGCGAGACCAGGGCGTCCCAGCGGGCGACGGCGGCCCGCCACTGCGCGCGCGGCCGGTCGAAGTCGGCGCGCAGGTCGGGCGCGTCGAACCCGATCGACTTGATGCCCTGGCCGTGCCAGGTCTGCAGGTAGCGGGTGCCCTTGGGCTTGGGGAAGTCCAGCGGGAGGCCGTGGCTGTCGACCCAGATCCCGGCCCTGGCCATCGTCCAGAGGTAACGCCAGCTGCCCCGGCGCACGAGCCGCGCCCCGGGCGGGAAGTTCGCGCGGCCCTTGGCCACCGACCAGACCGCCTCGATCGGCAGGCCGCGCCGGCGCACCTCCTCGTAGATGGCCCGGGGGCTGCCGGTGCAGCCCTTGCCGACGTCCGACTCGAACAGCGCCAGGTCGGGCCGGGGCCTGACCACCTTGATCAGCAGCTTGTACGCGCGCAGCTTGGTCCGCGGCGTGCCGCAGCGCTTCAGCAGTCGCCGCGCGAACCTGCGGGCGGCGGACTTCGGGGCAGGATCGGCGCGTACGCCCAGGTAGGCGGCGTACCCCTCGGCCCGCAGCGTGCAGCCGGGCAGCTCGATCGGCTCCAGGCGCGGATCCACGAGGAGCCGGTCTGTCGTGGTGCGGCCGTCGGAGACGCGGGTGAAGCCGATGCGCGGCTCGCAGGTGCGCGACGGCGTGAACGTGATCTCGCTGACGTAGCCGCCCTCGCCCGTCGGCTCCGGCGTGATCGGCACGCGCTCCTTGCCGAGCTGCAGGAACGCCGTCCACTCCGCGGGCAGCGCGCCGAACGGGTCGTACGTCCGCACGGTCATCCGCACGCGCCGGCCGTCCGAGGAGATGGCGGTGATCTCGTGGCGCAGCCGGGAGTGCGAGAAGGGCAGCTCGGCCAGCCGCAGCTTCGTGATGTCCAGCTGCGGCGAGACCGACGTGCCCCAGTACGTCCGCCCGTTCCGCTGCACGGCCGCCCGGGGCGCGGCCCGCGGGCCGGTCAGCGAGGCCGCCGCCACCCGCAGGTCCTCGATGCGGTCGTCCAGGATGAGCCGGCAGCAGACCCGGTCGAGCGGCGGGATCCGCTCGATGACGGCCTCGGGGATCTCCTCCAGGTACGGCCGCACGATCGAGGCGAACTCCTTGACCCACACGACGTCGCGCAGCGGCAGCGGGTTGAGGTAGACCCGCAGGTCCTGGCGGACGAACCGGTACTGCCGGTGCGGCACCAGGTCGCTGGCCCCGTAGTCGCGCAGGATGTCGTCGCTCAGCCGGGCCGCGATGACCCGCTGGCGGACGTTCTCCAGGTCGTCGACGCTCAGCGAGATCGAGCTCGTCGCCGGCGCGCGGTGCCAGTGGTAGACCGTCCACGGCACGACCGCGAACCTGCGCGCCACCGCGTACAGCTCGGCGGCGAAGACGTGGTCCTCGTAGTGGATGTCCTCGGGGAAGCGCACCAGGTGCTCGCGCAGCCAGGCCGTGTCGTAGAGCTTGTTGGTGCTGAAGCAGTCGAGGAACAGCTCGGGGTCCTCGCGGATGCCCGCCACCACCCGCCGCCGGGCGAACAACGACGGATAGTACGGATGCAGCTTCCCGCTCGACTCGAACAGCCGCGAGATCTGCCCCGAGACGAACTCGGCGCCCGTCCGCTCGATCTCGGCCAGCAGGCTCTTGCAGGCGTGCGGCGGCAGCTCGTCGTCGCTGTCCAGGAACATGACGTACGGGGAGCGGGCCGCGTCGATCCCGTCGTTGCGCGGGGCCCCGCAGCCGCCGCTGTTGGCGGCCCTGCGCAGGTAGCGCACGCGCGGATCGCCGTCCATGAGCCGCCGGGCGACCTCCGGTGTGCCGTCGGTGCCGGCGTCGTCCGCGATGATCACTTCCAGGTCGCGCAGCGTCTGCCGGAGCACCGAACGCACGGCTCTGGGCAGTCGTTCGGCGTCGTTGTACGTGATGACGACGACGGTGCAGTCCGGCATCCCAAGTCCCCCCGCTGGTCCGATGTCCTGCGGGAAAGGCACTTCCCCCGCGCTGGGGGAAGTGTCCGGACTTGATTGACTATTTGCCGAAAATCAGCGCGTAATCCGGCGGATCACCCAGACGATGAGCAGCAGCACCGCGACCGCGCCCGCGACCGGCGCCAGCCGCTTCAGCAGCGGCTGACCGGCGACCTCCAGCAGGTCGAGCGCCTCCTCGTCGGCCGTGCGCGAGGCGCGCAGCGTGGCCACGGGACGCAGCTCCTCCTCGGTCTCCGGCACGGCGGCGAGATGCCGCTCCTCGTCGGCCGTCGCCGCCGGAGCCGGCTCCACCGTGGGCTCGGAGAGCAGCCGCGCCAGGTTGTCGGCGAACTTCTCGATCAGCTTGCCGCCCACCTCGGCCATCACGCCGCGCCCGAACTGCGCGGGCCGGCCGGTCACGTTGAACGACGTCTCCACGGTCACCAGCGTCGAGTCGTCACGCGGCGACATGCGCGCCTTGACCGTGGCCGACGCCGTGCCGGCACCCCTGGCCTCCTTGCCGGACGCCTGGATGGTCATCGAGTAGGAGTCTTTGTCGACGTCCTGGAACGTGGCAGTGCCACGGTAGGTGACCGTGATCGGGCCGACCTTGACCTTCATCCGGCCGGCGAACGCGTCGCCCTCGAAGGTCTCCAGCGCCGCCCCGGGCAGGCACGGCGCGACCCGCTCGACATCGAGCAGCACCGCCCACGCCTGCTCGATGGGAACCGGAACAGTGAACTCGTGATCGAACCGCATCGCCATTGTCGCCGCCTCCGGATACGATTGGTCTCGTGCTTTCGGGCATCGGTCAGGGCTTGGCCGTCGTCTCCCGCGCGAGCGGGGCGAGAAGCCGCTCCCTTCAGGGAGCGGAGGAGTCACCGATCCGCTCCTTCCGATTCCTGTGACACTACGTCGCGCAGGGGACGCCCCGGAAGAGGCGCCCCCTCCGCACGGTCAGGGCGATCCGGCCGCGGTGCGGACCGCGCGGTGGGTCAGGACCCTGGCCAAATGCCGGCGGTAGTCGGGCTGCGCGTGCAGGTCGGACGGCGGTGAGGTGCCGTCCGCCGCCTGCTCGCACGCCTGGCGTACCGCGTCGCCCAGCTCGACGCCGCGCAGGGCGGCCTCGGTCGCGTGGGCGCGCAGGGGTGTCGCCCCCATGTTCGTCAGCCCGAGCCTGGCCTCGGTGATCGCGCCGTTCGAGCGCCGGACGGCCGCCGCCACGCCGACGATCGCCCACGCCTGCGCCGTACGGTGGAACTTCTCGTAGTGGAAACCCCAGCCCTCGCCCGGCTTCGGGATCCGCACCCCGGCCAGGATCTCGCCCTGGGCCAGCGACGACTCCAGGTAGTCGACGAAGAAGTCGGCGGCCGGGATCTCCCGCTCGCCCTGCGCCGACCTGGCCACGAGGACACCGTCCAGGGCCAGCACCACGGCCGGCAGGTCGCCCGCCGGGTCGGCGTGGGCCAGCGAGCCGCCGAACGTGCCCCGGTGCCGGATCGCCGGATCGGCCACGTGCGCCGTCGCCATCGCCACCAGCGGGCAGCCGGACGCCACCGCGGGCGCGCGCAGGACCTCGTCGTGCGTGGCCATCGCACCGATGAACACGTGGTCACCCCGGTCGTGCACGCCCTTCAGCTCATCCAGCCGGCCCACGTCGACCAGCTTCGTCGGGTACGCCAGCCGCAGCCGCAGCAGCGGCAGCAGCGACTGCCCGCCCGCCAGCACCTTCGCCTCGTCGTCTTCGGCCAGCGCCTGGCACGCCTCGGCGAGCGAGGCCGGCCGCTCGTAGTCGAACTGCGCGGGGATCATCGCCGCACTCCTTCCAGGGCTCTCCAGACGCGCTCCGGCGTGCACGGCATCCGGATGTCGTGGATGCCGTACGGGCGCAGCGCGTCCACGATCGCGTTCACCACGGCCGGGGTCGAGGCGATCGTGCCGGCCTCGCCGACGCCCTTGACGCCCAGCGGGTTGCTCGTGGCCGGGGTCTCCGTCCGGTCGAGCGTGAAGTTCGGCAGGTCGGCCGCCGACGGCAGCAGGTAGTCGGCCATCGTGGTGGTCAGCAGGTTGCCTTCGGCGTCGTACACGGCCTCCTCGAACAGGGCCTGCGCGATGCCCTGCGCGATGCCGCCCTGCACCTGGCCCTCGACGATCAGCGGGTTGACCACCGTGCCGACGTCGTCGACCGCCACGTACGAGCGGATCTTCACCATGCCCGTCTCGGTGTCGACCTCCACCGCGCACAGGTGGGTGCCGTGCGGGAAGGAGTAGTTGTCCGGGTCGAACGTGGCGTCGGAGTCCAGCCGCGCCTCCACGCCCTCGGGCAGGTCGTGCGCCGTGAACGCGGCGTACGCCAGCTCCTGGATGGTTCTGCTCTGCTCCGTGCCGCGCACCGTGAACGCCCCCGCCGCGAAGTCGAGGTCGTCGGGCGAGCACTCCATCAGGTGGGCCGCCAGCCTGCGGGCCTTCTCCCTGACCTTGTCGCACGCCTTGACCACCGCCACGCCGCCGATGACCAGCGAACGCGAGCCGTAGGTGTCCATGCCCTTGTGGGCGATCGCCGTGTCGCCGTGCAGCACCGTGATGTCGTCGAACGGCACGCCGAGCGCGTCGGAGACGATCTGGCTCCACGACGTCACGTGGCCCTGCCCGTGCGGCGAGGTGCCGGTGATGACCTCGACCTTGCCCGTCGGCAGCATGCGCACCGACGCGTGCTCCCAGCCGCCCGCGCCGTAGTTGGCCTCGCCGAGCATCCGCGACGGTGCCAGGCCGCACATCTCGGTGAACGTGCTGACGCCGATCCCGAGCTGCACCGGGTCGCCCCTGTCGCGCCGGTCGGCCTGTTCGGCCCGCAGCTTGTCGTAGCCGAACAACGCCAGCGCCTTCTCCGTCGCCGCCTCATAGTTGCCGGAGTCGTACGTCAGCCCCGAGATCGTCGTGTACGGGAACTCCTCGTGCCTGATCCAGTTGCGCCTGCGCACCTCGATCGGGTCCATGCCCAGCTCGGCGGCCAGCTCGTCCATCACCCGCTCGATGGCGAACGTCGCCTCCGGGCGGCCCGCGCCCCGATACGCGTCCGTCGGCATCTTGGTGGTGAAGACGCCCGTGCAGCCGAACTCGTACGCGTCCATCTTGTAGATCGCGTTGAACATCTGCGCACCCAGCATGGGGATGCCCGGCGTCACGAGCATCAGGTACGCGCCCATGTCGGCCAGCAGGCCGACCTGGAGCCCGCGGACGCGCCCGTCGGAGTCGGCGGCCAGCCGGACGTGCTGGATCTGGTCGCGGCCGTGGTGGACGGTGAGGTTGCCCTCCGAGCGCGACTCCCCCCACTTGACGGGCTTGCCGAGCTTGCGGGCGAGCAGCAGGCAGAGCACTTCCTCGGCGGTGACCTGCAGCTTCGAGCCGAACCCGCCGCCCACGTCGGGCGCGATCACCCGGATCCGGTGCTCGGGGATGCCGGTCACGACCGCCAGCATGACCCGCAGCACGTGCGGGATCTGCGTGGACGACCACACGGTGAACGACTCGCCGTCGGTGTCGGCCATGACCGCCCGCGGCTCCATCGCCGACGGGATCAGGCGCTGCTGGACGTACGTGCGGTCGATCACGACGGGCGCGTCCCGGAAGGCGGCCTCTATGTCACCCGAGGTGATCGTGACGCTGAAGGCCTTGTTGCCCGCCTCGTGCACCTTCGCGCTGTCGGAGGCCAGGGCCTCGTTCATGTCGACCACGGCCGGCAGCGGCTCGTAGTCGACCTCGATGGCGTCGAGCGCGTCGGCCGCGCGGTAGCGGTCGGTCGCGACCACGCAGGCCACGGCTTCGCCGACGTAGCGGACCTCGTCGACGGCCATCGGCGGGTGGTCGGGGATGACGATGTCCTCGGTGACCGGCCACGCGCACGGCAGGCTGCCCTGCTCGGCGGCGAAGTCCTGGCCGCTGAAGGCCGCCACCACGCCCGGCATGCCGCGGGCGGCCGACACGTCGACGCTCGCGATCCTGGCGTGCGCCATGGGGCTGCGCAGGAACATCACGTGCAGCAGGCCAGGCCGCGTGAGGTTGTCCGTCCACTGCGTGCGCCCCGTCAGCAGCCTGGCGTCCTCCTTGCGCTTCCTCGGCTGCCCTACCTCCTGGACGGTCATGACCTGGTCACCGCCTGCCCCATCTCCTGGGCGCCCCTGCGGACGGCGCGCACGATGTTGCAGTAGCCCGTGCAGCGGCAGAGGTTGCCCTCCAGGCCCTGCCTGATCGTCTCCTCGGACGGGTCGGGATTCTCCCTGAGCAGGTCGATCGCTGCCATGACCATGCCCGGTGTGCAGTAGCCGCACTGCAGTGCGTGCTCCTCGTGGAAGGCCTGCTGCATCGGGTGCATCGACCCGCTCGTGCCGAGGCCCTCGATCGTGACGACGTCGCAGCCGTCGGCCTGGACGGCGAGCACCGAGCAGCTCTTGACGCTCTTGCCGTCGAGCAGGACCGTGCAGGCGCCGCAGTTGCTGGTGTCGCACCCCACGGGGGTGCCGGTCTTGCCCAGCCGCTCTCGTAGCAGGTGGACGAGGAGGACACGCGGCTCGACGTCCTCCTCGTACGTGACTCCGTCGACTGTGACGGTGATTCGGGGCATACGTCCTCCCTCAAAGCAGGGGGAAAGGCGGACACTCCGAACGTACGCCGGTGCTTTTCCCGGTCAAGGTCTACTTCCCGCGAACCCCCCGCGCGATGATCGCCACCAGGCCAGCGAACGCCAATCCCAGCACCATCACCCCGATCAGGATCAGCGGATCCGTGATGGCCCGTGTAACGATCAGAATGCCCAGAACGACGAACAACACACCGCTGAGCAGGGCCATCCAATCCGTGCGGTGGCCCCGCCGGGGACGCTCGACGTCACGCGCCACGGCGCACCTCCATGTCGCCGACGCCGCCGCGCAGGTTGAGCACGATCGTGGCGGGCACGCCCTCCGGCTGCACCTCGGGCTCCAGCGTCTGGTTGAAGCGGACGTCCACCCCGCCTCTGAGCGCCCGGTCGATCTGGATGTCGCCCACCTTGTTCCTCGCGTGCACCTCGACCCTGGCCGTCGGCGGCACGATCACCACCAGCTCGCCCGCCGAGACCGCGGCGTTGAACGTCACCGTCGATCCCGGCGCCAGCTGCAGCTCCGACAGGTCGAGCAGGCCGTCGCCCACCCCCACGTCGTAGAGTCGGCTCGCCTCGGCGACGCTGGCGGGGACCCACTCCGACGTGCCGACGTTCCTCGGCACGCCGCCGAACATCAGCCCCGTGCCCACCAGCAGGGCGACGACGGTGCCGATGGCCACCAGGCCGGCGCCGCGCCCCCACCAGGCGGCGATGAGCAGGCCCGCGCCGATGGCGATGAGCATGGCGCCGCCGACGATGGTCGGGCTCACTCCGGCTGCCGACTTGGACTGCGCGAGCACGATGATCCCTCCGACGATGAAGGCCAGCAACAGGGTGATCGCGCCGATGTACGACTTCGGCCTGCGCTCCCGCCGGGGCAGCGGGCGGGAGTACAGGGCGGGGTCGTACGGGGATTGACCGGCCCGCCTGGCGGGGTCGAGCGGCTGGTAGGGGCCG
>NZ_SMKQ01000166.1 GCF_004348995.1 Nonomuraea terrae
CCGGCAAGACCGAGCAACACATGAACCGCCACCGAAGCCCCGAACCGGCCACCGGCGTCCCACCACTCCCCCACCTCCCCGGCACGCAGGTCGCTCGCATGCCGCAGGAGATGTCCCGGTAGGGCGGCCTGGACGATCGGAGGCAGCCAGAACATCCCGATCACCGCGACGGCCACCGCCGCGCTCACCGGCGGACGCGGCAGCCCCGCCACGGCACCACCCAGGTGCCCCCGAGCTTCCATACCGAAGACGGTGGTGGATGCCGGACGCCATCGTGGCGGAAATATGCCGCTATGCCGTCCCATCTGAGGGTTTGCGGCAACGGAGGGCGGTCACGAGGACATCGTGCCCGCATCGCCGATCCTCGTCACCGGCGCCGCCGGCGGCATCGGCCGCAGGGTGGCAGGCGACCTGCTGGAGCGCGGCCTGCCGGTGCGCGCCTTCGTCCACCGCGAGGACGACCGGTCGCACGGCCTCCGCGCCGCCGGGGCCGAGGTGGTCTCCGGCGACCTGACCCTCGCCGGAGACGTCGCCCGCGCCCTGGACGGCTGCCGCCGCCTGTATTTCGCGATGACCCCGTCGCCGAGCCTCGTCGAGGCGACGGCCGCCGCCGCTGCCGCCGCCCGTGCTCAGGGCGACCTGGAGGTCTTCGTGAACATGTCACAGATGACCGTCTCCCAGATGGACCTGCGCAGCACCGCCGAATCCCGCCAGCATCGGCAGCACTGGCTCGGCGAGCAGGTGCTGAACTGGTCGGGCCTGCCGGTCACGCACATCAGGCCCACCGTGTTCATGGAGAACCCGCTGCTGCGCGACCTGGCCGCCGCGTCGATCCGGCGCCACGACGAGATCCGCCTGCCGTTCGGGTCGGGCCGCACCTCGCCCGTCGCGGCCCGCGACGTCGCCGACGTGGTGGCCGCCGTGCTGGCCTGCCCCGCGCCGCACGTCGGGGCGGTGTACGAGCTGACCGGCGGCGCCTCCCGCGACCTACGTCAGCTGGCGGACGAGTTCGGCGCGGCGCTGGGGCGGCGCATCGTGTACGTGGACATGCCGTACGAGAGGTGGGCACGGCAGGAGCTCGGCACGCTGGCACTGCCTGCGCACGTGACCGACCACCTGGCCACGATGGCCCGCCTGCACGCCGCCAACCGCTACGACCGGGCGACCGGCGACGTCCAGCGGATCCTCGGCAGGCCGCCCGCCACGATCGCCGACTTCGTCGCCGCCGACCCCGGGCGCTTCGCGCCCGAGCGGCGTTCCTGAGCGGCGTTCCCGGGCGGGCGCGGTCATCCCGCCACGGCGGCCGCCAGGTCGTCCAAGACGTCCAGGGCCGCGCCCTGCTCCTCGGTGAGGCCGTGCCGCCGCTTCAGTTCGCCGACGAGGTGGTGACTGACCTTGGTCTTGCCGGACGCGTCCTGCCACACGAGAAGCCTCAGGGGCAGGTCGAGCGCGGCCAGCGGAGCCGCGATCATGATCGGGGCGCCCACCTTCGGGTTGCCGAAGATCACCACCTTGGAGGGACGCATCTTCAGCCCGACGGCGGCGGCGGCCACGTCGTGCTCGATGACGGCGAAGAGCGTCAGTCCCCTGGCCGTGATCAACTCCTTGAGCCGCTCCACGGTCTCCTCCACGGAGCCGGTCGCGGTACGGGTGGTGCATTCCATGGGATGAACTATGCCCACGTGAAGGGCTCCTACCGGACACCCCGCGCGTACAGGGATCACCAAGGGACGGGGCCGTCGGCGGCGAAGTAGCCGCCGGTCGGGCCGTCCGGCCCCACCTGCGCCAGGCGGACGATGATCTCGGCGCCCTCCTCGACGGTCTGCGTGCCGGTGCGGCCGTTGAGGTCGGTCTTGGTGAAGCCGGGGTCGGCGGCGTTGACGCGCATCTGCGGGAACGCCTTCGCGTACTGCAAGGTGATCATGTTGACCGCGGCCTTCGACGCCGGGTACTCGAGGCCCGGGTAGGCGGATCCGAGCGTGCCGGGGTCACTCATCCGGGTGAGCGAGCCCAGGCCGCTGCTCACGTTGACCACGACCGGGGCGGCCGAGCGCCGCAGCAGGGGCAGGAACGCGTGGGTGACGCGGACGACGCCGAAGACGTTGGTCTCGAACAGGTCGCGCGCCATGCCGGGGGTCACGTCGGCCGCGCCGGGCACGCCGTTGTCCGAGGTCCGCGTCTCGATGCCGGCGTTGTTGACCAGCACGTCGAGACCGCCCTCGGCCTCGACGTCCCGGACGGCGGCGGCGACGGACTTGTCGTCGGTGACGTCGATGACGACGTGCCGGGCGCCGAGGGCGTCGGCGGCGCGGCGCGCGCGTTCGGGGTCGCGGCCGCCGACGAAGACGGTGTGACCGGCGGCGACGAGCCGGCGGGCGGTCTCGAAGCCGAGGCCCTTGTTGGCTCCGGTGATGAGAGTGGTTGTCATGTCTCGACGATCTCGCCTGGCCACGGGGGCAGCCAGTCGCCTCCGGTTCCTGGGACTCCCCGTACCAGGCAGGACGCCGGCGCCGGGTGCAGACTGGGAGGCATGGCGACCACGGAATTCGGCCGGGCGGTGCGCCGCTGGCGCGACCGGGTCTCCCCCGAGGCCACCGGGCTGCCCTCAGGCGGGATACGGCGCGCCGCCGGGCTGCGCCGCGAGGAGCTCGCCCTGCTGGCCGGGATCTCCGTCGACTACGTCACCCGCCTCGAACAGGGCCGCGCGGCCCACCCGTCGGCGCAGATCGTCGAGGCGCTGTCGCGGGCCCTGCGGCTGTCGGCGGAGGAACGCGCCCACCTGTACGGGCTGGCCGGTCTGGCGCCGCCCGGCCCGGAGACGGTGCCCGCGTACGTCACCCCGGGCGTCCAGCGGCTGCTGGACCGGATGACCGGCACGCCCGTCGCCGTCTACGACGCGTCCTGGACACTGATCGTGGCCAACCCGCCGTACGCGGCTCTGATGGGCGACCCGACGGGGTGGCGCGGCGACGAGCGCAACAGCGTGTGGCGCCACTTCGTCGGCCCCGGCTCCAGGGCCAGGCACACCCCGGAGTCGCTGCGCGCGTTCGAGGCCGCGCTGGTCGCCGACCTGCGTACGGCCGCCGGCCGCTACCCGGCCGACCGGCGGCTCCGGCGGCTGATCGCCGACCTGCGCGCCCACAGCGAACGGTTCGCCGGCCTGTGGGACTCCGGTGCCGTCGGCCACCACGAGTCCGCGCGCAAGACCATCGACCACCCGCAGGTGGGCCCGCTCAGGCTCGACTGCGACGTGCTCACCGTGACGGGCAGCGACCTGCGCATCATGATCTACACGGCCGAGCCGGGCACCGACGACGCCGACCGCCTCGCCCTCCTCACCGTGCTCGGCACCCAGTCCCTCGTGAAGTGACGACGACGGGATCCGCCGCAGGCGAGGCGCCCTGGCGGTGTCGCGCCGCAAGGCGCTCTGCCGGCCCCGGTGATCTGTTATAGTACTTCTATATCAGATAGAGTCTGAGTGTGCTTCTGACGATCGACCTCGACAGCGAGGTGCCGATTTACCAGCAGATCAGGGATCGGGTGGTGGAGGCCATCGCCGACGGTGATCTGGCGGAGGGGTCGGCGCTGCCCTCCACCCGGCAGCTGGCCGCCGACCTGTCGATCAATTTCCACACCGTGAACAAGGCCTACGACCTGCTGCGCCGGCAGGGCGTCATCCGGATCAACCGCAAGAGCGGCGCCGTGGTGCGCCGCGACGCCGGATCCGGGCCGCCGGAGGCGGGGTTCGCCGACGAGTGGCAGGCGCGGTTGCGCACGCTGCTCGCCGAGGCCGCGGTCCACGGTGTGAACACCGATGAGGCGATGCTGCGCTGCGAAGAGGTGCTGAGCTCGTTCGCGGTCAAGAAAGGAACGCCGGCATGATCATGATGGCCCTGGCCTGCCTGTCCCTGGTCGCGCTGTTAACCGCCGCGGCCTGGGCGGCCCCCGTCCTGGCCCGCCCGACGCTGCCGTTCGGCGTGCGGGTGCCCGGCAGCCACGTGAGCGATCCCGCCGTCACCGCTCAGCGCCGCCGCTACGCCCGTGCCGTCCTGGTCACCGGCGCGGTCGCGGCGCCTACCTCTCCCGTCGCGGTCGTCCTGCTCGGTTCGCCCGCCATGCTGCCCGCCACCGCCACGGTCCTGGCCGCCGCGCACCTGGCGCTCTACCACGCGGCCCACCGCGCGGTCGTGGCCGCCAAACGGCAGGGGAACTGGTACGCCGGCGCCCGGCAGGCGGTCACCGCCGACACCACCCTGCGTACCGATCCGGTACGGCTGCCGTGGCCGTTGCTGATCCCGTCCGTCCTGCTGCTGGTGCTCACCGCGGTCACGGGGGTCTGGCGGTTCGGGGAGCTGCCCGCCACCCTGCCCACGATGCGCGGGATCGGCGTCGACGCGACCACCAGGACGGCCACGACCTTCGCCACCGCTTTCTCGCCGGTCATCACGCAGGCGGCGCTCACCCTGCTCACGCCGCTGCTGATCGCGGCCCTGCTGCGCGCCAGACCCGAGCTGGACGCCGCCCAGCCCGCCGGCTCGGCCCGCCGCTACCGCGTCTACCTGAACGGCATGGCGAGACTGCTGCTGGCCGTCGCGGCCGGGGCCGGCTGGGCCATGTTCCTGCTCGCCCTTCAGCTGTGGGAGGTCGCCGCCCCCTCCGCGGCGGTGACCGCCGCCACGTGGACGCCCCTGACCGCCGCCGCCCTGTCTTTCCTGGTCTTCGGCGTACGGGTCGGCGAGGCCGGCCACCGGCTGCCACTCCGGCCGGAGGAGGCGCGGGAGTCCGGATTCGTGCAGCGCGACGACGACCGGCACTGGCATCTCGCGGGAATGATCTACGCCAACCGGATGGACCCGGCGATCCTCGTCCACCAGCGGGCGGGCAGCCGCTGGACCCTCAACTTCGGCAATCCGGTGGCCTGGGCCGTCCTGTCCATCCTGGCCGTGCTGGGCCTGCTGTCCCTGCTCGGAGTGCTCGATCTTCCTGCGACCGTGACGCAGGGCCTCCGTACCTGAAAGGTCTCGAGGCAGTGCGGGCCCGCTCCGTCACCGCTGGTCGATCTCAGCGTGTGGCGCTCCTCAGATGACCTTGCCGGGGTTGAAGATCCCGTGCGGGTCCAGCGCCGCCTTGATCGCGCGGTTCAGCGCGATCACGTCCTCGCCCAGCTCTGCTTCCAAGCCGCGCTTCTTCAGCAGGCCCACGCCGTGTTCGCCGGTGACCGTGCCGCCGAGTGCGATGGCGTCGTCGAGGATGGCCTCGAACGCCTGCTGCGCCCGGGCGCGCGCCTCGTCGTCGCCCGCCTGAACGATGATCAGCGGGTGCAGGTTGCCGTCGCCGGCGTGCGCGATGTTGGCGATGTGCACGTCGTGCGCCTTGGCGTGCGCCTCGATGCGGCCGAGCATCTCGGGGACGAGGCCGCGCGGCACGCAGACGTCCTCGGTCAGCACGGGGCCGAGCCGTTCGAGCGCCGGGTAGGCGAGCCGGCGGGCGGAGAACAGCGCCTCGGCCTCCTCCGCGTCGGTGGAGCGGGTGCTCCAGGTGGCGCCGGCGCGGTCGAAGCAGTCCTGCAGCGCCTCGGCCTCGCGCTCGTTCCCGGTGTCGATGCGGCCGAGCAGCAGGACGTCGCCGAGGTCGGTCAGGCCCATGTTCTTCCAGTCGTCCACGGCGCGCAGGCAGTAGCGGTCGACCAGCTCCAGCGCGGCCGGGGTGATCCCGGACGCGGAAGCCGCCGCCACACCCTGGCCCGCCGCCACCAGCGAGTCGTACGCGCCGACGACCGTCTGCGGCGGCTTGGCGGGCAGCGGCAGCAGCCGCACGGTGATCTCGGTGATCACGCCCAGGGTGCCTTCCGAGCCGACGAACAGGCCGGTCAGGTCGTAGCCGGCCACGCCCTTGCGGGTGCGCCGGCCGAGCGTCACGAGGTCGCCCGCGGCGGTCACGACGCGCAGGCCGAGCACGTAGTCGCGGGTGACGCCGTACTTGACGCAGCAGACGCCGCCCGCGTTGGTGGCGACGTTGCCGCCGATCGTGGACCACGGCGAGCTGGCCGGGTCGGGCGGGTACCACAGGCCGTGCTCGGCGACCGCCGCGCGCAGGTGGTCGTTGACCACGCCCGGCTGCACGACGGCCAGCTGCTCGTCGGCGTCGATCTCGAGGATGCGGTCCATGCCGTCGAGCGCGAGCAGCACGCAGCCGTCGACGGCGTTCGCGCCGCCGGACAGGCCGGTGCCGGCGCCGCGCGTCACGACGGGCACCCGGTGCTCGGCGCAGACGGCCACCACGGCGCGCACCTGCTCGGCGTCCTCCGGCTTCACCAGCGCGACCGGCCGCCCGGCGGCGGCCCAGGCGGCTTGGTCGCGGGAGTAGGCGGCCATGACGTCGTCATCGAGGAAGATCCGGCTCGGGGGGAGAGCGGCGGAGAGCGCATCGAGAAAGGACACGCAAGAAACGGTACAACCCTCGCGGACCGGTCAGGCGACGTGCGGAAGCGGAATGGCCGGGAACGGGTTGTCGGGCAGCAGGATGACGCGGCGCGGGTGCTCGGCCTGGGCGGCGGCGTCCAGGTGGAGCAGGGCCGCGCCGATGCCGGCCGCGCCCACCATGTAGCCGGTGTCGGCCGACACCTCCCCCGGCCGCAGCCGCCGGTACGCCTGGTACCAGCGGTAGCCCTCCCCGTCGTCTCCGGTGGCCCGGCCCATCAGGTCAGCGGCGAGCACACGGGCGTAGTCGAGATGCGACCCGTCACCGGTCGCCGCCCCTAAACCGACGAACAGCTCGATCAGCCCGGCCGTGCCGCAGCACTGGCAGGCCACGTTCCAGTAGCCGTCGCTGCGCCGCCCCGGCGCCCCGCTGGTGACGATGCCGCGCGCCAGCCGCTGCGCCCACTCCAGGTCGCCGGGGTCGCCGGCCACCCGATAGAGCTCGTAGAACATCCTGGCCACGCCGGCCGAGCCGGAGCAGAAGCCGAGGTAGTGCAGGCCGCGGGCCTGCGGCACGTGGTGCGGGACGACCGCGCAGCCGCCGGTCACGGCGCTGACCTCGCGGACGAAGGCGGCGCCGCTGCGGGCGGCGCTGAGGAAGAGCGGCTCGCCGGTGACGCCGTACAGACGGGCGAGCAGGAAGGCGGTGCCGGACGTGCCGGCCAGGAAGCCGGGGGTGACGGCGTCGACGGGCAGGTCGGCGCAGTCGCCGAAGCGGTGGCCCGGCACGGGCAGCCGGGCGATGCGCCGGCCCGCCTCGACGGCCGCCGCCTCGTACGCCGGCCGGCCGAGGTGGGCGGCGGCGCGCAGCAGCCCGAGGATGATGCCGCCCTCGCCGCGCTGGGCGGGCTCGCCGGACCATCGGACGCCGTCGCCCGACTCGGCGCCGCGGCGGACGATCCGGTCGGCGATGGCGGCGGCCTCGGCCTCGAAGCGGTCATCGCCGAGGGCCCAGCCGGCCTCCATGAGGGCGACCATGACGCCGGTCAGCCCGTGGTAGAGGGTGAGGTCGTGCTGCTCGCGCCAGGTGGCGGCGAGCCGGCGCGCCCCCGCGCGGGCGTCCTCCAGGTACGCCTCGTGCCCGGTGGCGGCGGCGAGCTCGAGGAAGAACAGCACGATCCCCGCGGCCCCGGAGTACAGGGACCAGGGCTCGGGGGTGACGGCCGACGTGCCGCGCGGGTCGGGGTTGGCCTTCCAGCGCCGCCCGCGCTCGTCGTCGACGGCCGCGGACCGGATCCACCGGCCGGCCATGACGGCGGCGGCCAGCGGGGAGTCGGCACGGGCGCTCGACGCACGGATCTCGTCCAGGCTCATGACCCGATTTTCCCATACTTCTGGTAGGAATTAAAAGGAAGGAGCGCGCGAACCCAGAAAATCATGCATGTGCCGGCCCTCCCCCGTGCCGCCCAACCTACCGCGAGCGTCGTTCAGGGACGCAGTTCGGTACGCAGCTCGTGGGCTCCGTCGGCGCGGGTGAACTCGTAGTAGAGCCGTGCGCGTCCCCCCGGCAGGTCCACGACGTCGAGGTAGCGCAGGCCGCGCCCCGCGTGCGGCGACTCGGCGGCCGGACGGTCACCGAGCGGGATGAGCGCGCCGGGCTCCGTTCCTGCGGCGATGCCGGTCCGCTCCTCGCCGGTCTCCGCCGCGGCGGCCCGGCCGTCGTAGAAGGCCAGCACCCCGTCGCGGGTGAACCGTACGGCGCTGACCCGGATGCCGCGGGCGTCCCAGGCGTTCGGCCGGCCGCTCAGCGCGGTGCCGTGCCAGGTCCACAGGAGGCCGTCGGCACTGGTGGCGTAGTCGGTGACCATCTGGTCGGCCGCCTGCGGGTCGGCCAGCGGGTGGCAGGAGGCCCACAGGTGCCAGGTGCCGTCGCGCTGGACGATCACCGCGTCCTTGACGCCCGTCTTCGGGTCGCCGGGCAGCACGGTCGTGCGCTTCCTGACGTCGAACGCGCCCGGGGCGCCCGCCTCCAGCACCTCGACGCGCCAATGCCCGGTCCCGTACGTCGCGCAGCTCAGGTAGAGCCGCCAGCGGCCCCACGGCGTGCGCACGAGGGTGGGACGCTCCAGCGACTCGGCCTCCATCTCCTCCTTCGCGATCTCCTGGAGGGTCTCGAAGCGCTCGCCGTCACGGGAGCGCGCCACGACGACGGTGTGGCCGCGTCCCTGCTCCACCGGCCGGTGCAGCCGGTAGGCGAGGTAGATCCAGCCGTCGCAGAGGACGGCGCTGGGCGCGCCCGCCCAGTGGCCCGGCCCCGTCTCCGCCGGGACGACAGCGGTCACGGACCGCTCGGGAACGGGAAGCCAGGCATTCACATCGATCCGCATGCGCACGAGATTAGGCCGCTGACCTGGCATATTTCCGGAGATCGACCCTCCATGGTCGGGTCTTGACCGTGCCGCCCGAGGCTATCCGCGGGGCAGGCGGGCGCGGCCGGTGACGTGGGTCAGACGCGGCATTCCGGGCTGGGGCGAGAAGGTGAACCGGTCGGCGGCCTCGACGGTGAATCCGGCCCGCCGTATCGTCGCGAGAGCGTCGAGATTGAGGTGGCAGCCGCCCGCGGCCCGCCGCCAGGCGGGGGCGATCAGGTCTTCGAACAGGCCGAAGACGGGGTTCGGGGAGCGTACGTGCTCGTAGAAGCGCAGCACGCCGCCGGGCCGCAACACCCGGGCGATCTCCGCCAGCGCCCGCTCGGGCGACGGCACCGTGCACAACACCAGCGACGTGACCGCCGCGTCGAACGCGCCCGCGCCGCCCGGCAGGTCCTCGCTGTGCCCGGGCACCACCGTCACCGGGACGGGAGCCGACGCCGCCGCGGCCGCCGCGTGGGCGCGCAGCGTGTCGTCCGGCTCCACGGCCACGACCTCGGTGACCGCCGGGGGATAGTGCGCGAAGTTCAGGCCGCTCCCGGCGCCGACCTCGACCACGCGCCCGCCGAGGCCGGTCAGGAGGCGGCGCCGGTGCTCGTACGCGCCCCGCCGGTCGGCCAGCTCGGCGGCCGTGACGTACGCACGTGCGAAGCGCGGGTTCTGAAATCCGGCCGTCTGCGCCATCGAGGCCCCTCTCACACGCACACCGCACGGAGGTCACACGGCGCCCCTCTCAGCCTGCCGCACGAGGCGGGACCGCGCGCGGTCTGCCAGGATCGTACGGTTCCGACGCACGGCAGATCGTCCCCCCGAGGAGCCACCGCATGGACAGGAGACGTTTTCTCACCCTCACCGGCGCGGCCGGGCTGGCGGCCGTGTCGGTCGCCGGCCCGGCGCAGGCGGCGGGCTTCCCGTATGTCAACCGGCGCATCCCCGACGAGGCGCACACGAAAATGGGCGAGCTGGCGCCGTACGGCATCACGGCGTTCGCGTTCACTCCGTCCAACGGCTGGGTCATCGTGACGCGGGACGGCCGCTACTTCGCCCGCGGCATCCCCGACGCGTGCTTCGCCGAGCTCGGGCGGCTGGCCGGCGCCGGCCGGACGATCCACTGCGTGGCGTTCCCGCCGGAGGGCGGCGACCGCTGGGTGATCACCACGGACCGGGGGGTGTCCGCACGCGGGCTGCCCGAGGCGTGCCACCAGCGGATCTCGGCCGACTACGCCGCGGGCAGGCAGGTGGTCGACGTCGCCTTCGCCCCGGCCGGCGGAGAGCGCTGGGTGGTGACGTCCACGACCGGCTTCTTCGCCCGGGGCGTGGACGACGAGTGCTACCAGATGATGCGCAACCTGACGCAGGGCGGCCGGCGGGTCACCCGCGTGGCGTTCCCGCCCGGCGGCGGCTGGGCGGTCGTCGCGCAGGACGAGTTCCACGTGCGCGGCATCGACGACGAGTGCTACCGGCAGATGACCGCTCTGGCCGGCGACGGGTGGCAGCTCCACAACCTGGCGTTCTCGCCGGTCGCCGGCGGCTGGTCGCTGTGCTCGCGCGGCAAGGCGCCGGCGCTGCCCGCCGACCGCGTCCGGCAGGTCGAGAACCGGGTGGGCATCTGGGAGCGCATGAGCGCCTGGAACACGCCGGGCGTGGCCGTCTCGGTGGTCGTCGGCAACAAGATCGCCTGGTCCACCGGGTACGGCGTGCTGGAGGCGGGCGGCGCCGCCGCCGCGCACCCGGAGACGGCGTTCCAGGCGGCCTCCATCAGCAAGGCGGTCGCCGCGGTCGGCGTGCTGCGCCTGCTGCAGAACCGCGGCCTGCCGCTGGACGGCGACGTCCGCCCCCACCTCGGGTGGACGCTGCCGCGCCGGCCGTGCGTCCAGGAGACGGCGGTCCCCACCGTCGACCGGCTGCTCACCCACCGGGCGGGGGTCGTCGGCCGGGGCTCCACCTCCCCGGCCGACGCCTGCTCCGGCTTCACCTCGGGCGGCGGCGGGTTCGCCGGTTACGGCCCCGGCGCGACCGTGCCGACGCTGCTGCAGGTGATGAACGGCGAGGGGAACTCCCCGAGGATCGAGCTCACCACCGACCCGGGAGCCGAGTACCACTACTCCGGCGCGGGTTTCGTGCTGCTGCAGCGCATGGTGGAGCAGCTGACCGGCCTGCCGCTGGCGCGCTACATGGACGAGGAGGTGTTCGCGCCGCTCGGCATGCGCTCCAGCTCGTACGCGTTGTCACCCGGCTTCGAGCTGGCCTCCGGGCACACCGCGACCGGCGCGGTGATCCCGGGCAGGCGCAACCGCTACCCGGAGTCGGCCGCCGCCGGCCTGTACACGACGGTGCTGGACCTGTGCCGGCTCATCGCGTACCTCAACCGGGCCTGGACCTCCTCCGGCGACATCGGCGGCCCCCTGACCAGGGCCTCGGCCCGCACGCTGCTCACCACCGGCCCGCAGCCCGGCATGGGCCGGGGGCTGTTCGTCTCCGGCGCGGGGACGGACGGCTTCTCCTACACCCACGACGGCTCGAACTACGGCTTCAAATCCGTCTTCAAGGGTTATCCGGAGCTCGGCGCGGGCTACGCCGTGCTCGCCAACGGCGACAACATGGCGCTCGTCAACGAGGTCGCCGCCGCCATCAGGTCGGTGTACGGCTGGGCGTGACGATCAGGACGTGGTGTCGGGGCGGGCGGAGCCGGCGGCGGCGATGGCGGCGGCGATGGCGGCGGCGATGGCCTGGTCGAGGTGCTCGTGGACGGTGACCGCCTGGCGGGCGCCGGTGACGTTCAGCAGCCGGGCGGGCGTGGCCTGCAGGCCCGCCAGGTGAACGCCCGCGCCATGGCCCCGGGCGAGGGTGGCGGTCGCGAGCAGGACGGCCAGGCCCGAGCTGTCGAGGAAGGCCATGCGGCTGACGTCGAAGACGAGGTCGTCGCTCAGTTTGCGGTGGTGCTGGTGAATGTAGTCCTCCAGGCGCGCGGAGGAGGTGGTGTCCACTTGTCCTGCCACGGTGATGAGGGTGGCGCCCGGAAGGTGGCGGCAGGTGAGGTTCACGGGGAACTCCTGGCGATGGGCCGTGGGAACGTGACGTGCGGAGTCGGGGCTGAGCAGCGGGCGCAGCCGCTGCCGGCCATGAACGTGCGCCGGGCCGGGTCGAGGAGGAGCGGCCGCCCTGGGGTGCGGTGGCGGCTCGGATGTGCCTCGAGGTGGTCGGCGGTCGGGAGGCATCGTGTGCCCTCCCTCTCCTGAGGTGAGCCGGCGGGGGTGGTGCCGTCGCCGCCACTCTAATCCTGCAGACCCTTTCCGGAAAGGCAGTTCGTCATAGGATCTTCGGGATCGAAACGTCCGGCGGGACCGAAAGGGTCGAATGCCGCTCACCGGCGCGCTCCATGCCGAGTGACGTTCGGTCACCGAACATCATGCCCGCAGGCCGGGATCTCCGCTCAGTTTCCGGCGTGCTGGGTCTCGTTGCTTCCGTGCCGCCCGAACGGCCGGTAGCGCGGGGACATGCCCCGGTGCACGTGCAGGGTCAGCCGGGAGCCGGCCGCCGTCTGCTCCACGACGACCTCGTCGCACAGGTGCCGGATCACCCACAGGCCGAACCCGTGGGAGCCGGCCGGGTCGATCGTGGCCGAGCCGAGGTGGTCGCCGGTGAGCCGGCCGGCGACGTCCATGACCTCCACGCGCACCCCCCGACCGGTCCTGACCGCCGTGACCGTACCGGCCTTGCCGCCGTGGTCGAGGACGTTCGTGACCGCCTCGTTGACGGCCAGGACGAGGTCGTCCAGCCGCTCACCGCGCAGGCCGCTGTGACGGGCGTGCAGACGTACGAGGTCGCGGATGAAGCCAAGGTCCGCACTGACCGGACACCGTAGCTCGAACTCCATGCTCATGGCCGTCTCGCCCGCCTGGTCGGAGGTGGAAAACACGGGCCCTTGTCTGCTATCCCCGCGGTAGATCGTCAAACCGGTGAAGGCGGCACACGCGTCGGCGGGGTAGCGGATCCAGACATTCGCTCGCCGGCCGACAAGTCGAGACTCCATCTCATACGATACTTGGTATCAATCCAGGGAGGTCTCATGAACGGCGTGCTCATCACCGGTGGCACCAGCGGGCTCGGGTACGAGGCGGCCAGGCGGGTGGCGTCCGGCCGGGACAGGGTGGTCGTCATCACCGGCCGCGACCTGGACCGGGCGGAGCGGGCGGCGGAGCGGCTGGGCGCGGAGACCGGCGGCGACGTGCGCGGCCGGGCCCTCGACCTGGGCTCGCTGGCCGAGGTACGCCGCTTCGCCGCCGCCCACCGCGGCGAGGGGCTGCCGCTCGACGCCGTCGCGTGCAACGCCGGTGTACAGGTCGTCCGGGGCCTCACGTACACCCGGGACGGGTACGAGACGACCTTCGCGGTCAACCACCTGGCCCATTTCGCCCTGGTCGATCTGCTGCTGCCGATGATGGCCGAGGGAGGGCGGATCGTCTTCGTCTCCAGTGGCACGCACGACCCCGCGCAGCACACCGGCGTCCCCGCGCCGCGATACACCAGCACCGCCGAGCTCGCCCGCCCACCGGAGGACCACTCCCCCGAAGAGGGCCGCCGCCGCTACGCCACCTCGAAGTTGTGCAACGTGCTGACCGCGTACGAGCTGGCGCGCCGGCATCCCGAGCTGCGGGTGAACGCCTTCGATCCGGGCCTCATGCCGGGCACCGGGCTGGCCCGCGACTATCCCCCGCTCATGCGGTGGGCCTGGCGTCGCGTGCTCCCGATGCTGACGCTGGTGCCCGCCCTCGGCGTGCGCACGCCTCAGCGGTCGGGCGCCGCCCTCGCCGAACTTCTCGTCGCCCCGCGCTTCGCGGACACCACCGGCCGCTACTTCACCGGCCTGCGCCCCACGCGCTCGTCGGAGCAGTCGTACGACACGAAGATCGCTCGGGAGCTGTGGGAGGGCAGCGCCGAGCTGACCGGGCCGCAGACCGGCTGACAGCGGAAATCCCCTCGCGGAACCGTCGATCCGCGGGTTAGATTCACCGGCGTGCCTGTCGAGATCGCGTGCGACGAGTCCGGCTCGGAAGGCGAGAAACTCGTCGGCGGCAACAGCGACGTGTTCGCGCACGCCGGCGTGCTGATGGACGCCGCGACGGCGGCGGCCGTCGTCGCGGAGCTGCGCGAGCGGGCGCCGACCCCGGCCGTCGAATACCGCGCCGGCCACGTCCTGCGCGAGAAGCACCGCGCGGCGCTGCTGTGGTTGCTCGGCCCCGAAGGGCCGGCGCTGGGGCGGGTGCACGTGTTCCTGACCGACAAGACGTTCTACGTCACCGGCAAGGTCGCCGGGCTGCTCTCCCCCGACCACGCGCCCCGCCTCGGCCTCGACCCTCAGGCCGAGGCCACGGCTCGCACGCTCTACCGCGAGGGGCGGCAGGCGTTCGGGGCCGAGCGGTGGACGGCGCTGCTCGGCTCGTTCAACCAGCTCCTGCGGGTCAAGAACGGCGTCACCCCGTCGGTCGAGGAGACGTTCCTGCTGGTCGACGCCCTGCGCGCGGCCGAGGGCCCGGCGGGCGGCATCATGCGGGCGCTGTGGCTGGCCAGGGAGCGGGTCGAGCAGTTCAGGGAGCGCCTGACAGCCGATCCGTACGTCTTCCCGGTGCTCGATCCGCTGATCCCGGCCGTCGTGCGGGTGGTCGACTTCTGGAGCGCGGACGGCCGGCCCGTCACGATCGTGCACGACCGGCAGACCATCCTGACCGACGAGCGCATCACGCACCTGCGGAAGTTGCTCGGCGGCCGGATGGCGGGGCTGCGGCTGGTCGACTCGGTCCTGGACGAGCGGGTGCAGATCGCCGACGTGCTGGCGGGCGTGGCCCGCAAGATCGCCCTCGCCGAGCTGAACGGGCACGGCGACCCCGTCCTCACCGCCCTTATCCAGCCATACGTGGACACATCATCCATTTGGGGCGAAGAGCGCAGCTGGGCACTGCTGTGCCCAGACGGGGTCATGTGGCGGTAAACGGGCCACCCCCGCCTCTATCGCCACAAATCGTGACTATAGAGTGACGTACCGTGAACGAATCCAAGCGTGTGGAAATAGCCTGGCCCGACCTCGGCATCACCGTGCGGGCCGATCTCGACCGGCGCAACCCCGCCCTGGCCCAGTGCCTGTGGGACGCGCTGCCCTACCGCAGCCTGCAGGGCCACGCCCTGGTCGCCGGGTACCACCTGTACCACGTGGCCCCGGCCCATTCGCTGCTCTACACACCCGCCGAACACCGCGTGGACCGGCGCACCGTGCCCGACGGCACGCTGTTCTGCTCCCGGCTCCAGCACCTCGGCATCAAGTACGGCGAGCTCACCGAACCCATGAACGCCACCCCGATCGGCCAGATCGTGGAGGAGGACATCGAGGGCCTGGTGCAGGCGGGTCACGAGGTCTGGAACTCGGTCTACACCACCAAGAAGCCGATCATCGCCGAGGTGCGCCGCGCCGGCGAGCCCAGCGGCCACAAGCTGCCGCGCCTGCCGATCGGCGACCCGGAGCTCAACCGGCTCATCGCCGAGGTGCACGCCGAGACCCAGCGGATCTGGCTCAACCCGCCGCAGGAGCTGCTCGACCTGCACCAGGGCCGCATCCCGTCGGGCGCCGGCAGCTACGAGACGGTCCTGACGACGCTGCTGTTCGTCAACGGCGAGACCCGGCCGCTCGGCTACAGCTGCTACGGCGGCCTCGTCCGGGCCGCGCTCGACGGCATGCCGATGCCGTGGCTGCGCCAGATGACCCGCCAGCTGGCCCACACCCCGGCCGAGTTCCTCGGCTACTGCGGGCTGGACACCCTGTGGGACTTCACCCAGCGCATGCTGGACGGACTGGAGCGGGTCGACAGCCACGAGGACTTCATCTCCGTCATGGCGCACATGGCGCTCTACTGCAACTGCCTGGGCGGCTGGAACCTCCACCTGTTCCCGTGGCAGGCGGGCGACCACCTGCGCAGAGAGCCGGTCCTCGCATGAGCGGCCAGCGGGTGGTGGTGATCGGCGGCGGCGTCATCGGGCTGTCGATCGCCTACCACCTGGCCGAGGCCGGGGTCGACGTGACGCTGCTGGAACGCGGCACGCTCGGATCCGGGGCCTCCCGCGCCACCGCCGACGTGGTGCGCTCGTACTTCGCGGGCAACCCGGTCAGCTCGGCGCTGGCCGTGCGCAGCCTCGACGCCTACCGGGCCTTCCCGGCCCGGCCGGGCATGGACCTGCCGCTGCGGCAGGTGGGCTACCTGGTGCTGTTCACCGAGCCCGAGCAGGTCTCGGCGTTCGAGGCCGACCTGCCCGCCCAGCACGCCGCCGGCGTGGACGTCGGCCTGATCGAGCCGGAGGAGGCCAGGAAGCTCAACCCGCTCATCGGGGACGTGCCGCTGCTGGCCGCCGCGTACTCGCCGGACGCCTACATCTCCGACACCACGGCGATCGTCACCGCGTACGCGCGGGCGGCCGAGCAGGAGGGGGCGGCGCTGCGCACCGGCTGCGCGGTCACCGCGATCGACCCGGAGGCGGGCCGCGTGCGGACCGCCTCCGGCGAGATCGGCGCCGACGCCGTCGTGTGCGCGGCCGGCGCCTGGTCGGCCTCCCTGGTGCGCTGCGCCGGGGTGGACCTGCCGCTCACCGAGCCCATCGAGCAGGAGCTGCTCACCACCGACCCGCTGCCGCCGACGACGCCCGACCTCCCGGTCACCCTGCACGCCGCCAGCGGCCTGCTGGTACGGCTGCGCGGCGACCGGCTGCTCATCGGCATGGGCTACCCGGGCCCGGACCGGGAGGCGTGGCGGCGTGACGTGGCGGACCGGCTCGCCGAGGTCTACCCGAGCCTGGCCGCGACGCGCCTGCACACCGCCGTCACCGGTCTGCGCGACGCCAGCCCCGACCGCACCGCGTTCATCGGCCACCGGCCCGGCCCGCCCGCCTTCCTGTACGCGACCGGCTTCTCCGGCCACGGCCTGTGCAACGCGCCGGCCGCCGGCGAGCTGGTCCGCGACCTCTACCTCGGCCGTGACCCCGGCATGGACGTGACCGCGCTCGCGGTCAGCCCGCGAAGAAGGGGATGACCATGGAAGACAGCCGCTTCGTCCTCGACCCCGCGACCAGCGACCTGCACGGCGACGACGACCTGCTGCGCAAGCTCGGGCCGCTCGTGCCCGTGACGGCGGAGGGCGTGCCGGCCTGGGCCGCGACCCGGTACGCCACGCTGCTGGCCGTCCTGACCCATCCCGACCTGTCGCGGGAGATCCGGTACTGGGACCCGGCCCAGCGCGCGGCCTCGCCGCCGGGCACCGCCATCGACCGCATCGTCACCGACACCTCGATGCTCAACGCCGAGGGCGAGGAGCACCGGCGGCTGCGCGCGCCGCTGACCGCCGCGTTCACGCCGCGCCGGCTCACGTGGCTGCGGCCGAGGATCGAGCAACTCACCGCGGAGCTGATCGACCGGCTCGCCGAGATGCCGCCCGACCAGCCGGTGGACATGCGCAAGGAGTTCGCCTACCCGCTGCCGCGGGACGTGATCTCGTACATGATCGGCGTCCCGGCGGCGCGCCAGGAGCGGCTGCACGAGCTGACCGACGCGGTGGCGCAGGTCGGCGGCAGCCTGGACGACTCGCCCGACCTGCGCGGGGACCTGCACGTGCTGCTCGGCCAGATCATCGAGGAGCGCCGTGAGACGCCGGGCGAGGACCTCATCACCGACCTGATCGAGCTGCGCGAGCGGGACGGCGAGCGGCTGTCGAACGACGAGCTGTTCGCCACGATCGAGCTGCTGCTCATCGCCGGGCACGTGACGACGGTCAACCTCATCACGAACGCCATCGGCGCCCTGGTGAACGCGCCCGACCAGGTCCAGCTGCTGCGCTCGGGCAGATGCCCGTACAGCGCGGCCGTCGAGGAGACGCTGCGGTGGGACTCGCCGATCGCGTACTTCCCGATGCGGTACGCCACCCGCGACGTCGAGATCGACGGCGTCCCGCTGGAGGCAGGGGAGCCGGTGCTGGCCTGCTTCGCCTCCGCCGGGCGTGACCCGGAGCAGTACGGCCAGGACGCCGACGTCTTCGACATGACGCGGCAGCCGGTCAACCACCTGTCGTTCGGGCACGGGCCGCACTTCTGCCTCGGGGCCCCGCTGGCCCGGCTGGAGGCGGAGGTGGCGCTGTCGGCGTTGTTCGAGGCGTTCCCGCGGATCGCCCCGGCCGCCGCGCCCGACGAGCTGGCCCCGCTGGACACCCTGCTGGGCAACAGCACCCGCACGATGCCCGTCCTGCTCGGCCCACGCGCCACCCGCTGACACCACCCGCTGACACCGCCCGCTGAGACCGGATCGCCGTGGCACACAAGGCGGCCTGGCCCGATGGGCCCGGCCGCCGCTACGGCGCGGCCCCGGGTACGCGTACGGGGCGACGGCGTTCTACGCTCCATCACGACGATTGGAGCCGACGCCGTGCCACAGTCCGACCTCACCGCGCCCCTGCGCCTGGTCACCGTCATCCGCCCCTACGACTGGGGTTCGGTCTCCGCGCTGCCCGAGTTGTTCGGCACGGAGCCGACGGGCGAGCCGCAGGCCGAGCTCTGGATGGGCGCCCACCCGGGCGCGCCCTCGCTCGCCGGGGGCGTCCCGCTGAACGAGCTCATCGCGCGCGACCCGGTCGCCGCGCTCGGCGAGCGCACCGCCGCCCGGTTCGGCGCCGCGCTGCCGTACCTGCTGAAGGTGCTGGCGATCGAGCGCCCGCTCTCCTTGCAGGTGCATCCGACCGCCGAGCAGGCCAGGGCCGGGTACGCCGCCGAGACGGCCAGGGGCATCCCGCTGGACGACTTCGCCCGCACCTACAAGGACGCCTCGCACAAACCCGAGATGGTGTGCGCGGTCACGCCCTTCCACGGGTTGTGCGGCTTCCGCGACCCGGCCGCCACGGCTGATCTGCTCGACGGCCTCGGCGTGCCGGGGCTCGCCCCTTGGATCGCGACGCTGCGCGGCGCCGAGCCCGCGCGGGCGGTGCGCGAGGTGTTCGCCGCGATGCTGGACGACGCCGCGCGCCCGCTGCGCGCCGAGATCGAGCGCGCGCTGCTCGACCGGCATGACGGCGATCAGGCCGTCTACGGCGACATCGCCCGCGCCTACCCCGGCGACCCCGGGATCGCCGCCGCCCTGCTGCTCAACCACGTCAGCCTGCGGCCCGGCGAAGCCCTCTACCTCGGCGCCGGGGTCCCCCACGCCTATCTGGGCGGCATCGGCGTGGAGATCATGGCGAACTCCGACAACGTGCTGCGCTGCGGCCTCACCTCCAAGCACGTGGACGTGCCCGAGCTGATGCGGGTGGTCGACTTCGCGCCGTCCGAGCCGTTCCTGGTGGAGCCGGCGCACGAGGGCGCGTACGCCTACCGGCCGCCGGCGGCCGAGTTCGGCCTGACGCGCTACGAGCTGACGGGCGAGGAGGCTGCGGTGTTGCCGGGGGGTGTGCCGCAGATCGTCCTCTGCGTCGAGGGCGAGGGGCGGCTCGGGGACGAGCTGACGCTGCGGCCGGGGCAGTCGGCGTTCGTGCCGGCGGCCGTACCGTCGATGCTGCTTTCCGGAAAAGGGACGATATATCGCGCTCAGCCGGGCGACTTTACGATGTAGATTCAAAAGCGGAAATAGTGCCACAAGTGCTGGTAAAGCCAGTCTTATGGCGCTAGGCAGCGGGGCGGCCGCACGGCGACCATCGTCTTGTCCGGATTGTGGAGGTGACGATGATGATGGGTGGCCGGGTGATCCTGGAGGCGCCCGTGGTCGACGTCGAGCTGGCCGCGCTGAAACGGCGCGTCGGCGAGCTCGAGGAGCACGTACGCACGCTCACGGCCGCGAACCTCGCCCTCGTCCGCGCCATGGAGGCCATGCGTGAGGAGGTCAGACGCATCCTCACGGGCCCGCCCGGGACGACGGCGGAGCAGGCCGCCGAGCCGGTGGCCGCACGCTGACCCCGTCCGCGCTCGCCGGCGTCCCGGCGAGCGACTCCGGCGGGCACGCTTCGACCGGGGTTTGATCGTCGCGTTCCTAGGCTCCGGTGCATGTCCATCCACGTGACCATCGAGCCCAGCATCCTGTACTTCGGGACGCCGGTCGTGTTGTTGTCCACCGAGAACCCCGACGGCTCGTTCAACCTCGCGCCCATGTCGTCGGCGTGGGCGCTGGGGAAGACGATCGTCCTCGGGATCGGCCGCGCGGGGCAGACCGCGCGCAACCTGGCCGAACGGCCCGACCTGGTGATCAACCTGCCGGCCGCGTACCAGTGGGAGGCGGTGGAACGCCTGGCGCCGCTGACCGGCCGCGACCCCGTCCCGGCGAGCAAACCGGACGGCTGCCGCTTCGAGCCCGACAAGTTCGGCGCCGCCGGCCTGCACGCCGCCCCTTCCGACGGCGTGCGGCCGCCGCGCGTGGTGGAGTGTCCCCTGCAGTTCGAGGCCAGGGCGGTGAGCGTACGCGCGGACGCGTCGGGCTCGTTCGTCATCGCCGAGGCCGTGGTGTCGAAGGTGCACGCCGACCCCCGCCTCGTCGTCCCTGGCACGAACCACGTGGACCCGGGGGCCTGGAGCCCGCTGATCTACACCTTCCGCCACTACTTCGGCCTGGGCCCGGAACTCGGCCACTCCTACCGCTCCGAGACCCGGCCCGAACAGCGTGGCTCAGTGGTCGGGATGGGCCAGGAAGCGGCCGAAACGGCCCTGGTGGTAGAGGAGCGGGCGGCCGGGCCGGTGCACGTCGGCCTCGGCGACCAGGCCGACGACCATGATGTGGTCGCCGACCCCCGCTCTGTCGTACGGCAGGCAGATCAGGTGCGCTGAGACGTCCTCCAGC
>NZ_SMKQ01000167.1 GCF_004348995.1 Nonomuraea terrae
CCACCCAGGGGCCGCGGGGGGTGGTGTTGATCTGGTCGGCCGGGGCGGGGTCGGTGCCGCGGACGATGCGGGTCAGCGTGACGCCGTCGGCCAGGGTCTGCGTGGTGCGGGTCTCCGCCAGGTCGGCGTCGCCCAGCGGGAGGGCGGTGTCGGCGCTCGCGGCGTGGGCGGTCGGGGCGAGGGCCAGGCCCAGCAGAGCCGTGGCGGCCATCGTCGTGGCCGCCGCGGCGCGTTTCACGCCGCCCAGGAAGAGGGTGTCGATCATGCCCCGAGCTTGATCGGCTCGGGCGAACGGCGACTGGTGTGACGATTGTGCTCAGAGTGACGTACGGGTGAATTTACTGATCCACCGGACGGCTGTTCAGATGAAGGTCAGGGGCGGGAGTTCACGAAGACGAGGGCGTCGCCGACGGCGCGTTCGCGTGATCCGCAAGGCTTGTTGACCAGCTCGCCCTTGACCGACATGGTGGCCGAGCCGCCCCCGTCGAGGTTGATCGCGTCGTGCATGCCGAGCGCCCGGGCGACGGCGGCCGTCTCGGCCAGCGTGGTGCCGACGCTGGTGGCCATCCGGCCGTCGATGGTGGCCAGCATGATCCGGCCGTCCTCGGCCGCGCCCACGATGGTGCGGGGGTTTCGGCCGTAGAGGCCGCCGGAGCCGGGAGGGACCGCGCTCTCGCCGTCCGCCAGGAGCCGGTAGCGGCCGGTAACGCCGAACAGCGCGCCGCCTGCCGGCACCTCGTCGCCGTCCTCGTCGACCAGTGTCGAGGTCTCCTTGAGGCAGCCGTCCGCGGCCACCCTCAGCAGGGCCGCCGCGTCGCGGCCGGTGGCCTGGAGGGACGTCTGGTCGTCGGCCAGCTTCCTGCCACGGGTTTTGAAGGTGTCCACCACGCAGCCGCGGTCGTCGAGCACGACCTCCACGCCCGGCCCCGAGGGCGTGGCGGCGGCGAACTCGGGGTCGAACCGGACCACGCTGCCCGCCGCCGCGCACTCGGTCGGGTCGTCAAGCTCGGCGCACGAGGCCGGGACCGCCGGCGGATGGTTGAGATACTCCAGCGGCAGCGTGGCGCCGGTCCGCTCGTTCCGGACGCTGCCCGACCAGCTCAGCCGGCCGACGAGGACGCGGTTGGTGTCGGCGTCCACGACGAAGTCGGCCTCGTCGGGGTTGGTGGTGGGCTCGCTGAGGAGCTTCCCGTCGTACAGGCCGAGGCCGACCGGGTCGCCGCGGTACTCGGGGTTCGCGGAGAAGGTGAAGAACGAGGCGTTGATCCCGGCCAGCGCGCCGGACGAGCGGACGAGGTCGGTGGTCGTCTCCGTCCCGGCCAGGTCGGGGCCGTAGGTGGCCCTCAGGTGGCCGCGGGTCTCGGCGGGGTCGATCGTCAGTACGTTGATCACCCAGGGACCGCGGGTGGTGGTGTTGATCTCGTCGGTCGACGCGCGGCCGGCGCCCCGGACGATGCGGGTCAGCGTGACGCCGTCGGCCAGGGCCCGGGTGGTGCGGGTCTCCGCCAGACCTTCGGCGCCCAAGGGGACGGCGGCCTCGGCGCTCGCGGCCCGGCCGGTCGGGAGGAGGGCAACGGCCAGCAAGGCCGCTGTGGCGCGGATCAGCGACCTACGCACGGGGGGCGTCCTGTTCCAGCCAGGCGACGATGTGCTCCACGTAGTTGTCCACGTGGATCAGCGGCCTGCCGCCGAGCTCCAGGACGGCGACCAGGTGGTTGACGCCGAACGCGGCGTCCCACACGCGGGCGCGGCGGTAGGTCTCGCCGTCGACGGCGCGGCGGAGGGTGTCCCAGCCGTGCCAGGCCATGAAGGCGGCGTCGATCGCGGGGTCGAACAGGTGGGCGCGGTCCCAGTCGAGCACGCCGACCAGCTTGCCGTCCTGGCTCCACCGCACGTTCTCCCCGCAGAGATCGCCGTGGACCAGCGCGTCGGGGACCGGCTCCAGCGCCAGGGCGGCCTCCAGCCGGCGACGGCCCTCGGCCCGCCATTCGGCGGGGAAGCGGGGGATGACCTCCTCGGCCAGGATCCGCGCCCAGTCGTGCTCGCGGGTCACGGGCAGCACGGCGCGCAGCTCCGGAGTGACGGGCAGCTCGCGCAGGGTCTGGAGCAGCTCGCCGATCCGCGCCGGATCGCCCTGGCCTTCGGGCAGCCCGGCGCCGTCGATCCACGACACGGCGACGGCCGCGCGCTCCCCGAACGTCCGCACCGGCGTCAGCGGCTCCGGGACGGCGAACGGCAGCCCGGCGGCCCCGATCACCCGCAGCATCTCCGTACGGCGGGGCAGGGCCTCGGCCCCTGAAGGGCGTCGGCTGACGCGCACGGCCGCGACCCCGGGCAGCAGGACGACGTCGTGCATCCCGCCCCTCGCGAGCCGCGCCGTGCCGAGGGCGGCTCGGGGCACGAGTGCGTCGGCGATCTCCAGCAGGTCGCCGGGGACCTGGTCACTCATACGTCGGGCACTCTCTCTGCGAACCTGAACGCGGCCGGTCGTCACCGGGGCGATGTGAGCCAGGCAGATGATAGACGCATCGGGAACGTACCGTGACCGTCCGTTGGCGCTCTCATGGCCCGGCCGGCCGGCAGACGCGTAAGGTCGGGAATGTGGGAGATCACGACATGCCGCAGCTCGCCCGGGCCCGAGCCGCCGCCGGGGCGTTGTTCTTCGACGACGAAGGCCGGGTGATGCTGGTGCAGCCCGTCTACAAACCGGAGCGCGACATCCCCGGCGGCTGTGTCGAGCCCGGCGAGACGCCCTACGAGGCGTGTGTGCGGGAAGTGCGCGAGGAGCTGGGCGTCGAACCGTCCATCGGCCGCCTGCTCGTGGCCGACTGGGCACCCCACCCCGACCACGGCGACACGATCCTCTTCGTGTTCGACGGCGGTGAGCTCGACGGTGAGACACTCGGGCGGATCAGGTTCGCCGACGGCGAGCTGAGCGCGTACGCCTTCCATCCGGCCGACGAGCTGGAGGAACTGCTGATCGAGCGGATGGCCCGCCGGGTCAAGGCCGCCGTGACCGCTCGGGAGCTGGGCGAGACGGTCTACCTGGAGCACGGGCGGGCCATCGCGTCCGGCTAAATGAATTGCGGATCAACGGGGCGATCACTGTAGCTTTGCCGTGTTCCACTCGAATCCCTCATGAACGGACCTCGCCCGTGGCGAAGCTGAACCAGATCCTCGCCGTGGAGAAGGGCGTCAAGGCCGGCAGCCAGCGTGCGGTCACCGACGCCTACCACGCCATCCAGAAGGCGCCCCTGCTGTCGGGCCTGTCGCGCACCTACCAGCCGATCGACGACGAGGGCGAGCAGCTTCCGCCGGAGTCCACCCGCGTGCAGGTGAAGGCGGAGGAGGTCCTCGCCGACGTGGCCAAGGCCCTGACCAGGCTGTTCGACGTGACCGCGGCCAAGGACTGGACGAACACGGTCGCCAGGTCCGACGTGGTGGTGGACGGGCAGACCCTGCTGCGCGACGTGCCGGTGACGTACCTGCTGTTCCTGGAGAAGCAGCTCGTCGACCTGCACACGTTCGTGGCGAAGCTGCCGACGCTGGACCCGGCGGAGACGTGGACGTTCGACGACAACGCGGAGACGTGGCGGACCGAGCCGGTCAAGACCACCCGGACGAAGAAGGTCCCGCGCAACCACGTGCTGGCCGAGGCGACCGACAAGCACCCGGCGCAGGTCCAGGTCTTCACCGAGGACGTCGTCGTCGGCTACTGGACGAAGACGGCGTTCTCCGGAGCGCTGCCGGCCCGGCGCGTCAACGAGCTGCTCGCCCGGGTGCAGAAGCTGCAGGACGCGGTGAAGTACGCCCGCGAGGAGGCCAACGGCACGGAGGCCGAGGAGCGCGAGATCGGCGCGGCGGTATTCCGTTACCTGTTCGCCTGATTTCGCCTAGCATGGGACTCCCCGTTTGAGCGACGGGGTGCGCGAAAGCGCGAAGCTGAAGCTCAGGCTGAAGCTGACGAACGGTGACAGTGGGGGTTCGAATCCTCCCCCGGGCACACGCGCCCGGGTGGCCCAAGGGGAAGAGGCAGCCGATCAGACTCAGATTCTCGCTCTAGCCTCAGCATTGACCGTCGAGCGCCAGATCGACCGAGGGTGGGCTGTGATCGTTGAGATGCCGGTTCGAATCCGGCCCGGGGCTCTACGTGCCCCGGTGGCCCAATGGTAGAGCACACGTCGTCATGACTGACCTGCCCTCTTAAACGCCGCTGGCGCCGTACATGGCGGCACCGTTCAGGCCCCCCGGCTTGGGTAGTCCGGGGGGCCGCTGCCGTCTTCCGGGGTTACTTGACCTCGTAGGCGCGGATCACCGTCGAGGTGACCTCGTTGCCGGAGGCGTCCACGGCGTGGCCGCGCAGCGAGACGTAGCCCGGGGCGGAGGGATTCTTGACGCGGGCGGTCCACGTGCCGGCGTGCCCCGTGACCGGAGCCTCGTGCCAGGTGGCGCCGTCGTCGTACGAGAACTCGGCCTCGGCCGCGCGGACGTCTCCGGCGGGGCCCTGACGGGTGAACGTGAGCGGGATGCGCATGCTCCGGTGCGGCTTGGCGGAGTTGTCGAGGCTCAGCTCCGGGGCGAAGCCGACGGCGGTGAGCGGCGGGGTCACGCTCGCGTCGGCGTGCTCCGAGGTGAACTCCAGCACCGTCTCGCGCCGCGTGGACAGCCGCAGCGACGGGGCCGTCACGCTGTACTCGACGCGGTACCGGCCCGGCGACGGGTCGACGTCGATGCCGACCAGCGCGTCGTCGCGCTCCTCGACCAGCTTGCCGTCCCGCAGGACCGCGAGGTGCTGGCCGCCGTAGTCGACGTCCGCGGAGCCCACGTGTCCCGCGCCGTCCGCGTACCCGCCGAGCCGGAGCACCAGCTCGTCGCCCCGCCGTTCCACGGTCGGATACGGGGGCAGCGCCGGCGTCATCGGCAGGCCGAACACGGCGCCGTTCCAGCGCTCGGTGGACTGGCTGCCGGCCGGGTAGGCGGTCGCCTGCTTGGCGAGCCGGGTCAGCGGCGTGGGCCAGCTCTCCGTCTCCACGCCCTCGGTGAAGGACGACTGCCAGGAGACGTCGCCCGCGAAGTACTCCGTGCGTGTCGAGGGGAGCGAGACCGGCGGCAGGTCGTACCCGGTCGGGTACGACACGCCGGGGACGACCGGGGTGTTGTTCCGCCATCCCATGGCGCCCGGGGCGTTGGCCGCGTACTCGGTGCTGACCTTCGCCAGGTCCCGGCTCGTCACGTGGCGGGTGAAGCCGGTGGTGTACGACCCGGCGAGGCGCCAGCCGGACTGGTAGACGTACGGGGTGCCGGTGAAGCCGCCGTCGCCGTCCGGCTTGGCGAACAAGGCGCTCACGACGGTGGACAGCTCCGGCGTCGCCTGCGACGACTGGTCGGCGGTGTAGATGGAGCCGGGGGAGCCGCCGGTGATGGTGGCCAGCATGCTGCGCACGGCGCCGGGCTGCTCGGTCTCCACCGAGACCGCCACGGGGGCCGCCTCCGGCTCCGGCATGGTGATGTCCACCGGGCGGGCCTTGCGGCCGTCCAGCACGAGGTCGGTGTCCTGCTTGACGCTGAGGACGGGGTCGGTGACCACGGTGGAGGTGCCGTCGTCGCCGGTCATCACCGTGCCGACGAAGTACGTGCCATACGGCAGCCGGAACGTGCCCTCCGGCTCCATCAGGTAGAACGCGTCGTAGTCGGAGTGATCGGCGATCATGGTGACCGACTGCGCGGCCGGCGCGCCCGTGCGGTCCAGCGTGGTCACCCTGAGGTCCGCGCTCGGCTGCTCGCGGAAGACGCTGAACGGCGTCTGCACGCTGACTCCTTCGGCGCTCGCCACCAGGCGGCCCGAGAAGACGCCGTACGCGCTGCCGGCGGCGCCGACCGCGGTGCGCAGCTCGACGGAGACCTGTCCGCGGGCCGGCACGGTCACCGACTCCGCGCTCAGGGAGAACAGGCCGGACGGCGCGGCGGTGTCCAGCGCGAGCTTGAGGGTAACCGGGGTGTCGGAGGCGTTGCGGTACGTCACCGCGCGCACGAGGGTCTCGTCGCTCTGCGGGTACTTCTGGAAGCCGACGTTGACCGCGGCCGGCGCGGCGCTGACCGGCTGCCTCAGCGCGCGGACGATGTCGAGCTCACCGGCGCCCTGGTCGAACACGCCGAAGTCCGGGTTCGGCCGGGCGGCGCCCACGAGCGCCGACTTGCGCTGCTGGGCCGTCCAGTCCGGGTGCGCCTGGGCGAGGATGGCCGCGGCGCCCGCCACGTGCGGGGTGGCCATCGACGTGCCGGTGAACGAGACGTACGGGTCGCCGGGGGACCCGGCTTCGCTGGTGGAGCTGCGGGCGGCGACGATGTCGGTGCCCGGAGCGGTGATCTCCGGCTTGACGCCGTAGTCGTCGAGGCGGGGGCCGCGGCTGGAGTAGCTGTCGACCACGCCGGTCTTGGTGACGGCGCCGACCGCGAGCGCCGCGTCGGCGGAGGCCGGCGAGCCGATCGACTGCTCGGCGCCGACGTTGCCGGCCGCGACCACGAAGAGGGTGCCGTACTCGGCGCTGAGGTCGCCTACCGCGGCCTCCAGCGGGTCGACACCGGGGGTGTCGTCGGCGCCGAGGCTCATGTTGACCACCTGGGCGCCGGACTGGGCCGCCCACTGCATGCCTTCGAGGATCGACGACTCGGGGCAGGCGCCGCGGCCGAGGTAGTTGAAGCAGACCTTGCCGTCCAGCAGGGCAACGCCGGGCGCGACGCCCTTGTACTTCCCGCCGGAGGCCGCGCCGCTGCCGGCGACCGTGGAGGCGACGTGGGTGCCGTGGCCGTTCAGGTCGCTGTCGCCCTCGTAGTCCTGGACGAAGTTCCGGCGCGCGGTCACCTTGCCGGCGAGGTCGGGGTGGGTGTCGTCGACGCCGCTGTCCAGGACCGCGACCGTCACGCCGGTGCCGTCGAGGCCCTGCGCCCACGCGGTGGGGGCGCCCGTACGCGGCACGCTGACGTCGAGGGAGAGGCTGCGCTGCCCGTCCAGCCAGATCTTCCCGCTGGTGAGTGACGTCTTCAGGGTCGCCCAGCGCTGGGCGAGGTCGTCGGTCGCGACCTTGGCGGAGAAACCGTCGACCGCGGGGAGCCTGCGGTCGGCGGACAGGCCGCGGGTGACGGAGGAGTCCGACACGATGAGCGGGAGCCGGGGGAGCCGGTCGTAGTCGCCGGCGAACAGCTCCGCCACGTCGAACAGCCGCCGGTCGAGCCGGTCGGCGCGCAGCAGGGGGATCGCGTCGGTGGGCATGACGTACTGGTGCTCGCCGTCACCGAAGCGGACGAACTGCACGCCCTTGCGGGGCTGGACGGTGATCCGGCCGCCGGCGGAGGTGACCCGGTCTCCGGTGATGAGGGTGAGCGTCCTGGGTTGCGCCTCGGCGGCCTGGTCCGCCCGCGCGGGTGGCGGTCCCGGTTCGGCGGTGGCGATGCCCGGGGTGGCGGCGACGAGTGAGGCGGTGACGAGGACGAGCGCGCCGTGAAGAGTACGGCGTTGTCGCATGGGGGCTCCGTGGGGGATACAGGACGGGACGGCACACCGCCCCGGATCCCCGGACGGCAGCTGGACCCGTCTGAGGGGGCTGCACAGAGGACCTCTTCGCAGCTTTGGCGCTAATGGGGTCTATCTGTCGCTTTGGGAAGCAAGTGAAATTTACTGTGATATGTGACAGTTGATGTATCGATCACACCAAGATCAGATAACAGTCGCCCCTGACTCCTGGCGAGGAGTAGATGCGCCCGAAGCGAGCGCGGGATCCCCGGAAGGGCCGGCACGGCGCGGGAGAGTTTGGGCAGCCATGAAGGGGGGCCCGGGCACGGTAGCGGCGCTCGCGGTGTTGGGATCGCACTCGATCGGTTCGCCGACGCGACTCACGGGCGTCGTGTCGGCGGGCGCTGCCCACGAGCGGGCGCGGCACGGAATCGTGACGGGGAGTGTGGCGGTGGTGGCCATCGGCAGGCGAGCGGGCGGACGGCGACAGCGCTGCGAAGGGGGGTCGGGTGCGGCGCGGGCCGCGCCCGAAGGGGGGCAGCCCGCGTCGCGCACGAGGGATTACCAGCGGTGGTGGACCTGGGGGCGGATCAGGTCGTCGTAGATCGTGCGGATGGCGGCGTGGGTGGCCGGGTCCAGGGGCGCGAGGGCGGCGGCGGTGGCGTTGGCGGTGGCCTGGGCCGGGTTGCGGGCGCCGGGGATCACCACCGAGACGCCCTCCTGGTCGAGGATCCAGCGGAGGGCGAACTGGGCCATGGTCACGCCCTCGGGCACCAGGGGGGCCAGGCGGCGGACTGCCTCCAGGCCGGTGGCGAAGTCGACGCCCGAGAACGTCTCACCGACGTCGAACGCCTCCCCGTGCCGGTTGAACGCCCGGTGGTCGTCGGCGGCGAACGTCGTGTGCTCGTCGTACCTGCCCGACAGCAGGCCGCTGGCCAGCGGGACGCGCGCGATGATGCCGACCCCGGCGGCGCGGACGGCCGGCAGCACCTGCTCCAGCGGCTTGAGGCGGAACGCGTTCAGGATGATCTGCACGGTCGCCACCCCCGGCCGGGCGATCGCGGTCAGGGCCTCCTCGCACGTCTCCACGCTGACGCCGTACGCGGCGATCTTCTTCTCCGACACCAGGGTGTCGAGCGCGTCGTACACGGCGTCGGTCGAGTAGACCGGCGTCGGCGGGCAGTGCAGCTGGACCAGGTCGACGGTGTCAACGCCGAGGTTGCGGCGGGAGCGCTCGTTCCAGGCGCGGAAGTTGGACATCACGTAGTTGGCCGGGATCTGCTCCAGCCTGCGGCCCATCTTGCTGGCCACGGTCAGCTCGGGGCGGCTCTTGGCGAAGCGGCCGACGATCTGCTCGCTGCGCCCGTCGCCGTACACGTCGGCGGTGTCGATGAAGGTGACGCCCGCGTCCACCGCCGCCTGAAGCGTGGCGAACGCGTCGTCCTCGGAAACCTGGCCCCAGTCGGCGCCCAGCTGCCAGGCGCCGAGCCCGACCACGCCGACCTCACGCCCGGTGCGTCCCAACACGCGGTGTTCCATGGCAGTCAACCTTTCTCACATGCGAAGACGGCAAGCAGCACCAGTGTCCCGGAAGAGGGGAGACGAGTTGCGCCGGGGTGTCAGGGTCGCCAGACGTACGGCGTGGTCGTGGTGACGGCGTGGAAGCCGAGACGCTGCAGGATCGGCCGGCTGTCCTCCGAGGTGTCCACCTGGAGATGCTCCACCCCCGCCGCCACGGCGAGCCGGGCGCGGCGGGCGACGAGGGCGCGGTAGAGGCCGCGGCCCCGCCATTCCTCCAGCGTCGAGCCGCCCCACAGGCCGGCGAAGCCGGTGCCGGGCTTGTGCACGAGCCAGGCGGCCGACACCACCCGGTCCCCGGCCTCGGCCACCAGGACGGCGATCGCGTCCGGGCCCTCGCCGACGCGCCGGATCAGGTCGTCGGCCAGCCACCCGTGGTCGTCGCCCCAGACGGCCGACTCCATCGCGGCGATCGCCCGCAGGTCGGCGGGCGCGGTGACCCGGCGGATCGTCACGCCGTCCGGCAGCGGCGGCTCCCCGGTCATCTCCTTCGCCGCGCCGATCAGCACCGACTCCGGCGGCTCGGGGGCGAAGCCGGCGCGCGTGAGCCGCTCCGGCAGGTCGGCGGGCAGGTCGTGGCCGCGGGTCTTCCACTCGAAGCTCTCGCCGCGGGCCGCGAAGTACGCGCACTGCCGGGCGATCAGCTCGTCGAGCCCCTCCTGCTCCAGCACCGGCGGCCCCTCCACGAAGCCCCTGGCCATGCCGGTGACCCGCAGCAGCGGCCCGTCCAGCTCGTACGCCAGCCCGTCCGGGCTCGTGCCGGGGATCCACCGGCGGGTCCTGTCGTACGCTTGGAGGAGGGATTCACGCACGAACGCGTACTTTAACGGACAGTACGCTGATGGTCATGATTCGCCCTGCCAAGACCGCCGACGTGCCCGAAATCCTGAGCATGATCCACGAGCTCGCCGACTACGAGAAGGCCGCCCACGAGGTGCGCGTGACCGAGGAGCAACTGCGCGACACGCTCTTCCGCGACCACCCGGCGGCCTTCGCGCACATCGCCGAGCAGGACGGCGAGGTGGTCGGGTTCGCGCTGTGGTTCCTGACGTTCTCGACCTGGCGCGGCGTGCACGGCATCTACCTGGAGGACCTGTACGTACGCCCGCGGCACCGCGGCGGCGGTCACGGTGTCGCGCTGATGAGGCGGTTGGCGGAGATCTGCGCCGAACGCGGCTACCAGCGGCTGGAATGGTCGGTCCTCGACTGGAACGAGCCGTCGATCCGGTTCTACGAGAAGCTCGGCGCGGTCGACCAGGACGACTGGCGCAGGTACCGGCTGACCGACGAGCCCCTGCTGCGCCTGGCGGGCCGGCGCGACTGACGCCCTCGGGACGACCGGCCCCGGACAAGCGTCACGCAGGTCACGTACGGTGACGTGGCCTGCGTGACCTGGACGTTAAATGCCGGCGCGGGTCGCGGCGCGGCCCGCTTCGGCCTGCTCGAACATGCCCATGCCGGGCTCTTCGAGGTCGCGGTGGGTCTCCTCCATGCGCAGCGCGAGGCCCATCGCCATGAACGTGGGCGCCCACTCGCCGATGAAGATCCCCCACCGGTCGGCGCGGTCCAGGCCCGCCTGCTCGGTGTTCTTGGACATGAGCCAGGTCGCGAACGACAGTCCGATCGACGCGACGCCGGCCATATACATGTGGGTGGACTTCACACCCATCTGATGCAGCTTCTTGATCATGTTCCCCCCCTTGCTCTGACACCTGTTACCCGAGGGGGCATGGGCTAACCGATCATTTCCGGCATGTTTCCCGCGTGACGGTTGTGCGCGGCTTGTTACCGCGGTGAATCACCCGTAACCAACGCACGGCCACGCACGGTCAGAGTGCGTAACGAGCGCTTCCTAGCTTGGGGATTCCGGACGCCGAGCGTAGGAGAGGTCGATGGCGCGCTGGATCGCCGACTGGCACCCCGATGACCCAGCCTTCTGGGAGAGTTCAGGCAAGCGCGTCGCCCGCCGCAACCTGATCTTCTCGATCGTGGCCGAGCACCTCGGCTTCACCGTGTGGACGCTGTGGAGCATCGTGGCGACCAGGCTGGGATCGTACGAGTTCGCCACCGACCAGCTCTTCTGGCTCGTCGCGCTGCCCAACCTGATCGGTTCGGTGCTGCGGGTGCCGTACACGTTCGGGCCGGCGCGGTTCGGCGGGCGCAACTTCACCGTGGTGAGCGCGCTGTTGCTGCTGATCCCGGCGGTATTGCTCGGGGTGGCGGTGAACCAGCCGGGGACGCCGTACTGGATGTTCCTGGTGATCGCGGCGCTGGCCGGGGTCGGTGGCGGGAACTTCGCCTCCAGCATGGCGAACATCACCTACTTCTACCCCCGCCACAAGCAGGGCGTCGCGCTGGGGCTGAACGCGGCGGGCGGCAACATCGGCGTCAGCTCCGTCCAGCTCGTCATGCCGCTGGTGATCGGCTCGCTCGGACTGGCCGCCGCCGGGTGGTTCTGGATCCCGTTCATCGTCGTGGCGGCCGGGTGCGCCTGGTTGTTCATGGACAACCTCACCAGCGCCAAGGCCGACCCGCGCGAACAGCTCGCGGTGGCGGGCAAGGCCCAGACCTGGATCATGTCGTTCCTCTACATCGGCACGTTCGGGTCGTTCATCGGCTACTCCACCGCGTTCCCGCTGCTCAGCCAGAGCCTCTTCCCCGGTGCGCCGTACGCCGCGGTGGCCTTCGCCGGGCCGCTGATCGGGTCGCTGATCAGGCCGGTCGGCGGCTGGCTGGCCGACCGGCTCGGCGGAGCTCCCGTCACGCTGTGGAACTTCGCCGCGATGGGCGGCGGCGTGCTGATCGTCTGGACGGCGGCCGGCTCCGGGAACTTCTGGCTGTTCTTCCTGGCCTTCCAGATCCTGTTCCTCACCTCCGGCATCGGCAACGGCTCGACGTACCGGATGATCCCGGCCATTTTCCAGGCCAAGGCCGTCGCCGAGCGCGGCGAGGGCGAGGAGGCCCTGTTGTACGGCAAGCGCCAGGCGTCGGCCGCGATCGGCATCATCTCGGCGGTCGGGGCGCTCGGCGGGTTCCTCATCAACCGGGCGTTCGGCATGTCGTTCGCCGCGGCCGGCACCCCCGGCCCCGCCCTGCTGGCCTTCTGCGCCTTCTACGCCTGCTGCTTCGCCCTGACCTGGTGGTGCTACACCCGCAAGGTCGGCGTCAGGGTCGTGGCCAGCCTCGCCCATGCCAGGGTCTGATCGGATGAGCGAGCCGGTGAAGACGCACTGCCCGTACTGCGCCCTGCAGTGCGGCATGGAGATCGGCCCGGAGATGGGCCCGGAGATGGGCACCGGTCTGACGATCGCTGCCAGGACCGACACCCCGGCCAACGCCTCGGGCGCGCTGTGCCAGAAGGGGTGGACGGCGGGCGAGCTGCTCACCAACGGCGCGCGCCTGACCACGCCCCTCCTGCACGGTGAGCCCGTCGCCTGGGACGTCGCGCTGGACTACGTGGCCGACCGGGTGTCCGCACTCCGCGCCGAACACGGCCCCGACGCCGTGGCCGTGTTCGGCGGCGGCGGGCTGACCAACGAGAAGGCGTACGCGCTGGGCAAGTTCGCCAGGGTCGCGCTCGGCACCAGCCAGATCGACTACAACGGCCGCTTCTGCATGTCCTCGGCCGCCGCCGCCTCACTCAGGGCGTTCGGCATGGACCGCGGCATGCCGTTCCCCATCACGGACCTGGCCGAGGCCGACGTCGTGCTGCTGGCCGGCGGGAACGTCGCCGAGACCATGCCGCCGTTCGTCCGCCATCTGTCGGGGCCGCGGCTGATCGTCATCGACCCGCGGCGCACCCAGACGGCCAGGCTGGCCTGGCTGCACCTGCAGCCCGCGCCCGGCACCGACCTGGCCCTGGCCCTCGGCCTGCTGCACCTCGCCGTCGCCGAGGACCTGGTGGACGAGGCGTACGTTGCCGCCAGGACCACCGGGTTCGAGGAGGTGCGCACGTCGCTGGCCTCCTGGTGGCCCGAGCGGGTCGAGCGGATCACCGGCGTGCCCGTCTACCGGATGCGGCAGGCGGTCAGGGCCCTGGCCGCGGCGGGCAACGCGTACGTCCTGACCGGGCGCGGCGCCGAGCAGCACGCCAAGGGCACCGACACGGTGACCGCGTTCATCAACCTGGCCCTCGCGCTCGGCCTGCCCGGCACCCACGGCTCCGGGTACGGCTGCGTGACGGGGCAGGGCAACGGGCAGGGCGGCCGGGAGCACGGCCAGAAGGCCGACCAGCTCCCCGGCTACCGCAAGATCGACGATCCGGCGGCCCGCGAGCACGTGGCGGGCGTCTGGGGGATCCCGGCCGAGGACATCCCAGGGCCGGGGCGGTCGGCGTACGAGCTGCTCGACGCCCTCGGCACCCCGGACGGGCCGAAGGCGCTGCTGCTGTTCGGGTCGAACCCGATCGTCTCGGCCCCCGACTCCGAGCGCGTGGCCGCCCGCATCGGCGCTCTCGACCTGCTGGTGGTCTGCGACGTCGTCATGTCGGAGACCGCCGTGCTGGCCGACGTCGTCTTCCCCGTCACCCAGTGGGCCGAGGAGACGGGCACCATGACGAACCTCGAAGGCCGCGTCCTGCTGCGCCGCCGCGCCGTCCCGCCGCCCCCGGGCGTGCGCAGCGACCTGGACGTCATCGCCGGGCTCGCCGAACGGCTCGGCCACCGCTTCGCGACCGACCCCGGCGAGGTCTTCGACGAGCTGCGCCGCGCCAGCGCGGGCGGCCCGGCCGACTACTCCGGCATCACCTACGAGCGGATCGCGGACGAGACCGGCGTCTTCTGGCCGTGCCCGTCGCCGGAGCACCCCGGAACGCCCCGCCCGTTCCTCGACTCCTTCGCCACCCCGGACGGCCGCGCGCGGTTCCTGCCGGTGCAGCACCGGCCGGCGGCCGAGGAGCCCGACGACGACTACCCCGTCTACCTCAGCACCGGCCGGGTGCTCGCCCACTACCAGAGCGGCGCCCAGACGCGCAGGATCGCGCCGCTCGTCCGGGCCGCGCCCGAGCCGTACGTCGAGCTCCACCCGGACCTCGCCGAACAACTCGACATCGCCGCCGGCGACGTCGTGCGCGTCAGCAGCAGGAGGGGCGAGACCAAGGCCGTGGCCAGGATCAGCGACGCCATCAGGCGCGACACCGTGTTCATGCCCTTCCACTGGGAGGGCGCCAACCGGCTCACCAACCCGGCACTCGACCCCACGTCGCGGATGCCGGAGTTCAAGGTGTGCGCGGTCAGGGTGGAGAGGTTGTCATGAGACTCGTCGTCGTGGGCAACGGGATGGCCGGATCGCGGCTGGTCAGCGAGGTACGCGCCCGGGACCCGCACATCAGGATCACCGTGTTCGGCGCGGAGTCATGCCGGCCGTACAACCGGGTGCTGCTGTCGAACGTGCTGGCCGGCGGCTCCAGGCCCGAGCAGGTGCGCCTCCTCGACGCCTCCTGGTACGACGCCAACCGCGTCACCGCCGTCTTCGGCAGCGCGGTCGCGCACATCGACCGGGAGACCCGGCACGTCGTCACCGACGACGGCCGGCGCGAGCCGTACGACCTGCTGGTGCTGGCCACCGGCAGTGACGCGATCGTGCCGCCGATCCCGGGCGTGGAGCGGGCCATCCCGTTCCGAACGCTCGACGACTGCGAACGCATCCTGCAGGCCGCCGAGAAGACCGGCCGGGCCGTGGTCGTCGGCGGCGGGCTGCTCGGCGTCGAAGCGGCCCGCGGCCTGGCCGGGCGCGGCCTGCCTGTCACGCTGCTGCACCTGGCGGGACACCTCATGGAACGCCAGCTCGACGTCGAGGCGGGCGAGGTGCTCGGTGAGACGCTGGCCGGGCTCGGCATCCGGACGCGAACCGGCGTCATCGCCGCCGGCGTGGACGAGGACGGTGTCCGGCTCGACTCCGGCGAGCTGGTCGAGGCCGACCTGGTCGTGCTGGCCTGCGGCGTGCGACCCGTCACGAACCTGGCCGCCGAGGCCGGGCTGGAGGTGCGCCGCGGCGTCGTCGTGGACGACGAGCTGCGTACCGACGACCCGTCGATCTTCGCGATCGGCGAGTGCGCCGAGCACGACGGCACCGTCTACGGCCTGGTCGCGCCCGCCTGGGAGCAGGCCGCCGTGGCCGCCGACGTCATCACCGGCGGCAAGGCCCTCTACCGCGGCTCCCGCCTGGTCACCCGCCTGAAGGCCAAGAGCGTCGAGCTGGCGGCGATGGGCGAGACCCAGCTCGGCGAGGAGCACGCCGAGGTGGTGCGCTTCAGCCACCGGGCCCGCGGCACCTACAGGAAGCTCGTCATCCGTGACGGCCGTCTGGTCGGCGCGATCCTGCTGGGCGAGAGCGACGCCGTCGGCACGCTCACCCAGCTCTTCGACCGCGGCGGGCCGGTGCCGGGCGACCGCGCCGGGCTGCTGTTCCCCGGGCTGGCGTCGGCGCCCGTCACCGACAGCCCGACGCTGATGCCCGACGCGGCCAAGGTCTGCCACTGCAACAACGTGACGAAGGGCCAGATCAGGGCGTGCTGGGAGGCCGGCGCGCGCGACGTGGCCGGGGTGGCCGCCGCCACCAGGGCCACGACCGGCTGCGGCACCTGCCGCGACGCCGTGGAGGGGATCGTCGGGTGGCTGTGCTCCCAGGAGGGAATCCAGGAAGGGGCTTCGGTATGAACATCGTCGTCGTGGGGTACGGGCCGGCGGCTCAGCGGTTCGTCGAGACGCTCGCCGGCAAGGGGTTCGACGGGCGGGTCACCGTGATCGGGGAGGAGCCGCGCCCGGCGTACGACCGGGTGCACCTGACGTCCTACCTGTCGGGCACGAGCGCCGACGAGCTCACGTACGCGGTGCCCGACGGGATCGTGACGCGGCTGGCCACCCGGGTCACCGCCGTCGACCGGGCGGCCAAGCGGGTGGTCACCGCCGACGGCGGGGCCGAGCCGTACGACGTGCTCGTGCTGGCCACCGGGTCGGCGCCGTTCGTGCCGCCGGTGCCGGGGGCCGAGCACGCCTTCGTCTACCGCACCATCGAGGACCTCGACGCGATCAGGGTGGCCGCGAAGGACGCCGTGGAGGGCGTCGTGGTCGGCGGCGGGCTGCTCGGACTGGAGGCCGCCGACGCGCTGCGGGCGCTCGGGCTCAAGGCGCACATCGTCGAGATGAGCCCCTGGCTGATGCCCCGCCAGGTCGACGAGGGCGGCGGCTCGGTGCTCAAGGGGCACATCGAGTCCCTCGGGCTGGGCGTGCACGCCGGCTCCGGCGTCCAGGAGGTCGTCACCGGCCCGGACGGCCGGGTCGCCGGGCTGCGCAAGCCGGACGGCACGCTGCTGGAGGCGCAGGTCGTGGTCTTCTCCGCGGGCATCAGGCCGCGCGACGAGCTGGCCAGGGCGTGCGGGCTCGACGTGGGCGAGCGGGGCGGGATCGTGGTCGACTCCGCGATGCGCACCTCCGACCCGTCCGTCTACGCCGTCGGCGAGTGCGCGCTGGCCGGTGGCATGGTCTACGGGCTCGTCGGGCCGTGCAACACGATGGCCGAGGTCGCCGCCGACCGGGTCATGGGCGGCACGGCGGCCTTCGAGGGCGCCGACATGTCCACGAAGCTCAAGCTGCTCGGCGTCGAGGTGGCGCAGTTCGGGGCGATGGACGGGGCGCTCGACGTCACCTACATGGACCCGGTGGGCGGGGTCTACAAGAAGTTGTTCATCAGCGACGACGCGCGCACGCTGCTCGGCGGCATCTGCGTGGGCGACGCCTCGCCGTACGCGGCACTGCGTCCGTTCGTGGGCAAGGAGCTGCCCGCCGCGCCGTCGGACCTGCTGTTCAGCGGGGCGGGCGCCGCCCTCGACCTGCCCGACGAGGCGCAGGTCTGCTCCTGCAACAACGTGTGCGCCGGCGACATCCGCACCGCCATCGCCGACCAGGGCGTCACCGACGTGCCCGGCGTCAAGGGCTGCACCCGCGCCGGCACGACCTGCGGCAGCTGCGTGCCGATGCTCAAGCAGCTGCTGGAGAAGTCGGGCGTCGAGGTCAGCAAGGCGTTGTGCGAGCACTTCGCGTACTCGCGGGCCGAGCTGTTCGACATCGTACGGGTGCGCGGCATCACGACGTTCTCCGAGCTCATCGCCGGGCACGGGCACGGGCGCGGCTGCGACATCTGCAAGCCGGCCGTCGCCTCGATCCTGGCCTCGCTGCACAACGGGCACGTGCTCGAAGGAGAGCGCGCCGCCCTTCAGGACACCAACGACGCCTTCCTGGCCAACATCCAGAAGAACGGCACGTACTCGGTCGTGCCACGCATCCCAGGCGGCGAGATCACGCCCGAGAAGCTCATCGTGATCGGCGAGGTCGCCCGCGACTTCGGCCTCTACACGAAGATCACCGGCGGGCAGCGCATCGACCTGTTCGGCGCCCGGATCGAGCAGCTGCCGGAGATCTGGCGGCGGCTGGTCGAGGCCGGGTTCGAGTCGGGGCACGCGTACGGCAAGGCGCTGCGCACGGTGAAGTCGTGCGTCGGCTCCACCTGGTGCCGCTACGGCGTGCAGGACTCGGTGGGCCTGGCCATCGCCCTGGAGCTGCGCTACCGAGGGCTGCGCTCGCCGCACAAGCTCAAGTCGGCCGTCTCCGGCTGCGCCCGCGAGTGCGCCGAGGCCCGCTCGAAGGACTTCGGCATCATCGCCACCGAGCAGGGCTGGAACCTGTACGTCGGCGGCAACGGCGGCTTCAAGCCCCGCCACGCCGACCTGCTGGCCAAGGACCTGAGCACCGAGGAGCTGATCCGGACCATCGACCGGTTCCTGATGTTCTACGTCCGCACCGCCGACCGGCTGCAGCGCACCGCCGCGTGGCTGGAGTCGCTGGACGGCGGCCTCGACTACCTGCGGGAGGTCATCATGGAGGACTCGCTCGGCATCTGCGCCGACCTCGACGCGCAGATGGGGCAGCACGTCGCCACGTACGCCGACGAGTGGCGGGCCACGCTGGACGACCCCGAGAAGCTGGGCAGGTTCGTCAGCTTCGTCAACGCCCCCGGCGTGCCGGACCCGTCGATCGTCTTCGCCAGCGAGCGCGGCCAGATCAAGCCGGTGATGGCCCGATGAGCTGGACCCGGATCTGCGCCTACGACGCGCTGCTGCCCGAGCGGGGGGTCTGCGCCCTCGTGGACGGCGTGCAGGTCGCCGTCTTCCGCACCTACGACGGCGACCTGCACGCGCTGGACAACCTCGACCCGTTCAGCGGCGCGTACGTGCTCTCGCGCGGCATCGTCGGCACCAGGAAGGGCGAGCCGACGGTCGCCTCGCCGCTGCACAAACAGGTGTTCTCCCTGGTCACCGGGCGGTGCCTGGACGAGGAGGGTGCGTCGGTGCCCGTCTACGCCACGCGGGTGACGGACGGGAACGTGGAGGTGAGCGTGCGGGGAGTGGCGGTTTTCCCTGAAGTGCTGCGTACGGCGGTGGCGGCAGGTTAGGCTCGGTGCGCGTCCCTACACCGGGTCCATCTCCAGCGGGGGATAGACGTGTGGGCTGCGATGGGCCGCGGGAAGCACGCAACGCCGTCCGGAGTCCACGCTTTCGCAGCGTGCGGCGTCTTCGCGGTTGGGGAGTGGTTCGGTGTTCGGCTCGATTCGCGGCACTGGATGGACGGTATCCCCGCGACCATGATCGCCGGTCTCGATTGCGCAACGATCGAAGCTCTGAACGGTCTCGCCAATTTCAGTAAGCCGTGATGGTGAGTACTGGCGAGTAAAGGCGTTGTGCGAAGTGCCTAAACCGGGCATTCGGCGCGGACTAGTGCGGGCATCAAGCGGCCATGAGCAAGAACTCTCAACGCAGGGCACTCCTGCTGGCCGCGATAGTCCCCGCCCTCCTCGTCGCGGGTTGCTCCGCGGGTACCACGCAGGCCATGCAAGGGGTGGCGAGCCCCGTCCCGCCCACCGAGATGGAATCGCCCGGCATGTCGCCGGACATGTCGCCGACGGACCAGGCTCCGGCTACGGATCCCCGTACGGCCGTCCAGAACTACTTCAGCGCCCTGAAGTCGGGCAACGTCGACCAGGTCGTCGACTCCTTCGCCGACGACGCGGTCGTCGCCTGGGACGGCGAGCCGACGGCCGAGGGCACCCAGGCCATCCGCAGGCTGTACCAGCAGCAGGCGGAGGGCCAGAAGGAAGCCACGCACACCATCGACGAGGCGCGTACCGCCGGCAACGAGAACGGCGTCGTCCGCGCGACGAGCAAGCAGGACAACGAGACCCACCGGGAGCTGTTCGTGCTCACTCAGGACGGCGGAGAGTGGAAGATCTCGGAGCTCATGACCAACCAGCAGTCCTGATTGCTCTTTCCAGGGCGGTCCGCCTCGGACGGCCAGTGGCCGGGGCCGGCCAGGGCGGCAGAAAGGCGGGAGGGTGTTTTCCGCTCTCCCGCTTTTCTTTGTCGCGTTATCCGGTGTGACGGTTTTTGTCTGGATATATCGGGTTAATTTCGTCCGGCTGAACGGAACCTCGGGAGGGCTTGCGGTGTATCACCACCGGAGGTGGTCCCATGAGGGCGATCGTGGTCGCGCTGGCCATGTTGGCGGGGATGGTGTCAGGGGTGTTCGCCGGTCCGGGCTCCGCGGCGGCGTCGGGCGGGTGGGCGGTGACGTACCTGGACCCGCCGCCGTCCCGGTTCGACAGCGGCACGTCGTACGCGCTGGGATTCTGGGTGCTGCAGCACGGCACCCACCCGCCGAAGGGCGAGCTGGGGCCCATCGCGCTGCGGTTCGTCCGGGAGGACGGCACGAGCAGGCGTTTCGCCGGCACGGTCCTGCCCGAGGCGGGGCACTACGCCACGTCCGTGGTGCTGCCGCAGGGCGTGTGGCGGGTGGTCGCCGAGCAGGGCCTGTTCGAGCCGTACGAGGTCGGCACGCTCACCGTCCCCGGCTCTCTGACGATCGATCCGGTCCCACCGGAGCTCGTCCGTGACATCGGCGGGTCTGACTCGTGGGGAGCCATCCGCCCGCCCGCCGTACCGGTGGCGGATCCGGCCGCCGCACCGTCGTCCGAGGGTGCCGAGGCTGCCGGGGCTCCGGCGACTCCTTCCGAGGCCGGTGCTCTCCCGTCGGCGCGGCCGGTCGATGCCGGGGGCTCGGCGGCGGGTGCGGACGGAGCCGGCGGGGTGCCCGCGTACACGCTGCTGTTCGCCGCCGCCGGTGGCGCGGCGCTCGCGGTGGCCGCGCTGCGCCTGCCGCTCCTCTCACGGCGCCGCGAGCCGGCGGACGGCGTCGCGATCTCCGGGTAGGCGCCGCGCGACGCCCTCCGTCCCGAGTCGCCCGGTGAGAAGGTGGTGAGCGGCATGGGCGCGGTGCTGGGGCTGGTGGCGCTGCTCGCGGTGGGGATCGCGGGGGTGTACGCGGTGGCGGCTCATCTCGCGCCCCGGAGCGTCGCGGAGACCGGGCCGTTCCTGTCGGGGGCGCGGCCCCGTGAGCACGCCCTGTCCCGGTTCCACGTGCGGTGGTACACCGTGACGCTGGTCTTTCTGGCCTTCGACATGGAGATGATCTTCATGTACCCGTGGGCCGTCGTGGTGGCCGAGCTCGGACCCATGGCCGTGGTGGAGATGTTCGTGTTCCTGGGGCTGCTG
>NZ_SMKQ01000168.1 GCF_004348995.1 Nonomuraea terrae
GCGCGGACGAGGCGGTCGCCGTCGCCCGGGACTCCCCCGCGCCACCGCAACCGGCCAGCACCGGACCGAGCACCCCCAGCCCGGCCACCGCCAGCCTCGCCACACCGATCCTGAACGCCCCCGGCCTGGACACGGCCGCCCTGATGCCCCGTCTCGCGGGAGGCGGTTGGGATCCGCCTGTGAACGACCTCATACCGGCACCCTCCTGGCGAACACGCGGCGGCCTGACGCGGAAGACGTACCCCGGTCCGGCCCGGCGCACGTCCGTGCAGGTCATTGGGGGGCGATCGCATGGCTGGCGAGCGTGTTGGCGGGTATGCGTCCGATATGGCCACTTTTGACCTGACCAACCTGCGCGCCGTCGTGTTCGACACCGACGGAGTGGTCACGGATACCGCCCGCGTCCACGCCGCAGCCTGGAAACACGTGTTCGACGCCTTCCTGCGCGGCAGGTCGGCCCCGTTCGACCTGCCCTCCGACTACCTGGCCCACGTCGACGGCCGCCCGCGCCTGGACGGCGTACGGACGTTCCTCGCCTCGCGCGGCATCTCGCTGCCCGAGGGAGGCCCGGACGACGAGCCGGGCGCCCCTACCGTGCACGGGCTCGGCCTGGCGAAGGACGCGCTGTTCCGCCAGGAGATCGACCGGCGCGGCGCGGCGCCGTTCACGTCCACCGTGGCGCTGCTGCACGAGCTGCGGCGGCGCGGCTGCCGCACCGGGGTGGTGTCGGCGAGCCGGCACTGCCGGGCGATCGTCGCGTCGGCGGGGCTGCTGCACCTGTTCGACGTGCTGGTGGACGGCAACGACATGGCGGAGCTGGGCCTGCCGGGCAAGCCGGACCCGTCGCTGTTCCTGGAGGCCGCGCGCCGCCTGGAGCTGCCCGCCTCGGCGGTCGCGATCGTGGAGGACGCGCTTCCCGGCGTCGAGGCCGGCCGCAGGGGCGGCTTCGGCCTGGTGGTGGCGGTGGACCGCAGCGACACGCAGGCCGCCGCCATGCTGGCCACCGGGGCGGACGTCGTCGTGGCGGACCTGGCCGACGCCGACGTGACCGGACGGGTGCCCGTGGGGCGGCGATGAACTCCTGGACCCTGACGTACGACGGCTTCCGCCCGGAGGGCGAGGGCCTGCGCGAGGCGCTGTGCACGCTGGGCAACGGCCGCTTCGCCACCCGTGGCGCCACCCCCGACGGCGGCCCGCGGACCGCCGGCACGTACCTGGCCGGCTGCTACGACCGCCTGGACTCGGTGGTGGCCGGGCGTAGCGTGACGAACGAGGACATCGTCAACCTGCCCGACTGGCTGCCGCTGACGTTCGCGACGCCGGGGTCCGGCTGGTTCCGCCCGGACACGGCCGACCTGCCGCTCTACCGGTACGAGCTGGACATGCGGCGCGGCCTGCTGCTGCGCGACCTGCGCTGGCGCGACGGAGAGGGCCGGATCACCCGTGTGCGCCAGCGCCGCCTGGTGTCGATGGCCGACCCGTACCTGGCCGCCATGGAGACGACGTTCACCGCCGAGAACTGGTCGGGCCCGCTGCGCGTGAGCACCGGGCTGGAGGGACGGGTGCACAACTGCGCCGTGGCCCGTTACCGCGCGCTGCGCGGCGACCACCTCACCGGGCACGCGACCGGCTCCGAGGGCGACCTGGCCTGGCTGACCGCGTCCACGCGCGCCTCGCACGTGACCGTGGCGCTGGCCGCCCGGATCGACGGGGACGCGCCCGCCGCCCGCCCGTCGCTCGGCCTCGGGCACGTCAGCTCCGAGCACGTGCTGGACCTCGCCCGGGGCGAGCCGGCCGTGCTGACGAAGATCGTGTCGCTGACGTCGTCGCGCGACCCGGCCAGCCACGACCCGCGCTCGTCGGCGCTGCGGCACGTACGCCGGGCACCGGGCTTCGGCGAGCTGCTGGCCCGCCACGAGGTCGCGTGGGAGCGGCTGTGGCGGCACGCCTGCCTCGACGTGGACGGCCCCGAGCTGTCGCAGAACGTCCACCTGCACATCTTCCACCTGCTGCAGACGCTGTCGCCGCACACCGCCGACCTGGACGCCGGGGTGCCGTCCCGCGGCCTGCACGGGGAGGCGTACCGGGGGCACGTGTTCTGGGACGAGCTGTTCGTGCTGCCCTGGCTCGACCTGCGCTTCCCGGAGATCGCTCGCGGCCTGCTGCGCTACCGCTGGCGGCGCCTGCCCGAGGCCAGGGACGCCGCCAGGGAGGCGGGGTACGAGGGCGCGATGTTCCCGTGGCAGAGCGGCAGCGACGGCCGCGAGGAGACCCAGACCGTGCATCTCAACCCGGCGTCGGGGAACTGGCTGCCGGACAACTCCCGCCTGCAGCGGCACGTCGGCCTGGCCATCGCCTACAACGTCTGGCACCACTACCTGGCCACCGGCTCCATGCCGACGTGGTGCGGCGAGCTGCTGCTGGACATCGCGCGGTTCTTCGCCTCGCTCACCGTGCGCACCGACGGCCGCTACGAGATCCGCGGGGTGATGGGCCCGGACGAGTACCACGACGCCTACCCTGACGCCGCTGTCCCCGGCCTGGCCAACAACGCCTACACCAACGTCATGACGGCGTGGCTGATGCTGCGTGCCCGCGACACCGCCCAGCTCGTCCCGCATCTCGCACCCTCGGCGGACGAGCTGGCCCGCTGGGACGACATCAGCCGCCGCATGCGGGTCGACTTCCACGACGGCGTCATCAGCCAGTTCACCGGGTACGGCGACCTGCTGGAGCTCGACTGGGACCGCTACCGCGGCGTGCGCCGCCTGGACCGGGCGCTGGAGGCCGACGGCGACGACGTCAACCGCTACAAGGCGTCGAAGCAGGCCGACACGCTCATGATCTTCTACCTGTTGTCCTCGGGCGAGCTGAGCGAGATCATGGAGCGGCTCGGTTACCCGGTCGACCCGGACCTGATCCCGCGCACGATCGCGTACTACCTGGAGCGCACCAGCCACGGCTCCACGCTGAGCGCCGTCGTGCACGCGTGGGTGCTGTCGCGCTCCAACCGCCCGCAGTCGTGGATGTTCTTCACCGAGGCCCTCGCCAGCGACGTCAAGGACGTGCAGGGCGGCACCACCGCCGAGGGCATCCACCTGGGCGCCATGGGCGGCACGCTCGACCTGCTGCAGCGCTGCTACCTCGGGCTGGAGCTGCGGCGGGACGGACTGCGGCTGGATCCGGCGGTGCCCCACCGGCTCGGCCTGGTGACCGTGCCGATCCACTACCGGGGGCGCCGGGTGTTCATCGACGCCGACCACCGTGTGGCTCGCGTGAACGGCGTCCCGCGACGTTCCTACACACGAGGAGAACCGATCATGCCAGGCACCGGCGATCTCGGACGGCGCATCATCCACCACCGCGAGCGGCTCGGCGCGACCCGCGAGCAGGTCGCCGAGAAGGCGCAGATGTCGCCGGGCTATCTGAAGTACCTGGAGGAGAACGCCGACACCCCCGACACCGGCACCCTCTACCGGCTGGCCAACGCGCTGGACACCACGGCGGCGGAGCTGCTGGGCGGCGGTCACGACCGGCCGCCGGGCCAGGGCCCGGCCATGGCGCATCCGACGCTGGAGCGCCTGGACGAGACCGAGGCCCTGCGGCTGATCGAGCCGGGCGGCATCGGGCGGGTGGCGTTCAACGGCCTGCACGGGCTGACCGTGCTTCCGGTCAACTACAAGATGCACCACGGCGACATCGTCTTCCGCACCGCCGCCGGCGGCCCCATGGACAAGGAACTGCGCAGCGGGGTGGAGGGCGTCGAGATCAAGATCGGGTTCGAGGTCGACAGGATCGACGAGGCGAACCGTGAGGGGTGGAGCGTGCTGGTGCAGGGCCCGGCGCACCACGTGCCGCCGGAGGAGGTGGACGAGGTGGCCGGGGCGGGGGTGACGCCGTGGGCCGGCGGTGAACGGCGGCTCTACATCCGCATCTCCCCTCATCAGATCACCGGCCGCCGCATCCACGGCGTGTGAGGCTCAGGGGCAGCCGCGTACGCCGAAGGCCATGAACTGGGTCGCCTCCCGGGCGTCGAAGTTGTCGTCGGACCCGATCACCAGCGTGCACTCCCCCGTGGCCAGGCGCGGCCCCCACGCCATGCTCTCCAGGTTCTGCACCGGCGGCCGGAAGTCGCCGAGGTCGCGCACCAGGCGCTTGGTGACCGGACGGTACGGCTCCCCGCCGAGATACTGGCGGCCGAGGACGTCGGTGGCGCCGCGCAGGTCGATCTCGTACAGCTTGACGCGGTAGCCCACGCCCTCGATCCAGGAACGTTCCAGCGCCAGGTAGCGGCGCTCGTCGACGGCCAGGATCTCCGACACCCCGCTGTCGCTCTGGCCCGTGGGCGGGTTGGGCGCGGCGGGCAGCGGGTCGAGCGGGTAGGCGTACTGGGCGCGTACCTGACCCTCGCGCTTCCAGACGGTCAGCCGCGCGACCGCGCCGCGCTCGGCGGTCGGCACCGGGCCGTCCTCGTAACGCGGGCCCTCGGTCACAGCGGTGATGGACCGCGCCGTGACGGCGAGACCCTCGAATCCGAAATTACGCCGCGGGCCGTTTTCCGTATTCGTCAGCCGCAAATTCGTCGGCGTCGGGAATTCGCGGATATAGCGTCCTTGGAGGTCCGTTCCGCGAACGGCCGCCTGGGAAATGGGAATGTTCGGATTCGAGGTGTTCGGCCGGTCGCCCTCGTCGCCCCAGAGCAGCCGCCCGCTCCACGAGTCGAACCTGATCGACTCGGGGTCGGCCGAGTCGGGCTGCCCGTAGGCGGGGTACGGCGTGCCGTCCTCGCGGGTCAGCGTGGTCACGCCGGTGATGCGCACGCCGGTGAAGTCGCCGGTGGCGCGGTCGAAGTCGAGGCGGCCGGTGTAGAAGCGGGCGGGGTTGTAGCGCCAGCGGTCGTCGGAGACGAAGTACCAGGCGCCGGTGGCGGGGTTGCGGTCGATCCCGGACAGCCCGCCGACGACGGTGCCCGCGAAGCGCGTCATGTGGGGGATGCGCTGCTCGCCGAGGAACCGGGTGATCCGCAGCGGCTCGCGCCGCGGCTCCGCGACCGCGGGCGGGGCCAGGGATACCACCACCGCGCACGCTACGGCGATTTCCATGATTCTGCGCTTACGAGCCATTCGTGCCTCCGTCTGGGGAAATTGACGGAGCACATGAAAGCGCGGATCACCGGTGAAGTCCACGAACGAACAACGGCATGCCGTACAGCAAAAAGGGCGAAACTCAATTTCCGCCAGGGTGAACACGTGCAGGGACCCGTCCCCCAGGCCCGAACCCGGCGCCACGGTCTGCAGGTGCGGGGCGCCGTCGGGGGGCGGCGGCCGACACGGCGGTGACGGGTTCGTCGTCGGCCTTGGCGGCGCGCTCCTCCCACGTGCCCGGCGGGTCGCGGTGGCGGTGTCACACCCCGCTGCCGGGCGCGTGGCCCGCATCCAGGACCAGCGGTCCATCCCCTTGCCGATTGATGACCAATTCGAGCTATAATCGCCATATGGCGATTGATTCTGACAGCGGCCGATGTGCCGGCGCCGACATCTCCCCGGCTGCGACGCTGTACCACTCTGGCGCGACCGCCGGCCACATCGATCCAGCGGCCGGACTCGACCACGACCTGGCCCACCTCGGCGCGCCGACCGGTGACCAGCGAACAGGCCATGGCCTCCCGGCGGCGAGCCTGTCGAGGACGACGATCATGGATCGTGACCTCCGCGCCTCAACGGCATGCGGGAGAGGATGAGCCGGCCATCATGACCGCATCGACACCGGGCCTCCTGCGGCACCTACGGTCGGTCCTGCTCGGGCCGGGAATCGTGGCGATCGCCGTCCCGGCCATTCTGCTGGCCTGGACGGGGACGGGCCCGCTCGCCCCGGCCGACCTGTGGCACGTACTGGCGATGGCCGCGGGAGCGGCCCTGATCATGACGGGCGTGGCCCTGCTGGCCTGGACCATCGCGCTGTTCGACCGAACCGGCCACGGCACCCTCTCGCCGACGGATCCGACCCGGCACCTCGTGGTGCACGGCCCCTATCGGTACGTGCGCAATCCGATGTTCAGCGGCGTGCTGGCCATCCTGCTCGGCGAGGCCGCCATGCTGCGCTCGCCGGCCCTGCTGGCCTGGTTCGCCGTGTTCTGGGCTGCCCTGGCGATCGCCATCCCGCGCGTGGAGGAACCCCGACTGGAGCACCGTTTCGGCGCCGACTACGCCCGCTACCGCGCCGCCGTGCCCCGCTGGCTGCCCCGGCTGCGCCCCTGGCAGCCTTCCACCCCCAAGCGATGACAGCCCACGTCAAGGCCTCGACTCGGGCCGCCGACCCCACCATGAGAAGACGCCTGTCCTGCCGATGAGCCATCGCCGCATGCCGCCCGCCGTGCGGGCCGCCTACCGTACCGAGATGCGCGCCGCCCGCACCGGCGCCGACCCCGGCATCCGCTGGCAGCACCTGGAGCGCGCCCACATCCTCTCCCAGCCATGGCCCTGGCCACACACCCGCAACCACCTGGCCATGTTCACCTTGGCCGTCGCCCAGCGCGACCGGCGCGAAGCATTCGGTCAGGTCATCCGGATCATTGTGGCCGCGCCCGGCAGCGCCTTGGGCCGATACCCGGAAGGCAACACAGGCCGCGCCCGCGTCGGTCTGACCCAGCCCATGCCCATGCCTGCCGACCTGGCCGAGCTGCTGCAGGTCGCCCAAGGCGAACCCGGGCCGGGGGTTATCCCCTGACGGGCCACGCGGCGTGATGTCGAGCGCTGCGCCGATCTGATCGCTTCTGCCAGGCGGAGCTTCAGCGCGTGGCGCGTTTCATCCCGAACAAGCAGCGCCGGGACGTAGGGCCCGGCGTCGTTCATCGCCTTCCAGCATGTCGATGCCCGGAGGCAGCTCTGATCCGTCCATCCGAAGCGCACACGCAGGACAGGTTTCCGCGGCACGAGAACACGGCAGGTAGTCAGATAGCTACATGTAGTAGCCATCAACTGCCTGACAGGAGATACCGTGCGCATCAACCCTGCGAGTCTCGCCGGCGGCCTGCTCGCCACCACGGCGCTGCTCTTCGCTCTCGCGCCCGCCGCGTCGGCGACGGCGAACCACGACCCCCGCGACGGCCGTCATTGGGGCCACTCCGGGCACCACCACATCCATCCCAACTGGGGCCACTCCGGGCACCACCACGTCCATCCCTCCTGGGGCCACTACGGCTCCCGCCACAACCACTACGGCTCCCGGCACGATTGGGGCCACCACCGGGGCTGGTAAGACACCCTGAGCACTGCCGGCGGCCTGGCGGGAGCACGACCCCGCCAGGCCGCCGGCTTGCCGTGACGGAGGCGCGGCGTGCTTCGTGGCGGATGGAACGCCTCCCCGGCCTGAAGCCGGCGGCCGTAGTTCCTTCTCCTGGCCCCACGACGCTGTGCGTCACAGGTATCGTCGGCGAGCGCGACGAGCGCCCACTGTGTGACCCCGTCGTCGACACGCGCATGATCACGGACCCGCCGCCGTCGGGCTTGCGCACCTTGGCGATGAGCACCGCGTCGGAGACGAGGTCGTCGTCGGCGCGGTCCCGGTTCGATGCCGAGCCGGTCGATGGCTCCCCGCATGGCGATCTCCTACGCGGTCAGGCCGGGGTGAGGATCGGGCGGCCGGTCGCGGGGATGCGGCGCGCGTCGGCTGCCTCCGCCCCCCGCCTGCTGCTCTTGGTCGTCGGCGAGCAGGTCCCTGGCCATCTCGTCGAGCAGGTCCAGCGCCGCGCGCACTACCGTGTCGCAGGCCGGCCCCTTCGGCGTCATCGCCGGCGTCTGAACAGCGCTAAGGAACGCGGGTTCCGATGACGGCCGTGGCGTCCAGCTCGTCGGAGTAGGCCGCCCGTGCGGACAGCCCGGCGCTCGTCATGGCCTCGGCGGTGGCCTCCGCCTGGCGTTCGCCGGTCTCCACCAGCAGGTGGCCACCGGGGGCGAGCCAGGCGGGCGCGCCGGCGATCACCCCTCGCACGACGTCGAGGCCGTCGCCGCCGCCGTCGAGCGCCGTCAGCGGCTCGTGCAGCCGGGCCTCAGGGGGCAGCAGCCCGACCGACTCCGACGGCACGTACGGCGGACTGGCGATCAGGACGTCCACCCGGCCCCGCAGCGCGGCGGGCAGCGGCTCGTACAGGTCGCCCTGGTGGACGCAGGCGGCGGGCAGGTTGCGGCGGGCGCAGCGCACGGCGGCGGGGTCGAGGTCGGCGGCGTGGACCTCGACCCGCTCCAGCCCCGCCGCGACCGCCGCCGCCATCGCGCCCGTGCCGCAGCACAGGTCGAGCACGACGGGCGTCCCCGCGACGTCCCGCGCCAGCATGACGGCCTGCTCGATGAGGAACGCGGTACGCGGCCGGGGCACGAACACCCCGGGCTCGACGACCACCCGCAGCCCGCAGAACTCCGCCCAGCCCAGCACGTGCTCCAGAGGTTCTCCGGCGACGCGCCGCTCGACCATGGCGTCCAGCCCGCCGGGCGTGTCGGCGGCGCCGATGAGCAGGGCGGCCTCGTCCTCGGCGAAGACACACCCGGCGGCGCGCAGCCGGGCGACGATTGTGGCACTAGATGATGAAAAAACCGACATGGGGGCCTTTCGTCTGTTCAGGGCCGGAATGCGCCCAGAACCATATCCCCATGGCGGCGCGACAGTGCGGGGTCCCACTCGTCCAGCACGATCAGCTGCCTGATCACCCCGCAGAGGACGACGCGCAGATCGAGCTCATCGGCGTCCTGGCGCACCTGGCCGGACGGTTTGGCGGCTTCGACAAGCTGACCGATCAGACTCAGCAGGCGGCCGGCGGGAACGAATTTGCCCTCGAAGAACGCGGCAGCCAGCCCTCGGTTCTGGATGAGGTGTTCGAGCATGCCCGGGATGTATTCGCGCAGCGCCTGGTAGGCGTCATCGGCGCGCAGCGCGACGAGCGTGCGCTCCTCCAGCCGCTGGAACTGCTCTTGTGTGACGGCGACGATCAGGTCGTCCTTGGTGGGGTAGCTCCGATACACGGTCGCCCGCCCGACCCCCGCCCGTTCCGCCACTTGGGGCACCGTCACCTGAAGGCCGTACTGGGCGAAGCGTTCCCTGGCAGCCGCGATCACTTTCTCGTGGTTGCGGCGCGCGTCCTGACGCCGATGGGACCGGTCCGATCCGATCGGCGCCTGGATGAGGTCGGAGGAAGCCATGAGCTCAGTGTGCCGCAGCATCTCCGCCGTGCCGACGTGCGGTGTCGGCCGGCCGAGTCCGACATCGGACCGTGCTGGGCTGCGACGAACGCGCATTCGGCGTACTCGGCCACGGTCAAGATCACCAGCTCCCGTGAGCGGGCCGCCGGCTCCAGCGAGCTGAACTGGGCCCTCGCGAGCTGGATGAACGGCTTCACGGTGCCGACCGAGTGGGTCAGCATCCGCACCAACGGGTCCGGCGGCAACTGTGCGAGGAATTCGCGCACGTCGTCCGGGACGGTCTTCGGATCGGGATCCGCGAGACGGGGCATGTTCTCGTCCACCTTCCTGTGGGCCGGTCAGCGGGTCTCGTCCGGGCTGACGGTGAACCCCGTCTCACTGAGTTCCTGGAAGCGGCCGTCGTCGGCGAAGGACCCGAAGATGGAGATCTCCCGCTTCAGCGTGGAACCGTCCAGCATGGTGATCTCGAAGACGTGCCGCTCGGCATAGGTGGAGCCGTCCCGAAGCTCGTCGAGTACGGTCACCGTGCCGCCGGCTGTCCGGCTCCGGATGCCGGCCACCATCTCGGCGGACTGTGCGCGACTGAGCGACTTGCCGTCGCTGCGGTGGATCCCGATCATGAAGGTGGACCGCCCTGGTCGGCGGGCGGGCGTCCGGTCTCGGTCATCCCTGCTCGATGGCGTTGACGGGGTGGTAAGCGGGTTGCCACATGGCCAAGCGGACCTGCTCCACGACGTCGTGGATCTCGGTGCGGGCGAGGCCCTCAGCGGCGGCCCGCCCCGCGACGGCCACGGCGACGGTGGCCGACACCTCCCTGAGGTTGTCGACCTGAGGCAGCAGCGACGCGCCCGGCTGTGAAGGGTCCACGAGCCCGGCGACGGCCTCGGCGGCGGCCTGGAGCATGCCGTCGCTCACCCGGCGCGCTTTCGCCACCACCACGCCGAGCCCGAGGCCCGGATAGAGCATCGCGTTGTTGGCCTGCCCGATGGCGTAGGTGACCCCGTTGTACGTGATCGGCCCGATCGGGACGCCTGTGGCGACCAGGGCGCGGCCCTCCGTCCAGCGGAGGAGGTCGGACGGCCGCGCCTCGATCCGCTCGGTCGGGTTGGAGATCGGGAAGATGATCGGCCGGTCCACGCCTGCGGCCATCGCGCGGACGACGTCCTCGGTGAAGGCGCCGTGCACGGTGGACGTGCCCAGCAGCATGGTGGGTCTGATCCGCTCGACGACCTCCCTGAGCCCGATGCCGTGCCCGTCCCCGCTCCAGCCGTCCACGTCGGCGGCCGGGCGGGCATAGGGCCGCTGGAACTCGCGCAGGTCCCTCATGTCGCCGGTGAGCAGGCCCTGTTTGTCGATGGCCCAGATACGGCGGGTGGCGGTGTCACGGTCGAGGCCGTCGCGGACCATGGCGTCGCGCAGCTGGTCGGCGACGCCGCAGCCGGCCGTGCCCGCGCCGAAGACGACGATCCGCTGGTCGCGCATGGCCGTTGCGGACACTCGCAGCGCGCTGAGCACGGCGGCCAGCACGATGGCGCCGGTGCCCTGCATGTCGTCGTTGAAGGTCGGGATCTCGCTGTTGTAACGCTGCAGGATCCGGCGGGCGTTGGACGGGCCGAAGTCCTCCCAGTGCAGCATGGCTTCCGGGAACATGCGGGTGGCGGTGGTGACGTAGGCGTCGATGAAGGCGTCGTAACGTTCGCCGCGCACCCGGGCGTGCCGGTTGCCGACGTAGGCGGGATCGTTGAGCAGGGCCTCGTTGTCGGTGCCGACGTCAAGGGCGACCGGGACGACGCGGGCCGGGTCGATCCCGGCGGCCGCGGTGTAGACGGCCAGCTTGCCGGCCGCGATGCCGGCCCCGCCGCCGACGCCCCAGTCGCCGATGCCGAGGATCTCCTCGGCGTCGGAGGCCACGACGAGGTCGACGTCGCCGGGCCCCATGTCGAGGTCGTCGAACGCCTTCGCGATCCCGTCGGGGTCGTCCACGGACAGGTAGAGGCCGCGGGGTCGGCGGTACTCGTGGCTGTAGCCCTTGATCGCCTCGGCGACCGTGGGGTCGTACACGATGGGGAGCATCTCGCGCAGGTGGTCGGTGAGGAGCCGGTAGTAGAGGACCTCGTTGCGGTCGCGCAGCCCTTCCAGGAAGACGTTCTTGAGCAGGTCGGTGGGCTGGGCACGGTACTGCGCGTACACCCGGCGGGCCTGCTCGTCCAGCGTCTCCACCACGGGCGGGATGAGGCCGTCGAGGTCGAGGTCGGCGCGTTCCTGGCGGGTGAAGGCGGTGCCCTTGTTCAGCAGCGGCTCCTGGAGCACGGCCAGCCCTCGCGCGGACGTGACGTAACTTCCGTCGTCCTGCTCGGTGAAACCGCGACCGGCCCTGGTGGATCGGCTGGCGTAGGACATCGTCGCCCCCCGTGTGACCGTGTGCACCGTCGATGCCCCCGGCTCGTGCCCACAGGACACGGGACATAGCTCACCTGTGCGACAAAAGTCCCTATTGCGCCGTAAATCCCGCGCCTGAGTGCTTCAGGGTTCGCGGCCAGGGGCAGCCGGGCGGAACGGGTCGGCGGCGGGCAGCCAGGCCGTGCCGGCGTCCAGGCCGAGTGTGCCGACGTCACGGGTCAAAGCCTCGATCGCGGCATGTACGGCTTTGCGGGTCTCGGTACGTCGGGAGACAAGGGCCCACGTCCAGTACGGCGCCGGGTCCGCCACCGGCCGCGCGACGAGGTCGGGCGGCACCGGCGTGGTGAGGCCTTTCGGTGAGTTGACGACGGGCCGGCGAAGCCTGCGCACGTGGTCGAAGAAGGCCGGGCCGGTGACGCCTCCGTCGGTGATGCGCACGATGCGGGCTCCTGTGTCGCGGGCGAACTCCTCGGCATAGCGGTTCCAGGAGCCCCAGCTCGTGCTGTCGGCGTCCACCAGCACCAGCGTGTCCCTGGCCTGAACCGCGGACGCCTCCGTGCCGGCGGAGATCGCGAAAAGCCGGTCCGCGCCGATCAGCCGGGCCTGGAGGTCGTGACGGGCCAGGTCGTCGGCCCGGACCCAGCAGATGGCCAGGTCGATGCTGCCGTCGGCGACCCGGGCGGCCTGGGCGTGCGAAGGCATGACCCACGTGTCGACGTGCAGCTGTGCGACCCCGGACACGCGGGCGGCCAGGTCGGGCGGGCACCAGTTGACGTAGCCCAGCCGGACCGGCCGGCTGGCGGCCATGCCGCCCGCGGCGCGAACCAGCTCGTCGGCCTGGCCGAGCAGTGCCCGGGTCTGGGGCAGCAGCGTCTGGCCCGAGGGGGTCAGCCTGACCGAGCGACGGTTCCTGTCGAACAGGCGTACGCCCAGGTCCCGCTCCAAGGCCTTGATCTGCTGGGAGAGCGACGGGCCTGCGATGTGCAGCCGGGCCGCGGCGCGGCCGAAGTTCAGCTCCTCGGCCACTGCGACGAAATATCGCAGTTGGCGTAGCTCCATCCAGCCATCGTAGTGCGGTAGGAGGCTGCGCCTACCAGCAGGGAGCAAGCCGGTCGTGGCGCGACCGCGGCTGGTGGACGCACCATTTCGGCACAGGAACAACCGGGGAGCCGTCCCGCCCGCAGCCCGAGGCCGGACAGGTCAGAACAGCCGGAAGAGGAGCCATGAACGCACCCAAAGTAGCCGTGATCACTGGCGCGTCCCAGGGCATCGGCGCGGCGCTGGTGACCGCGTACCGCAAGCTCGGCTACGCGGTCGTCGCGAACTCACGATCGATCAAGCCCTCCGGGGACCCCATGGTACGGACCGTGGCGGGCGACATCGCCTCCCCGACCGTCGGAGCGAGCGCCATCGGAGAGGCGCTCAGCGCGTTCGGCCGCGTCGACACGCTGATCAACAATGCCGGCGTCTTCGTGGCCAAGCCGTTCACCGAGTACACCGACGAGGACTACGCCCGGGTGACGGGGATCAACCTGCGCGGGTTCTTCGAGATCTCCCAGCGGGCCATCGACGTGATGCTCACCGAGGGCGGCGGACACCTGGTCAACATCACGACCAGCTTCGTCGACCATGCCAACAGCAACGTGCCGTCCGCACTGGCGTCGCTCACCAAGGGCGGCCTCGACGCGGTCACCAAATCGCTGGCCATCGAGTACGCCTCCCGCGGCATCCGGGTCAACGCGGTCGCACCTGGGGTCATCCGCACCCCGATGCACCCCGCGGCGACCCACGAGTTCCTCGCCGGCCTGCACCCGGTCGGCCGGATGGGCGAGATCGGCGACATCGTCGACGCGATCGTCTACCTCGAGACGGCCGGTTTCGTCACCGGCGCGATTCTGCACGTCGATGGTGGCCAGAGCGCCGGCCACTGAACCCCCTCGTGACGAAGGCGACATTGCGCCGTCCGCAGCGGCGCACGTCACGGGTGGCGCTCGCCGGCGCCGCCCTGGTCGTGGCCTCGCCGGCGCGCTGCGCCACCGCCTCCCGACGGCCCCCTCCCTGAGCGCGTCGCGCCGGGAACGGATCGTTCGACAGGAGAGAACACCATGGCTGACACCGAGACCGTCCTGCGCACCGTCCTGGACGGCTGGCAGACCGCGGTCAACGCACACGACCCGGAGCGCGTCGCGTCGTCCTTCACCGATGACGCGATCTTCCAAGGGCTGAACCCGTACAGCGTCGGACCCGGCGGCGTCGCCCAGTACTACGCCACGCAGCCGGTCGGCCTGACCGCCGCCTACACCATCCTGGAAACCCGGCGGCCGGCCGACGACCTCGTCCTCGGCTGTCTGAGCGTCGACTTCGCCTTCACCGACCGGCCGACCTTGCCCGTCCACCTCTGCGTGATGGCGCGGCAGGTCGGCGACGACTGGTTCATCAGCCATCACCAGGTTTCACACCTCGCGTGAACGTTCTTGCTCACCACCCTTCCCTCCCCCGCTCGCTAGGCCGACCTCTCGTGGCGGGTGGTGCCGCGCTGATCGCGCGGGACCAGGGTGGGGTTGACGTTGCTCAGCACCGTGTCGCGGGTGATCACGACGCGGGCCACGTCGTCGCGGCTCGGGACCTCGTACATGACGTTGAGCAGCACCTCCTCCAGGATCGCGCGGGCGGCCCTGGCGCCGGTGCGGCGCAGCAGCGCCTGCTCGGCGACGGCGGCCACGGCGTCCTCCTCGAAGGCCAGCTCCACCCCGTCGAGCTCCAGCAGCCTGCGGTACTGCCTGGTCAGCGCGTTGCGGGGCTCGGTGAGGATGCGGGTCAGCGCCGTGACGTCCAGCGGGCGCAACGCCGCGACGACCGGCAGGCGGCCGACGAACTCGGGGATCAGCCCGTACGCCAGCAGGTCCTGCGGCATCACCTGGGACAGCAGGTCGTCGTCCCGCGCCGGCGGCACGGCGCCGAAGCCGGCGCCCCGGCGGGCGACCCGCCGTTCGATGATCTCCTCCAGCCCGGCGAACGCGCCGCCCGCGATGAACAGCACGTTCGTCGTGTCGAGCTGGAGGAACTCCTGCTGCGGGTGCTTCCTGCCGCCCTGGGGCGCCACGTTCGCGACCGTGCCCTCCAGGATCTTCAGCAGGCCCTGCTGGACGCCCTCCCCGGAGACGTCGCGGGTGATGGACGGGTTGCCGCCGCCCCTTCGGGCGATCTTGTCGATCTCGTCGATGTAGACGATGCCGGTCCCGGCCTTGGCGAGGTCGTGCCCGGCGGCCCGGACGAGCGACAGCAGCATGGTCTCGACGTCCTCGCCGACGTACCCGGCCTCGGTGAGCGCGGTGGCGTCGGCGACGGCGAACGGCACATCGAGCAACCGGGCGAGCGTCCGCACGAGGTAGGTTTTGCCGCTGCCGGTCGGCCCGACGAGCAGGATGTTGGACTTGCCGAGCTCGACCGGGTCGCCGGCGGTCGCGCGGACGCGCTTGTAGTGGTTGTGGACGGCCACCGACAGGGCGCGTTTGGCGTCGTCCTGGCCGATGACGTACTCGTCGAGGAAGGCGTGGATCTCACGCGGCCGGGGCAGGCCGGCGGGCGGACCGGCCTGCGCCGCGCCCTCCTCGGCGATGAGCTCGCCGCACAGTCCCACGCATTCGTCGCAGATGTAGACGGACGGCGGCCCCGCGATGAGCCGGCGCACCTCGTTCTGGGCCTTGTCGCAGAACGAGCAGCGCGGGTCGCCGTCCTTTCCGGTGCGCGCCATGCTCAACCGGCCGGCCGCAGCGTCACGGGCAGGGACGTCAGCCGCAGCGTCCCCGGGTCCGGCGCGTACGGCGCCTCGCCGGCGAGCGCGAGATCGGGGAAGCGGCGCAGCAGGGCCCCCAGCGCGACGCCGGTCTGGACGCGGGCCAGCGAGGCGCCCACGCAGAAGTGCGGCCCGTGCCCGAACCCCAGGTGCGGCGCCGGCTCCCGCGTGATGTCGAACGCGCCGGCGTCGGCGAACACCCTCGGATCCCGGTTGGCGGCGGTGATCGAGGCCGTCACCGGCTCGCCCTTGGGGATGGGGACGCCGTCGATCTCGACGTCCTCCCGGGGGAAGCGAGGGACGGTGAGCAGCGCCGGGGCGCACCAGCGCAGCAGCTCCTCGACGGCGCGCGGCATGAGCTCGGGGTCGGCGCGCAGGGCGGCGAGCTGGCCAGGGTGGGCGAGCAGGGTGACGACGGCGTTGGCGATGAGGTTCGTCGGCGTCTGCCCGGCCAGCACGAGGTGCCAGACCAGGGTGACCAGCTCGTCGTCGGAGAGCCGGTCGCCGTCCTCCTCCATGAGACGGACCAGGTCGGAGACCAGGTCGTCGCCGGGTTCGGCCCGGCACTTGGCGACCGCCGCCCGGGCGCCCTCCATGATCGCCGGGATGGCCTCGCTGAACTTCTCGCCGTGGCCGGAGGCGACCGCGGCGCCGTACTCGCGCCACTGGGGACGGTCGGCGTCGGGGATGCCGACGAGCTCGCAGATCACCTCCATCGGCAGCGGGCGCGCGAAGTGCGCCAGCAGGTCGACGGGCTCGCCGGCGGGCAGCTCGTCGAGGAGGCGTTCGACGATCGCCTCGATCCGCGGCACGAACGCGGCGGCCCGGCGCGGGGTGAACGCCGGTGCGACCAGCCTGCGCAGGCGGGCGTGCTCGGCGCCGTTCATCTCGGACATCGTGCGCATGTAGCGCAGGCAGTGCTCCGGCACGTCGGGGCGCATGAAGCTGCTCTCGTTGATCTCCAGGCGGGGGTCGCCCAGCATCGCCCGCGCCTGCTCGTGCCGCGTCACCGCCCAGAAGGGGCCGAACCCGGGTGCCACCAGCCGCGCCACGGGCGACTCCTCCCGGGCGTGCGCGTACGCGGCCACCAGGTCGCTCAGCACCGCCGGGTCGGTCAGGTCGATCTCGGGGACGTCGCCCATCACCACTCCATTTCGAATGATCCCATCATCTGAATGTTGACGGTATCCTGGTTCGGGGGCACACGGCAACGAGGAGGGCGATGGTCCGGCTCAGCAGGGCCGAGGCACAGGAGCGCAACCGCGCGAAGGTGCTCGCGGCGGCCAGGGAGGAGTTCGCGCTGCGCGGATTCCGCGAAGCGAAGATCGACGCCATCGCCGACCGCGCCGAGCTCACGCGCGGGGCGGTCTACTCCAACTTCCCTGGCAAGCGGGCGCTCTATTTCGCCGTGCTGGCCGACCTGGCCGAGCGCACCCCGGTCAACCCGCCCGCCGAGCCGGCGCTGACCGTGCGGGAGGCGCTCGGCCAGGTGGCGCGCGCGTGGGTGACCCGGCTGCCGCTGGCCACCGAGGACGAGCGCGCGCCGAGCCGGCTGGGGGTGGACGTCATCCCCGAGATCCTCGCCGACGAGCTGACGCAGAAGCCGTACGCGCAGCTCATGAGGCTCAACGCGGTGCTGCTCGGGCTCGCCCTGGAGAAGCTGCGCCCGCCGAAGGAGCCCGATGGGCGGCTGGTGCGGCTCGCCGAGTCGGTGCTGACCGTGCTGCAGGGGGCGGGGCAGCTCGCGGCGGCGGCGCCGGGGTTCGGCGACCCGTTCGGCGTGATCCGGGTGTGCGAGCAGCTCGCCGACCTCGACCTGGACGACCGGTGGTCGGTCCCGCCGATGTTTCCCGAGGTACGCGAGACCGACGAGCCGTGGTCGCCGCCCGAGGCGGTCGACGCGGTCACCGGCGAGCCCGCGCACCCGGCCCGCGACGGGGTGGTGGCGGTGCTCGGCCTGCACCGCCTGTCGGCCGCCGAGGACGCCGTACGCGCCGCGCCCCCCGGAGCCGAGGTCACCGCCGTCGTGGTGACGAGCACGCCACAGGAGCTGTTCCCGCTGGCCCGGCTGGTCGTCGCCGACCTGGCCACCTGCCTCCGCCAGGCCTTCCCCCGCCCGGCCTGGCCTCGCCTACGCGTGGTCCACGACGAGACCGGCGCCATGGCCGCCGCCGCCGGCGTACCGGATCCCGCCGACATGACCGAGGTAGCGATCCGCGTGAAGTCCGGCCGGATCGCCCTGCGCACCCAAGGATTCGGCGCCTGCCACGCCGCCGCCCACCCGTCCCCATGACCGTCCTCGGGAACCTCGTTCTTCCTCCCCGAGGGACGTCCTGGGGTCAGAGGGTGGTGGGAAGGACCTCGCGGCCGGGGATGCCGGGGTCGGCGGCGAAGAGGGCGCCGGCGAGAGGTTGTTCGGCGCGGTCCACGTCGAGGGCCGAGGTGGTGATGAACAGGCGGTCGAGGCTCTCACCGCCGAACGCGACCGCCGTGACCTTGCGCACCGGCAGCGTGACGACCGCGTCGAGCCGCCCGTCGGGCGCGTACCGGTGGACGGCGCCGCCCTCCCACAGCGCCACCCAGACGCCGCCCTCGGCGTCCACCGTGAGCCCGTCGGGGGCGCCCCGCGCGGGGTCGACGGTGACGAAAGGCCGCCGCACGCTCAGCCCGCCGTCCGGGTCGTAGTCGAGCACGTCCACCCGCCCGGTCGCGGTGTCGGCGTAGTACGCCAGCCGCCCGTCCGGGCTGAAGTCGAACCCGTTGGAGATCGTCACCTCCGGCAGCACCACGCGCAGAGCACCGTCAGGCCCGGCCACCGAGAAGGAGCCGCGTCCGGGGCGCGCGTCATAGGCCATGCTGCCGATGTAGAAGCGGCCGCCGGGGTCGCAACCGCCCTCGTTCATCCGGATCGCGGGGTCGGTCCACGCCTCGCCGAGCGAGCGCAGCGGGGCGTCGAGGTCGTCGGAATCGGCCAGCAGCAGCTCGCGTTCGGCCGCGACGACGTACCCGCCCGAGACGCGGGGCCGGACGACGGCGGCCAGCGGGCCGACCCGGCGGCGGCGCACGTCGCCGCCGGGACCGAGCGCGAGCACCTCGCCCGCGAGCATGTCCACGAACCGCAGCCCGCCCCAGCGCGCGCACCACACGGGCCCTTCGCCGTGCTCGGTGACGGGGTCGGTCACGGTGTACGCGGTGATGGTCATGCCGGCCTCCTGGGGGTTGATCACCACGACCCTAACGCCGGAAATGCGCCGATCAACACCCCACAGGCAACCCGCCCGGCGATGCCACTCGGCCTCGCACAGCGGCGCGACACGTCCGCTCGACACCACCGACACGCCGTGACCGGTGCCCTGGCGACGCGGAACTTCCCCAAGGATCTACCTTCATCACGCCCTCGAAACCCTCCGAAAAGGACACATTGGTACATATGGGCAGTGGGAAGGTACGAAAGTTCGCGGCGTTGTCGCTCGGCGTCTTCGATTCCGCGCCCGTGGGCGTGATGGTGACCGCCGGCCCGGATCACCGGCTGGTCTATACGAACGACGCCTACCAGAAAATCGTCGGTGAGCGCAGGATCGGGGTGCCCGTCCGGGAGGCGTTCTCCGACCTTCGCCAAGAGGGCTACTTCGTGCTGCTCGACCAGGTCCTGGAGACCGGCGAGTCATTGATCATGAGGGAGATGCCGTTCGAACTCGGCGACTACGACCCGCTCGGGCGCGAGCGCTTCTCCACGGTCAGCATGTCCAAGATCTCGATAGGGGACGAGGAAGGCCTGATGCTCGTCACCGTGGACGTCACCGCCCAGGTCGAGTCGGCCGCGGACTCCGTCGCCGAGGGACGGCGCAGGTTCCTGCAGCGCTATCAGAGCCTGCTCCAGCTCGAATCCCAGGGAGTGTGGGTGACCGGCCAGGCCGGCGAGGTGATCGAGCCGAGCCTGGGGTGGCAGCGGCTGACCGGGCAGTCATGGGAGGAGCACCGGGGCAACGGCTGGCTGGACGCCGTGCACCCCGACGACCGCGAGCGCGCCGGAGAGCGGTGGGCCCGGGTGATCGAGCAGCTGGACCGGCTGGACGAGGTGTTCCGCGTGAAGACGTCCAAGGGCCCGTACCGGCACATCCGCGTGCGCGCCGTCCCGGTGGTCGAGGGCCGTGAGGTGATCGAGTGGGTCGGCACCATCACCGACGTCGAGCAGGAGTGGCGGGAGGAACGCCACCGCGAGCTGCTCGACCGGGCCGCCGCGGTGACCGCGGATCTCGCGAGCCTGGACGAGGTGCTGGCCGCGCTGGTCGACGTGATCGTGCCCACCGTGTCCGACGGGTGCGGCATCTACGTGCTGCCGGAGTTCGAGGACGAGTCGATCCCGACGCCGTTCGTCGCCCAGCGCCTGGTCAGCATCGTCCGGGAGAACGACGATCCGCCGCCGCCCGGCCCGCAGCCGTTCGACCAGGACTGCGACTTCGTCACGGCGATCAGGACCCGCCGGCCGGTTCACCGGGTCTTCTCCCCGGGTGAACCGCCGCCCGGCGCCGTGCCGCCCGGCGCCGAGGCGTGGTTCGGCACCGCCCGGGGCAACAGCCTGGCCCTGGTGCCGGTGGTCGTGGACGGCGTGGTGGCGGCGGTGGTGCACGCGGCGGTCTGCGGGGACCGCGAACCGCTCAGCGAAGCGGACGTCGATCTGCTCGGCCGGATGCTCGATCACGCGCACACCCACCTCAGCAACGCGATGCGCTTCCAGCGCACCCAGCGCATCGCCCTGGCCCTGCAGAACTACCTGCTGCCCGATCCGCCGCGGGTGCCGGGCCTGGAGATCACCGCCCGCTACCGGCCGAGCGCCGCCGCGGCGGAGATCGGCGGCGACTGGTACGACTCGTTCCGGCTGCCGGACGGCTCGGCCGTCCTGACCGTCGGCGACGTGGCCGGGCACGACCTCGCCGCGGCCGTCACCATGAGCCAGCTGCGCAACATGCTCAGAGGGCTCGCGATGGACCGCCGCGAACCGCCCGGCGACATCCTGCGCCGCCTGAACATCGCCGCCGAGTCCCTCTATCCCGACGTCACGGCGACCTGTGTCCTCGCCCGCCTGAACGGCCCGCTCGGCGGCGGATGGCGTCTTGAGTACGCCGTGGCGGGACACCCGCCACCCCTGCTCGTCACCCCCCGCGGCGAGGCGCGCTACCTCGAAGACGGCCTCAGCCCCCTGCTCGGCGTCACCTGCGACATGCCGCGCGACAGCGCCACCGCGACGCTGCCGCCGCACAGCACGCTGCTGCTCTACACCGACGGGCTGGTNG
>NZ_SMKQ01000169.1 GCF_004348995.1 Nonomuraea terrae
TTCGTGGCTCTGCACCTCGGCGGCGGGGCGGCCGGCGCGGTGGCGCTGTTCACGCTGTTCGCGGGCGGGGCGGTGGGCACCGTGCTGGGCGGCAGGCTGGCCGCGCGCTGGGGCCGGGTGCGCACGATGCGGCTGGCGTACGCGCTGGCCGTGCCCGCGGTGGCCGGGGTGGTGTTCGTGCCGGGCCCCGCGGCGTACGTGTTCGTGGCCGCGTCCTCGATCGCCCTGTACGCCCCCTTCTCCCTGCACGTGACGCTCGGCCAGGACTTCCTGCCGACCCGGCTGGGCACGGCGAGCGGTTTGACCCTGGGCCTCGCGGTGAGCGTGGGCGGCCTGGTCGGCCCGCTGGTGGGCGCGGTGGCGGAGGCCGCCTCGCTCAGGACGGCACTGGCCTGCCTGGTGGTGTTCCCCGTGCTGGCCTGGCTGCTGGCGCGCACGCTGAGGGAGCCCTCATGACCGGCGGGCCGGCAGGCGCAGGACGCTGGTGTTGTCGCGCCGGGTCGGGTCCAGGCGGGAGGAGGTGACGCGGGCGACGATCGCCGGCCGCCGGTCGGCGCCGGCGTCCACCTCGACCCGGGCCGTGATCCGCACGGGGCTGCCCGGGCGTACGGCGCCGATCGTGCAGTCGGCCCGTCTGCCGGCGGTCGAGCAGCGGGCGCCGCTGACGTCGGCCAGCCTCGTGCCGGGCGGCACGGTGAGCGTGAGCGGCACCTGGGCGGCGGCCAGGAGGCCGCGCATGGTGACGGTGGCGGTCACGGTGGCGGTCACGGTGGCGGAGCCGCCGGATCTGAGCCGGCGGGACGGTCCCGACGTCCTGACCGACAGCGCGTCGTACACGCCGCGCGGGTCGGCCTGCTGCACGATCGCGCCGTAACCTTCCGGGTTGAGCGTGGTGGCGACGGAGTTGCCCTCGGACTCGCCGTCCTCCTTGCCCGCCGACAGCACGCCGACCAGGTCCCCGGTGCCGCGCACGATCCACGGGCCGCCGCTGTGGCCCTTGTGCAGGTGGCAGTTGTCCGTCACCATCCGGCCGGCCGGAGGCGCGCCCGCGGTGGAAGCGGTGGTGGAGGCCGTGATGACCGGGGCACGGGTGAGGCCGTCGGCGCGGCGGGTCCGGCCGATGCACATCAGCTGGTCGCGGCCGTCGTAGGGCTGTCTGCCGAGCAGTCCCGGATAGCCGGTGGTGGTGATGGTGTGCCGGCCGCCCCGGTTGAGCATGGGGGTGAAGGCGCCGACGGCGTCCTGCAGGGTGCGCTTGCGCTTGCCGACCTCGATGAGGGCGATGTCGTAGACGGAGTTCCAGTCGCCGCCGCTCAGCCCGGTGTAGCCGTCGGGTTTCCACGCCCGCCGCCCGCCCCACCGCCCGTACGGCTCGCGCCGCCGCACGCTCTCGGCCCGCCCGTCGTAGGCCGGCACGAACGCGAAGTTGCTGTGCCACCGGCCGATCACCGAGCCAGGGGGGACGCCGTAGACGCAGTGGGCGGCGGTGACGATGAGCAGCCGGGCGGCCGAGCGTACGACGGAGGCGCTGCACGAGTCGCCCTGCCCGAAGGCGTTGACGAAGAACAGCCGGCCGGTGATGCGGCTGTGCGCCGCCGCCGTGTACGGCCTGGCCACGCGGGCGTAGCCGTTGTCGTCGCCGCCGGGGGTGAGGCGCTTGGCCGTGGGCACGCTGTGCGGCCGGGCCGTGCGCGCGCTGCCGTGGGGCCTGCCGTGCGACCTGCCGTGGGGCGCCGGCGCGCTGCGCGGCAGGTCGACGGGGCTGGCCTTGGCCTGTTTGCCGGGAGTCCAGTAACGCACCGCGCGCCCCGGCCGCATGAGCGGCGACGACTCGGCCCCCCAAGAACGGTCGCGCCCGAGCACGCGGACCGCGGGCTCCGGGTCCGCCGCCCCGGCCTTCACCGGCGGTGAGGCCGGCGGCCGGTCGGCCGTCGCGGGAGGGACGAAGGCGAGGCCGGCCAGCGCGGCCAGGGTGGTCACCAGAGTTCTCTGCACAATGTCCCCCAAAACAGCTCGACAGCCCTATAGTCACTTTAAGTCACCATATGAGCGCGAAGTGTAGTCAGGGTCTCGTGTCGCGTTCAGCCCGCGGCGGCACCGCCCTCGTGGCGGCCGGGCGGCAGGATCTCCTCCGTGCTCGCCTCCGACGGCTCCCGGTCGGGCCGCAGCCCTCGCCAGGAGGGGTGACGCAGCCGCCCGTCGCCGGTGACCTCGGCGTACTGCACCTCGCCCACCACCCGTGGCTCCACCCAGTGCGCGTCGCGGGCGTGCTCGCGCGGCACCGGCTCGTCGAACGCCGGCTCCCCGCGCTCCAGCGGCGCCAGGCGCTCGCCCAGGTCGCGCAGCATGGCCTGGGTGAAGCCGGTGCCGACGTGCCCGACGTACCGCAGCCGCCCGCGCGGGTCGTACGCGCCGAGCAGGAGCGAGCCGATCATGCCCGTACGCCGCCCGCCGCCGGCCTTCCAGCCGCCGATCACGACCTCGACGGCGCTGACGTTCTTGACCTTGGTCCATTCGGCGCTGCGCCGGCCGGGCCGGTACGGGGAGCTCATCCGCTTGCACACCACCCCTTCCAGCCCGAGTTGCCGGGAGGAGTCGAACGCCTGCTCGGCCTGCCCGCTGAACCAGACGGGCACCTGCCACCGGTAGCCGGGCGTCAGTGTGCCCTCCAGCAGTTCCCGGCGCTCGGTGTACGGCCGGGAGACCGTGCTCCCGTCCTCCAGGTGCAGGATGTCGAACGCCATGAACGTCACCGGCACCGTCCTGGCCAGCTGCGCCACGGCCGCCGGGTGGCGCTGGTGCATCCGCGGCTGCAGCGCCTCGAAGCTGGGCCGCCCGGCATCGTCGAAGGCCACGACCTCGCCGTCGATGACGGCCGCGCGCCCGCCGGTGGCGCCGGCCATGAGCTGCAGCTCGGGGTAGGCGGCGGTGATGTCCCTGCCGTTGCGCGACAGCAGCCGTACGGCGCCGTCCTCGACGTAGGCCAGGGCGCGCACGCCGTCCCATTTCATCTCCACGGCCCAGCCGGGTCCCTGCACGGAGCTCAGGGTGCCGAGCTGGGCGAGCATCGGCGAGTAGGCGGGCAGCCGCACCATGGTGCATGCCGTACCCCAGGGGGTGGATCGGCAGTGGCCGGCCCGGGTCTGCAGATGGTCAAAGCGACCCGTCTTCCACCAGTTCGGCCAGATCTACGCCGTGTTGGTGTAGTTCGGCGACGGTGGCGCAGTAGCCGCGCAGGTAGGTCCGGCCGTTGACGTGGTGGCAGACGCGCAGCACGGGGCGATCGTCCAGAATGATCACCTCTACCACGAGGCCGCCGGGCCCGCGCCACCGTCCCATGTCGGCAAGGCTAACCGCCAAACCCCGCAAAACGGTATAAATCGGACGCGCACATGACACGCGGAAGTCGCAAATCATGCGTATGGTTAGCTTTTGACTACTCAAAGTTTTTCTTGGTACAGGGTGTTAGTTCCCGGACAACACGGGTAGAGGTGACGGCCCAGGCTTTCCCCGGCCGTGGCCGTACCCCCGTGACGGCCACGGCAACGCCCCGGCAGGCCCGGTCCGGGGCGAGGGCGGCCGCGCGGGCGTGTGTCGGCGAGCGCCGCCCCCGCGGCCGCCTCCCCCTCTGGGTGCCGTCCGCATAGTGGACAGAGCGAGACGCAGGGCGTGGACTCCGTAGACTGTGAGGGTGATTTCCCGTATTGACATGCGCGGTTCCCTGCCTGCGGATCTGCGCGACGTGCTGCCCCGCGCCGAGCTCGACGTCGAGGCCGCCCTGGAGAAGGTGCGGCCCATCTGCGACGACGTACGCCATCGCGGGGCGGCGGCCGTACGGGAGCTGACCGCCAGGTTCGACGGCGTCGAGATCGCCTCCGCCCGCGTCCCCGCCGAGGCCCTGCGGCGGGCGCTGGCCGAGCTCGACCCGAAGGTGCGGGCGGCGCTGGAAGAGTCGATCAGGCGCGCCCGGCTGGTCCACCGCGACCAGCGCCGCACCGACGTCACCACGCAGGTCGTGCCCGGCGGCACGGTCACCGAGCGGTGGCTGCCGGTCGACCGCGTCGGCCTCTACGTCCCGGGCGGGCGCGCGGTCTACCCGTCCAGCGTCGTGATGAACGTCGTCCCGGCCCAGGAGGCCGGCGTCGGCTCGCTGGCCGTGACCAGCCCGGCCCAGAAGGAGTTCGGCGGCCTGCCGCACCCGACGATCCTGGCCGCGTGCGCGCTGCTCGGCGTCGACGAGGTCTACTCCGTCGGCGGCGCGCAGGCCGTCGCCATGTTCGCCTACGGCACCGAGGAGTGCCCCGCGGCCACCATGGTGACCGGCCCCGGCAACATCTGGGTGGCGGCGGCCAAGCGGCTGCTCAAGGGGCAGATCGGCATCGACTCCGAGGCCGGCCCGACCGAGATCGCCATCCTGGCCGACGAGACGGCCGACCCGGTCCACGTCGCCGCCGACCTGATCAGCCAGGCCGAGCACGACACGATCGCCGCCGCCGTGCTGGTCACCACCAGCCCCGAGCTGGCCGACGCGGTCGAGAAGGAGCTGCCCGGCCAGGTCTCGGCCACCCGTCACTCCGAGCGCATCACCGAGGCGCTGAGCGGCCGTCAGTCCGGCATCGTGCTGGTCAGCTCGATCGACGACGGCCTCAAGGTCGTCGACGCCTACGCCGCCGAGCACCTCGAGATCCACACCGCCGACGCGGCGGCCGTGGCGGCACGGGTGCGCAACGCGGGCGCCATCTTCGTCGGTGCGTACGCGCCGGTCTCGCTCGGCGACTACCTCGCCGGCTCCAACCACGTGCTGCCCACGGGCGGGTGCGCCTGCCACTCCAGCGGCCTTTCCGTGCAGTCGTTCCTGCGCGGCATCCACGTGGTCGACTACTCCCGCGAGGCGCTCGCGCAGGCGGCCGCCCACGTGTCGGTCCTGGCCGACGCAGAAGACCTGCCAGCGCACGGCGCCGCGATCCGCGCCCGATTCGACTGGCGAGTGCCCACGGAGGGCTCGTGAACCTCGACGACCTGCCCATCCGCGACGACCTGCGGGGCAAGACCCCCTACGGCGCGCCCCAGATCGACGTCCCGGTACGCCTCAACACCAACGAAAACCCCTACCCGCCCTCGCCCGAGCTGGTCGCCGACCTGGCGGCCGAGGTAGGGGCGCGGGCGGGCGAGCTCAACCGCTACCCCGACCGCGACGCCCTCGCGCTGCGCGCCGAGCTGGCCGCCTACCTCGGCCACGGCCTGACCACCGAGCGGGTGTGGGCGGCCAACGGCTCCAACGAGGTGCTCCAGCAGATCCTGCAGGCGTTCGGCGGCCACGGCCGCAGCGCCCTGGGGTTCGAGCCGTCGTACTCGATGCACCCGATCATCACCTCCGGCACCAGCACCGAGTGGATCAACGCGAGCCGCGAGGAGGACTTCTCCCTCGACCCCGGCAAGGCGACCGCGGCGATCGAGGAGCACCGCCCCGACATCGTCTTCCTCACCTCGCCCAACAACCCGACGGGCACGGCGCTGCCGCTGGAGACGATCGAGGCGGTCGTGGCCGCGGCGCCCGGCATGGTCGTGGTCGACGAGGCCTACTTCGAGTTCGCCCGGGCCGGCACGCCGTCGGCGCTGACGCTGCTGCCCGCCCACCCGCGGCTCATCGTCACCCGCACGATGTCCAAGGCGTTCGCCATGGCCGGCACCCGGCTGGGCTACCTGGCCGCCCACCCGGCGGTGGTGCAGGCGCTGCTGCTCGTGCGGCTGCCGTACCACCTGTCGACGATCACGCAGACGGCGGCGCGGGTGGCGCTGCGCCACCGCGAGGAGCTGCTCGGCACGGTCGGCGAGCTGCGGCGCGAGCGCGACGCCACGGTCGCCTGGCTGCGGTCCAAGGGTCTGGAAGTGGCCGACTCCGACGCCAACTTCGTGCTGTTCGGGCGCTTCCCCGACCGGCGCGCGGTGTGGGAGTCGATGCTGGAGCGCGGCGTGCTCATCCGCGAGGTGGGCCCGCCCGAATGGCTGCGGGTGTCGATCGGCACCGGTGAGGAGATGGCGGCCTTCCGCGCCGCCCTGGAAGGAGTCCTGTGAGTCGCGTAGGCCGCGTCGAGCGCGTCACGAAGGAGACCTCGGTCCTGGTCGAGGTCGGTCTCGACGGCACCGGCCGGGTCGAGGTGTCCACCGGGGTCGGCTTCTACGACCACATGCTGGCCCAGCTCGGCAAGCACGGGCTGTTCGACCTGACCGTCAAGACCGAGGGCGACCTGCACATCGACTCCCACCACACGATCGAGGACACCGCGATCGCCCTCGGTGCGGCGTTCCGCGAGGCGCTGGGCGACAAGTCGGGCATCAGGCGGTTCGGCAATGCGTCGTGCCCGCTCGACGAGTCGCTCGCCCAGGTCACCGTCGACCTGTCCGGCCGCCCCTACCTCGTGCACCACGAGCCCGAGGGCATGGCGCCGATGATCGGCCCCGACTACGACACGACGATGACCCGCCACATCCTCGAGTCGTTCGTCGCCCAGGCCGCGATCTGCCTGCACGTCCACGTCCCGTACGGCCGCAACGCCCACCACATCGTGGAGGCCCAGTTCAAGGCGCTGGCGCGGGCGCTGCGCGAGGCGTCCGAGCTCGACCCGCGCGCCACCGGCGTGCCGAGCACCAAGGGCGTCCTGTGACCGACAACCTCCTCGCCGGGGTGATGGTCTTCATCGGGCTGTTCCTCGCGGGGGGCGTGTTCTCCTTGATCAAACAGGGCATCAAGATCGGTGCCGCCGTCTGCGCGCTCGGCGCGGTGATGGCGGTCACGGCGGGGCTGCTGTGGTGGTGACGAAGAGAAGGGCGGTGAGTGACCGATGAAACGCGTGGTGGTGCTCGACTACGGCTCGGGCAACCTGCGCTCCGCCGAGCGCGCCCTGGCCAGGACCGGCGCCGACGTGACCGTGACATCCGACTTCGAGGCGGCGCTCGAGTGCGACGGGCTCGTCGTGCCGGGCGTGGGCGCGTTCGAGGCGTGCATGAAGGGGCTCAAGGCCGTCCGCGGCGAGCAGATCATCGGCCGCCGCCTGTCCGGTGGCCGCCCGGTGCTCGGCATCTGCGTCGGCATGCAGATCCTCTTCGCCCGGGGCGTCGAGCACGGCGTGGAGACCGAGGGCTGCGGCGAGTGGCCCGGCACGGTCGAGCGGCTCGACGCGCCCGTGCTGCCCCACATGGGGTGGAACACCGTCAAGGCGCCCGCGGGCAGCGTGCTCTTCGCCGGCCTCGACGCGAGCACCCGCTTCTACTTCGTGCACTCCTACGGCGTGCGCGAGTGGGAGCTGCGCACCGGCGAAGGCTTCACGGAGCCGCTGGTCACGTGGGCGGAGCACGGTGTGCCGTTCGTGGCCGCCGTGGAGAACGGCCCCCTGGCGGCCACCCAGTTCCACCCCGAGAAGTCCGGTGACGCCGGCGCCACGCTGCTGAAGAACTGGGTGTCGTCGTTGTGAGCGCCGGGCGCGTGGGCACACGCGCCCGCCGGGCCGGCCTGAGGGAGGATCGGTGAGCAAGGAGCGTGCGCGCAGGCGCGCCGAGCGCGAGGCCGAGCGGGCGCGCGCGATGCGGGCGAACGAGGAGCGGCAGGCCCGTCTGGCGCGCCGCCGTTCCCTGCTCGCCCGCCTGACGCCGCGGCCCGTGCGCTACGTCCGCCAGCGCGGCCTGCTCGCCCGTCGCCAGCGCGCCCAGAACGCGGTCGTGGCGCTGGGCTTCGTGCTCGTGCAGGTGCTCGTCTGGCTGGTCTGGGGCTCCCTGCCGGTGAGCCTCGCCGTCCTGGTCTTCTCCCTGCTGCTCGCACCCGTTGTGGTGACCCTCGCTTTCGACCGGAGGACCTGATGTCACTCGTGTTGTTGCCCGCCGTCGACGTGGCCGACGGCCAGGCCGTACGCCTGGTGCAAGGGGAGGCCGGCACCGAGACCGGCTACGGCGAGCCGCTGGCCGCCGCGTTCGCCTGGCAGGAGGCCGGGGCCGAGTGGATTCACCTGGTCGACCTCGACGCCGCCTTCGGCCGGGGGAGCAACCGGGAGCTGATCGCCGAGGTGATCGGCAAGCTCGACGTCCAGGTGGAGCTGTCCGGCGGCATCCGCGACGACGAGTCGCTGGCCACCGCGCTGGCCACCGGCTGCCGCCGGGTCAACATCGGCACCGCGGCGCTGCTGAACCCCGAGTGGTGCCGCAAGATCATCGCCGAGCACGGTGACAGGATCGCGGTGGGGCTCGACGTGCGCGGCACCACGCTGGCCGCGCGCGGCTGGACGGAGGACGCCGGCGACCTGTGGGAGGTCCTCGACCGGCTGGAGTCCGACGGGTGCCCCCGCTACGTCGTCACCGACGTGACCAAGGACGGCATGATGCAGGGCCCCAACCTCGACCTGTACCGCCGCATCTGCGCCCGTACCGACAAGCCCGTGGTGGCCAGCGGAGGCGTCTCCAGCCTCGATGACCTGGTCGCACTCGCTTCGCTGGTGCCCGACGGAGTGGAGGGTGCCATCGTGGGCAGGGCGCTCTACGCTCACGCGTTCACATTGGAAGACGCGCTTGCCGCGGTAAGCGCGTAGTCCCGGGCCGGGAGGGGCGAGATGAGCTTGAGTCGGGTCGGTATGGAGAGCACCGGCTACCGGGTGTTCTCCGGCGGCATCTGGGAGGAGAAGTACGGTTACGCCCGCGCGGTCGTCGTGGGCGGCCGGGTGATCGTGTCCGGGTGCACGGCCACGGTCGACGGAGAGGTGCGCCACATCGGCGACGCCTACCGGCAGAGCCTGACCGCCATCGAGATCGCGCTCGAGGCGGTCATGATGGGCGGCCTGACGCGCGAGGACGTCGTCATGGTGCGCTACTACGTGGTGGAACACCGCGACTTCGACCCGGTCGGGCGCGCCATCCACGACATCTTCCACAAAGTACGCCCGGCCTGCACCGGAGTGCGCGTGGCCGGGCTGGTCGACCCGCGCATGCTGGTCGAGATCGAAATCGAGGCACTGCGAGCATGACCGTGGCGGTAAGAGTCATTCCCTGTCTCGACGTGGACGCCGGGCGGGTCGTCAAGGGCGTCAACTTCGAGAACCTGCGCGACGCGGGCGACCCCGTCGAGCTGGCCAGGCGCTACGACGAGGAGGGCGCCGACGAGCTCACCTTCCTCGACATCACGGCGTCCTCGGGCGAGCGCGAGACCATGCTCGACGTGGTGCGCAGGACGGCCGAGCAGGTGTTCATCCCGCTCACGGTCGGCGGCGGCGTCCGCTCGGTCGACGACGTCGACCGACTGCTGCGCGCGGGCGCCGACAAGGTGTCGCTGAACACCGCGGCCATCGCGCGGCCGGAGCTGCTCACCGAGGCGTCCAAGCGGTTCGGCGCGCAGTGCGTCGTGCTGTCGGTGGACGCCCGGCGGGCGCCGGGCACCCCGAGCGGGTTCGAGGTGACCACCCACGGTGGCCGGCGCGGCACCGGGATCGACGCGGTGGAGTGGGCCGCCCGAGGTGAGGAGCTGGGCGTGGGCGAGATCCTGCTCAACTCCATGGACGGCGACGGCACGCTCGACGGCTACGACCTGGAGATGCTGCGCGCGGTCCGGGCGGTCGTGCGGGTGCCGGTGATCGCCAGCGGGGGTGCCGGCCGGCTGGAGCACTTCCCGCCGGCCGTGGCCGCGGGCGCCGACGCCGTCCTCGCGGCCAGCGTGTTCCACTTCGGCACGCTGAAGATCTCCGAGGTCAAGGAGACGCTGCGGATGGCGGGGCACCCGGTTCGCTGAGTGAACAGAGAAGCCTCCGGCGGAGGCTTCTCTGTTCACGCTTGGGCCGAGAGCCTGTTGATGCGGAACTGCTCCTGCACGTACCCCGGGTAGGACGGGACGCGTGGCGCGCTCACGGTCTCCAGCTCGCGCAGGTCCTCCTCCGTCAGCCGGACGTCGAGGGCGCTCAGGTTGTCGTCCAGCTGGTCGGGACGCCTGGCGCCGAGGATGACGCTGGTGACGCCTTCCTGCGCGAGGACCCACGCCAGCGCGGCCGAGGCCGTGCTCGTCCTGTGGCGCTCGGCGACTTGGCGCAGACAGTCGATGATGTCGTACGCCTGCTCCAGATCGACCGGCGGAGACTGGAAGCGCGCCCGGCGAGCGGACTCGTCGGTGTTGCCCGTACGGTCGAACTTCCCTGACAGCAGGCCGCCCGCCAGCGGGCTGTAGACCAGGTGACCCAGCTTCTGGTCGCGGGCCATGGGCAGGATCTCGGCCTCGATGTCACGGGTGGACAGCGAGTAGTACGACTGCATGGAGACGAGCCTGGGCAGGCCGCCCCGGTCGGCGGCGCCCAGCGCCTTCATGGCCTGCCAGCCGGTCAGGTTGGAGGCGCCCACGTAGCGGATCTTGCCCTGCCGGACGGCGTCGTCGAGGGCGCCGAGGGTCTCCTCGATCGGGGTGAGCGGGTCGAAGTTGTGCATCTGGTACAGGTCGATGTAGTCGGTGCCGAGCCTGCGCAGACTGCCCTCGATCGACCGCATGACGTGCAGGCGGGACAGGCCGAGCGCGTTCGGGCCGTTGCCCACGCGCATGGCCAGCTTGGTCGCGATCAGGACGTCCTGGCGCCGGGAGCCCAGCAGGGCGCCGAGGATCTCCTCGCTCTCACCGTCCCCGTACGCGTCGGCGGCGTCGAAGAGATTGACCCCCGCGTCCAGCGAGCGGTCGACGAGGACGCGGGCCTGGTCGAGGCCGAGCCCGCCGATGGCGCTCCAGAGCGGGTGCGTGTTTCCGCCGAACGTCATGGTGCCCAGGGAAACTGCGGACACCCATACTCCGGTGCTTCCCAACTGTCGGTATTCCACCAGCACTCCTTGTTGCTGCTGCCGGCGGGCGCGACCCGGACGCCGCGCCTTCCCCGGTGCGCGGTGACGGCCACCGCGATTCACCTGGAATCGTACATGGTGTCCGTACAGTGTGTTCGGCAGGTTGGCCGGCGGGACAACCCTAGGATTGGTCCCATGCCTTCGATCACCAGGAGCCGCAGTGGCGGAGACCGTCGCACCGCTCTGGACGCGCGGGTGCTCGCCGCGGTGGAGCGGCTGTTGTCCGAGGGCATGAAATACACCGAGATCAGCGTGGCCCGGATCCTTGAGGAGGCCGGCATCGCGCGCTCGACGTTCTATGTGCACTTCCGCGACAAGACGGACATCCTTGCCCGCCTCGCGGGGACCCTGCGGCAGAACCTGCTGGAGATCGCCGGCCGCTGGGAGCCCGGCGACGGCGTCGAGGGGCTCGCAGCGATGTTCGCCGAGTCCATCGCGTTCCATCGCAAGCACTCCGCGGTGCTGCTCGCGATCACCGAGGCGGCCGCGTACGACAGCGGGATCCGCGACTTCTACTCCTCCGACCTGGACGCCTTCGAGGCGAAGGTCAGGCAGGCGTTGATGTCGGAGCAGTCGGAGGGCCGCACGGTCGGCGGCGTCTCCGTGGAGGCGGCCGGCCGGGTGATCGTCTGGGGCGGAGAGTCGGCCATCGCCCATCACATCCAGATCGATGACGGCAGCGGCGACCTGGCGTTCGCCCGCGAGCTCGCGGCCCTGTGGTGGTACGGCGCTTTCCGCCGCCCCGCGTCCTGACCGGCCGCGTTCAGAAGGCCCGCAGATGGTGGAAGAGCTCGAAGGGGACGTCGTTGGCGGCGAACGCGTCCGCCTCCGACCGCTTGACGGCCAGGTACGCCCTGCGCCGCAACGGCCCGAGCGCCTCCATGAGCACCTCGTCGGCCTCCAGCGCGTCCAGCGCCTCGTCCAGTGAGGCCGGCAGCCGCGGATAGCGGCCCGGCAGCGTGTCGGGGTCGACGTCCACCGGCTCGCCAGGGTCGAGCCCCCGCCGGATGCCGTCGAGGCCCGCGTGGATGACGGCGCCGAGCGACAGGTAGGGGTTGGCGGAGGAGTCGGACGTTTTGAGCTCCAGGTTCGGCTCGCCGCTCTCGCCCAGCGGGGAGCAGACGCGGATCGCGGCCTCGCGGTTGTCGGGGCCGTAGACGGCGTACGCGCCGGCCCAGGCGCGGGGGGAGAGGCGGCGGAAGCTGTTGACGCTGCCGCACGTCAGCGCGGTCAGCGCGGGCAGGTGGGCGATCAGGCCGCCGATGAAGCCGGCGCGCGCCGCGCCGTCCTCGGCGAAGACGTTGTGCCGGTCACGCCAGAGTGACAGGTGCAGGTGGGCGCCGTTGCCGGCCTGGTCGGCCAGTGGTTTGGGGGCCAGCGAGGCCCACATCTGCATGCGCAGGGCCACGCCGCGCACGGTCTCGCGGTAGATCACGTGGTTGTCGGCGGCGCGCAGCGCGGGGGCGTGGCGCACCGACAGCTCCTGCTGGCCGGGCCCCAGCTCGGGGTGGTAGTGCTCGACCCGCAGGCCCTGGGTCTCCAGGGCGCGGACCAGCTTGATCGTGTAGTCGTGCGCGGTGTCGAAGCCGGTGGCCGCGTAACACAGGGAGTCGTCGATCGGCACCAGCCGGTCGAACCCGCCGGCCGGGTCGGGCAGCCGCCGGCCGAGGGTGAACTCCGGCTCGAACGCGGCGACCAGCGAGTAGCCCTCGCCGGCGAGCTCGTCGATCGCGTCCTTCAGGAACGTCCGCGGGCAGGCGCCCCACGGCGTGCCGTCCTGCTGCCGCAGGTCGGACAGCATCGCGGCCGCGCCAGGGGCGTAGGGCAGCGGGACGTACGTGGCGGGGTCGGGGACGATGCGCACCTCGCCCACCGGGCCCAGCTGCTCGACGTCCTGGAGCTGGTCGAGCATGTTCATCGCCATCATGGCCACCGTGTGACCGATGCCCGTGCCGATCCGTTCGGCGAGCCGTGACCGGGACGCGGCCTTGCCGCGGATCACGCCGCCGTGGTCGGCGTACAGGAACCGGATCAGCTCGACGCCCTCGAGCTCGGCGCGCTCCAGGATGCGCCGTACGTCGGGATCGAGCTGATGGGACTTGGTGACGCTGGGGCGATCTCTCATCCTGTCTGCGTAACACGTTCCGGCACTGCGGGGAAGCACCGCACGCGGACAGGAACGTCGGTCAGTTCAGAACACTGGAGAAGAACACGGCCAACCGATCCGCTCCCTGGAAGATTCCTGCGAACACGCCGTTGACCGCGTCGGCCGCTTCGGCCGGCCGGGTGAACAGATAGAAGATCACGAACGCGACGGCCACGTAGGTGAGCACCTTCTTGACCTGCATGGGGGGCCTCCTGCAGTCCATTCCCAGCCGTATATACCCGAATCTGGGCGATCCCTAGGCATCTTCTATGAAGATGTTCATGATCCTAACCGGGGGGCTTCTTTCGTAAGCCATGCTACGGGCTCGCGGTCACTGCGGAGCGCCTGTCCGGCCGGGATTTCCGAGCCGGCGCGGCCATGGCGCGAGGCGCACGAGGAGATAGATCGGCAGGGCGATCGGCGACAGCAGGATCGTCAGGACGAGCAACGGCGCCATGAGCAGGGGGTGGACGTTCCGCTCGCGGCTGTCGAGGTAGATCCACCGCCCCAGGAAGAGGTCCCAGGCGATGATCTGCGCCCAGAGCGCGGCCAGTGCGCCCGGGTCGGAGGTGAGCGTTTCCAGACCTTCCAGTGACGGTCGCGACACCACCGGCCAGACCGCGCCGAGCCGCGGCACGAGCAGCGCCAGGGTGACGGCCACCGCCGGCAGCACGATCAGCGGCGAGGTGATGACACGGCGGGTGACCCGCCAGGTGGGCGCCAGGATCATCAGCGCCCAGAACGGCGCGGCGACGTAGAAACCGAGGTCGAACAGGAACGCGGTCACTGGGCGACCTCCCGCGTGCGGCGCAGTGCGGTGGCGGCTCCGCCGAGGGCGGCGACGACGAGCGCGCCCAGGGCTGCCAGCGTCAGGGCGTCGGGGCGGATCAGCGGCTGCCCGCGCAGCGCCTGCCAGAGCACGAGCAGGAACAGCCCGCCATAGGCCAGGCCCGCGACCAGGACGAGACGGGCCCTGACCTCCTCGGCGCGCAGCACGGCCCACCGGGCCGACAGCGCGGCGAGCAGCATCGCGAACAGCGGCAGCAGCTGCAGGGCGTGCATCCCGACGAAGTGCGCGATGCGCAGGTCGCCGGCCTCGGTGCTCCATCCGACCAGCGGCAGGCCGGGGCCGCCGTCGGCGACGCCCACGGTGTGGGCTCCGGCGAAGTTCTCGGCCCAGGTCTGGCCGGGAACGCCGGTGACCATGAGGCCGCCGGAGGAGACACCGAGCGTGGAGATGACCACCCCGAGCCGTACGGTCCAGGTGTTGACCAGGTCGGTCTGGCGTTCGGTGATCACGAGGATCGCGGCGACGAGGTTGGCGATCATGAGCAGGCCGATGGTCACGCCCATGGCGATCCAGATCGCCCCGTCGAGCGGCGTCGACTCGTTGAAGTGACTGTGGCGGCCTCTGGCGGCCTGGAAGGCGATCAGCGCGACCTCGATGACGCCGGCCCCGACCAGGACCGTGCCCATCCACCAGCTCACCCGCCCGGCCCGGTGGCGCAGCGACAGCAGCCAGGCCCAGGTGAAGGAGTAGAGGGCGAAGGAGACCGCGAACTTCAGCGGCTTGACCCAGATCGGGAAGCCGTCGAGGGTGCGCGGGTCCAGGAGGACGAGCGCGAGGAAGACGACGCTCAGCGCGGTCATGGCCGCGGTGAAGAGCATGAGCGGGCGGTGCCAGTGCAGCATGGGGGGCCGCCTTTCCAGAGATAGTGGATAGTGCTACTCACTACTATCTATAGCTAAGCTATCGACGTACGGCAAGAGAGGATGGGAAAACGTGCGGATGGCGGAGCTGAGCGAGACGACCGGAATCCCGGTGCCCACGATCAAGTACTACATGCGCGAGGGACTGGTGAGCCCGGGCCGCCCGACCGGCCGCAACCAGGCCGACTACGGCGAGCAGCACGTACGCCGGCTACGCCTCGTACGGGCCCTGGTCGAGTACGGCGGCCTGTCGATCGCCGTCATCCGCGACCTGATGGCGCAGATCGACAATCCGGACCTGGAGGACTTCAACCTGCTCGGAGCGGCGCAGAAGACCGTGACGCAGCAGCGGGAGGCTCGTCCCGGCCCGAGCAGGGACGAGGCCGAGCGGCGCCTGCGCGACCTGCTGGATCGGCGCGGCTGGCGGACCAGGACCGGCGACCCCGCCTACCGCACGGCCGTGGGCGTCCTGGCCACCCTCGACGAGGTGGGCTACCACGACATGATCGACGAAATGGACGCCTACGCCGACGCCGCCGAGAAGGCCGCCGAGGCCGACCTGCGTCTGCTCGGCCCCGACGTGAGCGACCGAGAGCGCGCGGTGGAGATCGTGGTCGTCGGCACCTCGGTGGGCGACACGCTGATCGCCGCGCTGCGCCGGCTGGCGCAGGCCTCCATCAGCGAGCGGATGTACACCCGCCCGCCGGCTTAGACGGCACGGGGCTCGGGCGGCGGGGACTTCTCATACGCCGAGCGACGCCTCGCGCAGCCGGCCGATGTCGCCGGGGTCGCCGGTGAGGTCCACCCTGGCGTGCGACTGGCGGCCGAAGCAGAACATCAGCAGCTCGCCGGCCCTGCCCGTCACCTCGACCCGGGCGCCGCCACGGGGCCCGCCGAGCGTCACGCCACCGCCGAGCCGGTGCAGCACCACGCCGACGGGCGCCTTGCGCAGCATCAGGCGGGCGCCGGCCGCGACCCGCTTCCAGATGAGCAGGTCGAGGTCGGCGGGCAGCTCCCGGGGCTCCCACGACGGCTGGGCGCGGCGCACGTCCTCGTGATGGACGAACAGCTCCAGCGTGTTGACCGCCTCGTCGAGCGCCGGCAGCAGGCCGTACACGCCGCCGGGCCTGCGCGCGAGCCGGACCAGCTCGGGGTAGGGGTGGCCGGCCTTCATGCGCCGCTGCACGGAGGCGGTGTAGCCGGCCAGCGGTTTGAGCGCGATGCCGGGCATGGCGTCAGGTCTGCGCTCGCGTACGACGAGGTGGGTGACCAGGTCAGAGGTGGTCCATCCCGCGCACAGGGTGGGCGCGTCCGGGCCGAGCCGGTCGAGCAGGTCGCAGAGCGCGGTGCGTTCGCCACGAGCGTGAGTCACGTACTCAACCCTACCTGTGGGGAATAACAGGATGATCAGCCGTGATAGGGACATACGTAGAAATGTCAGATGAAAGGAAACGTACCGCGTGGCGACCAAGGTCACCTCGGCCGTGATGCGTCAAGGACTCCGCGTCCTTGGGGTGGCCATTCGCACGGAGAAAGCGGTATTCACGCTGGCCGTCCTGTCCAGCGCCGTCTACGGCGGCATGACCGTCGCCTCGGCGTGGGCGCTGGGCTGGGCGACGCAGAACGTGGTGCTGCCCTCGTTCGCCGAGGACCGGGTCGCCGACGGCGCCCTGTGGACCGGCACGCTGCTCATCATCGGCACGGCGCTGCTCAAGGCCATCGGCGTGGCGGGGCGGCGCATCCTCGCGGGTCTCCTGCAGTACCGCATGCAGGCCAGGTCACGGCGTGACGTGACCAAGCAGTACCTGCGGCTGCCGCTGTCGTGGCACCACCGCCACCCCACCGGCCAGCTGCTCTCGAACGCCAGCGCCGACGCCGAGGCCGCCTGGGCGCCGCTCGCCCCGCTGCCCATGGCCGTCGGCGTGATCGTCATGCTGATCACCGCGGCCGTCGCCATGATCCTCACCGACACCGTGCTCGCCGTGGTCGGCTTCCTGATCTTCCCGGCCATCGCCGTGCTCAACCTCGTCTACCAGCGTAAGCTGAGCCCGCTCGCCACCCGCGCCCAGCAGCTGCGCGCCGAGGTCAGCGAGATCGCCCACGAGTCCTTCGACGGCGCCCTCGTCGTCAAGACGCTCGGCCGCGAGGACCTGGAGACCCAGCGGTTCCTGCGGCGCGCCCACGAGCTGCGCGACGCCAACATCGCCGTCGGCCGGGTGCGCGGGCTGTTCGACCCGATGCTGGAGGCGCTGCCCACGCTCGGCGTGCTCGCGGTGCTCGCCGTGGGCGCGCTGCGGTTGTCGACGTCCTCCATCGACGCCGGCGACCTGGTGCAGGTGGCGTACCTGTTCACGCTGCTGTCGTTCCCGATCCGGGCGCTCGGCTGGGTGCTGGCCGAGCTGCCGCGCAGCGTCGTCGGCTGGCAGCGGGTGCAGGCCGTGCTGGACGCCACCGGCTCCATGGAGTACGGCTCGCAGGACCTCGCCTCGCCCACCCCGGCTGCGCTGGAGGTCCGCGGCGTCTCCTATGCCTACGGACAGGCCGAGGTGCTGCACGACGTCACCTTCGACGTGCCCGCCGGGCGTACCGTCGCCCTCGTCGGGCCCACGGGCTCGGGCAAGTCGACCCTGGTGCAGCTGCTCGTCCGCCTCGTCGACCCCACGTCGGGGCAGGTGCTGCTCGACGGCCTCGACCTGCGCGAGGTCGCCTACGGCGGCATCGCCGAGTCGGTCGCCCTGGTGCCGCAGCAGACGTTCCTGTTCGACGACACCGTACGCGGCAACGTCACCCTCGGCGGCGACGTCCCCGACGAGGACGTGTGGGCCGCGCTACGCCTGGCCCAGGCCGACGGCTTCGTCGGCCGGCTGCCCGCCGGCCTCGACACGCGGGTCGGCGAGCGCGGCGCCTCCCTGTCCGGCGGCCAGCGCCAGCGCGTGGCCCTGGCCCGCGCGGTCGTCCGCCGCCCGCGCCTGCTCATCCTGGACGACGCCACCTCCAGCGTCGACCCCCAGGTCGAGGCCAAGATCCTGTACGGCCTGCGCGACGCCGCCGAGGCGTCCACCGTCGTGGTCGTCGCCTACCGGATGGCCACGATCGCGCTGGCCGACGAGGTCGTCTACCTCGACCACGGCCGCGTCGTGGACCGCGGGCGGCACGAGGAGCTCGTCACGCGCTGCACCGGCTACCGGAACCTGGTCACCGCCTACGAGCGTGAGGAGGCCGAGCGCGCCGCCATCGAAGCAGAACCGGTCACCGGACCGGCCCGCCTGGAGGACGAGGAAGATCAGGAAGAGGTCAGCGCATGACGGCGCAGAGCATCCAGCGCAACGCCGAGCGTTCGGCGCTGGGCACCATCAGGCATGGCCTGTCGCTCACCCCCGAGTTCCGCAAGGGGCTGGCGGGCACGCTGATCCTGGCCGTCGTCGCGACCATCGGCAAGATCATCGTGCCGATCGCGGTGCAGCAGACGATCGACACCGGGCTCAAGACCGGCCGGCCCGACCTGGAGTACATCACCACGGCCGTGCTGATCTGCGCCGCCGCCGTGGTGGTCACCGCCCTGGCCGGCTACCTCATGAACGTCCGCCTGTACAAGGCCACCGAATCGTCGTTGGCCACCCTGCGCGTACGCGGCTTCCGGCACGTCCACGACCTGTCGGTGCTCACGCAGAACAGTGAGCGCCGCGGCGCCCTGGTCTCCCGCGTCACCAACGACATCGACCAGATCAGCACCTTCATGCAGTGGGGCGGGCTGATGATCATCGTGTCGCTCGGCCAGCTGTTCGTGGCGACCGTGCTGATGTTCGTCTACTCCTGGCAGCTCACCCTGCTGGTCTGGGCCTGCTTCATCCCGCTGATGATCGCGCTGCCGCGCTTCCAGCGGCTGTTGTCGCGGGCGTACACGCTGGTGCGGGAGCGCACCGGCGACATGCTGGCCGCGGTCAGCGAGTCCGTCGTCGGCGCCGCCGTCATCAGGGCCTACGCCTCCGAGCGCCGTACGGGCGAGCGCATCGACACGTCGGTGAACGCCAACCGCAGCGCCCAGATCAGGGCGCAGACCATCGTCGGCTTCGTCTTCCCGCTCACCGAGATCGTGGCCGCGCTCGCCATCGCCGGCATCGTGCTGCTCGGCGTACGGCTGGGCCTGTCGGGCGACATCTCGCAGGGGCAGCTGGTCGCGTTCCTGTTCCTGGTGACGTTGTTCGTCTCGCCGCTGCAGACCGCCACCGAGGTGCTGAACGAGGCGCAGAACGCCGTCGCCGGCTGGCGCCGCATCCTCGGCGTCCTCGACACGCCGCCCGACGTGGCCGACCCGGGCGAGCGCGGCGTGGAACTGCCCCGCGGCCCCATCTCGGTCGCGTTCGAGGACGTGCACTTCGCCTACCCCGGCGGCGAGCCGGTGCTGCGGGAGATCACGCTGGAGATCCCGCCGCGCACGCGGGTCGCCGTGGTGGGGGAGACGGGGTCGGGCAAGACCACGTTCGCCAAGCTCCTGACGCGGCTGATGGACCCGGTCGGCGGGCGCGTCACCGTGGACGGCCACGACCTGCGCGAGGTGCGCTTCTCCTGCCTGCGCGAGCGCATCGTCATGGTGCCGCAGGACGGCTTCCTGTTCGACGGCACGCTCGCCGACAACATCCGCTACGGCAAGCCGTCCGCCACCGACGCGGAGATCGAGCTGGCGATGACCGAGCTGGGCCTGGCCGACTGGGTGGAGGGGCTGCCCGCCGGGCTGGACACGGCGGTCGGGCAGCGCGGCGAGTCGCTGTCGGCGGGGGAGCGCCAGCTCGTCGCCCTGGCCCGCGCCTACCTCGCCGACCCCGACCTGCTGCTGCTGGACGAGGCCACCTCCGCGGTCGACCCGGCCACCGAGGTACGCCTCGCGCGCGCCCTGGAAGGCGTCACCCGGGGCCGCACCGCCGTCTCGATCGCGCACCGGCTGTCGACCGCGGAGAAAGCCGACGAGGTGCTGGTGTTCGACGCCGGCCGGCTCGTGCAGCGCGGCGCGCACGCGGACCTGGTCAAGGAGCCGGGCGTGTACGCCGACCTGCACTCCTCGTGGGTCTCTGCGGCCCACTCCTGACCGTCACCGGTCCGGGGCCGGGCCGTCGCACACCGTCGCGAACGTCACGGTCGTGCCGCCCGGCCCCGACACGATCGTGATGTGGTCGCACAACATGCTGGTCAGCCAGAGCCCCCGCCCGCGGTGCTCGAACCCCGTGGGCGGGCGCATGTCGCCCACCCACCCGGCCGGCAGCCCCGGCC
>NZ_SMKQ01000016.1 GCF_004348995.1 Nonomuraea terrae
GGGGACAGAGTGGGCGCATGACCGCAGTGAAGAGGCTCTTCCCCCTGATCGCCTGCGCCTCGATCCTGTTCTCGGTGGTCGGCGTGCTGGTCGGGCAGTTCGATCCCGACCCCTACCTCGACCCCATGAACGTCACCATCAGCGAGTACGCCGTGGCCGACCGCGGGGGCGTCACGGAGGTGGCGATGGCGGTGCTCGGGATCGGGTCGCTGGTGTTGCTGGCGGGGCTGCGGGCCGCGGGGGCGCCCGTACGGGGGATGCCGGAGCGGTTGCTGATGGTGTGGTCGGGCGCCCTGGTGGTGGCCGCGGTGGTCCCGACCACACCCATCGGCCACGATCTCGACCTGGCCGCGCAGATCCACCGGTACGTCTCCGTCGCCGCCTTCGTGAGCCTGCCGGCCGCCGGCGCGCTGCTGGTGCCGAGGCTGGGCGCGGACGCCGTGTGGAAGCCGGTGGCGCGGGTCGTGGAGTGGGTGGCGCTGGCGGGCGGGTTCGGCCTGCTGGCGATCACGTACGTGGCCCTGCCGGGCGACCGGGTGCTGATCGGGCTGGTCGAGCGGCTGCTCCTCGGCGCCGAGGTGGCCCTGCTCGTCGTGCTGGCCGCGTGGCTGGTCAGAGTCACGTGGCGACAGAGCATCGCAAGCACCACGACAACCGCAAATTTCCCGACATATCACGGATTTATCGCTAGTCGATCTTAAAACCAGTAGTTTGGGTGCTATTCTCTCCCGCGATCTTCTATCCGGGAGCAGGTGTCATGGCATCGGGCAGATCCATCAGATTCAAGATCTCGACGCTGCTCGTCATCCCTTTGGTCTCCCTGATCGGTCTCTGGGGCTTCGCCGCGAGCACCACGTTGGGGGACGCGCTCAACCTGTTCAAGGTGGACGCGATCTGGACCGGTGTGATCGACCCCTCGGAAGACCTCGTCACCAACCTGCAGGCCGAGCGCCTGGCCTCGGCCGAACAGATCGCCGGCGCCCCGGACGAAGCCGAGACGCTCGCCCGGACCAGGGCCTCGGTGGACGCCACCGGCAAGACGCTGCGGCAGCACGCGGAGTCGGAGGACACCCGTGCGGCCCTCACCCCCGACATGCGGAAACAGCTCCAGACCGTGCTGGAGGCGGTCGACCGGCTGCCCGACATCAGGGCCAAGGTGGACGACCGGGAGTTCACCCCCGGCGACCTGGTCACCGAGTACGCCAAGATCACCGATGAGATCCACCTGCTGTACTCCCGGCTGACCATGAGCACCGACCTGGAGCTGTCGCTGCAGGCGCAGGGCCTGATCGCCGCCGACGAGGTACGCGAGCTGCTCGCCCGCGAGCACGCCCTGGTCATCGCCTCCAACGGCCGGGCCGGCATGCGCGACGTCCACCTGCTGGCCGGCATCGACGGCACCAGGACGTACCTCTTCCCCAAGGCCCTGGCCAACCTCGACGCCGAGCTGCGCACCCCCTTCGAGAAGCTGTACTACTCCCCCCGCTACGTCACCATGGAGAACCTCCTGGAGGGCTACATCGGCGGCCGGCCGATGGACGTCGACCTGTGGCGGGGCATCGCCGATCAGGTGCAGACGGAGCTGCGCGAAGCCGTCCACGGCACCGGCGACAAGCTGCTGGCCAGGATGGAGCCGGCCGGCACGGGCATCGTGGTGCGGGCCGTCCTGGCAGGGGTGATCGGCCTGTTCGCGGTGACGTTCTCTGTCGTCGTCTCCATCCGCGTCGGCCGGCGGCTCGCCGAGGAGCTGGCGGCGCTGCGGCGCAGCGCGCTGGAGCTGGCGGAGGTCCGGCTGCCGGACGTCGTGACGAAGCTGCGCCAGGGCGAGACCGTGGACATCGCGGCCGAGGCCCCGCCCATCCAGGTCGGCGAGAAGCCGACCAGCGAGGTCGCGGACCTGGCGGCGGCGTTCGACAGCGTGCAGAGCACGGCCGTGGACGCGGCCGTCGAGCAGGCCAGGCTCCGCGAGGGCGTCTCCGAGGCGCTGCGCAACCTGGCCCGGCGCAGCCAGTCGCTGCTGCAGCGCCAGCTCAGGCTGCTGGACGAGATGCAGCACCAGACGGAGGAGCCTGAGGCGCTGGAGCGGCTGTTCAAGCTCGACCACCTGACCACGCGCATGCGCCGCCACGCCGAGGGGCTGGTGCTGCTGTCGGGCGGCTCCGCGGGCCGCAGATGGCGCGGCGTCATCCCCGTCGAGGACGTGCTCAGCGGCGCCGCCGCCCAGGTGGAGGAGTACACCCGGGTCAGGGTCTACCCGATGCCCGAGGTCGGCGTGCCCGGCAGCGCGGTGGCCGACCTCATGCACCTGTTCGCCGAGCTGATCGAGAACGCCGCGTCGTTCTCGTCCCCGGAGAACGAGGTCTCCGTGCGCGGCGAGATGGTCGGCAGGGGCTTCGCGGTCGAGATCGAGGACCGCGGCCTGGGCATGGACGAGGCCACGTTCAAGGCCGTCAACGCCCGCCTGGCCAGCCCGCCGGAGTTCGACCCGGCGCAGACCGAGCGGCTGGGCTTCGCGGTGGTCGGCATGCTGGCCGCCCGGCACGGCGTCAAGGTGACGCTCAAGCCGTCCCCGTACGCGGGCACCACGGCGATCGTGCTCGTCCCGGCCGAGCTGGTGGAGCTGATGGCGCCGCCGACGCAGCCGATGGACCTGACGCCCATCTCCGTGTCGGTCGTCCACGCCGAGACCACCGGACCGGGCGACCTGCCCCGCCGCATCCGTACCAGCAGGCGGGCCGCCGCGCAGGTCCAGAACCTCGTGGACAACGAGGCCCAGTACGAGGCTCAGGGACAGGCCGTGCCGCAGCAGGCCGGCCTGCCCCGCCGCGAACGGCAGACGGGGCTGTCGCAGCGGCTCAAGCAGGCGCCGACGCCCGCGGTGCCGGCCGAGGAACGTACGCCCGAGGAGGCCAGGGCACTGCTCTCCTCGCTCCAATCAGGCTGGCAACGCGGGCGGCAGGACAGCGACCAGGATGGGGGATCTGAACAGTGAGCCGCGAGCACGAGTGGGTTGACGAGGAGGCGGGGCCCGTCGTGCGGCCGTACGCGGTCGCACGCGGGCGTACGAGGTCCGCCTCCGCCGAGGTCGACCTGCTGGCGACCGTCGTCTCGACGGGCTGGCCCGTCTCCGCCAAGGCCGAGCTGAGCGTTCAGCACCGCCGGCTGCTGAACCTGGTCGCGGGCAAGGCCAGGCCCGTGGTCGAGGTCGCCTCGGATCTGGCCCTGCCCGTCGGCGTCGTACGGGTGTTGCTGGGGGACGTGCTGGAGCACGGCCTGGTGACGGTGCGCCCGCCGCGGGACAAGGCCGCCGCCCCGTCGGAGAGCCTGCTCCGCGAGGTCATCAACGGCCTGCGCGCGCTCTAGTTGGCCGAGGTCAGCGTCCGCAGGGAGTGCTCCACCAGCGCGATCATGACCTCCTTGGCCGAGGTCCGCCGGCGCACGTCGCAGAGCATGACCGGGACGTCGTCGTCGAGGTCGAGCGCGATGCGGACGTCCTCGACGCTGTGCTGGTCGGCGCCGTCGAAGCAGTTGACGGCCACGACGAACGGCGTGCCGCGCTGCTCGAAGTAGTCGACCGACGGGAAGCAGTCGGTGAGCCGCCGGGTGTCGGCGATCACGACCGCGCCGAGCGCGCCGTAGGACAGCTCGTCCCACATGAACCAGAACCGCTCCTGGCCGGGCGTGCCGAACAGGTAGACGACCAGCCCGTCGCGGATGGTGATGCGGCCGAAGTCCATCGCCACGGTCGTCGTGGTCTTGGACTCCACGCCGTCGAGGTCGTCGATCCCGATCCCGCGGTCGGAGAGCACCTCCTCCGTGCGCAGCGGCCTGATCTCGCTGATCGATCCGACCAGGGTGGTCTTGCCGACGCCGAACCCGCCCGCGATCAGGATCTTGAGCGCGACGGGGTCCTCAGAGAGCACGGAGTCCATTGATCACTTCCTTGAGAATGCGCTCATTCGACCGCGCCCCTCCTGCCGTGGGCGACGTCACCGAGATGAGACCGTGGTCACGCATGTCGCCGAGCAGCACCCGGACGACGCCGACGGGCAGGTCGAGCTCGACGGCCAGGTCGGCCAGCGAGATCGGGCTCTGGGCTGCCCGCAGGATGTGTCGTTGTTCGGGACCGAGGTCGTCCGGCGGGTCGCCGATCGCGCGCACGGTCGCCACGAGGTCGAACGCGTCTCCGGAAGAGCGCGTGCGTCCGCGGATGAGAGCATAGGGCCGGACGACCGGTCCCGCCTCCTCATCGAACCACTGCGGGCGATCGCTCATGACGCCCCGGCGCGTGGATTGGTGGTGATGTGCTGGCCCACGCGCTTGACCAGCATCGCCATCTCGTACGCGATGTGGCCGACGTCCACGGTGGCGTCGGCGACCACGGCCAGACAGGTGCCCTGGCCGGCCGCGGTGACGAACAGGAACGCCGACTCCATCTCCACGATGGTCTGGCGCACGTCGCCGCCGCCGAAATGGCGGCCGGTGCCGCGGGCCAGGCTCTGGAAACCGGCCGCCACCGCTGACAGGTGCTCGGCGTCCTCGCGGGACAGTCCTTTCGAATATCCGACGGCCAGGCCGTCGGTCGACAGGATGGCCGCTTGGCGCACGGCGGCGACCCGGGTGACCAGGTCGTCCAGCAGCCAGTTCAGCTCGCCGCTGTTCGTGGTCGGCACACTCATGCGTCCCCCTTACTCATGGGCCCCTCCTCGGAGGCTTCTTCTCTGGCGCGTTGGGTTCCCCGCTGGAACGCGGAGAACAGGTCGCGTACCTCGTCAGGAGAGCGTTCGGCCTGCTCCTGCTCCGGCTCGGGCTGCTGTTCCCTGAGCTGAGGCGCCAGGTGGGCCTGTCGCACCCGTTTGGGCAGCCCGGCATGGGTGCCCGAGGTCACGACCGCGAGCGCCTTCTTCCGCGTACGGCTCGGCAGCACCGCCTTGCCGTCGCCGTTCTGGGTCGTCCTGCCCGGCTCGCGGGTCTGCGCGGGCTCTCCGGGCTCGGCGGTTTCTGTGGTCTCGGCCATGAGGGCGCGCGGCACCAGCACGATGGCCAGCGTCCCGCCGAAGGGCGAGCGGCGCAGCTGCACCTTGACGCCGTGCCGCCCGGCCAGCGTGGCGACCACGAACAGGCCGAGCCGGTCGCTGTCGGCCAGGTCGAACTCGGGCGGGGCGGCCAGCAGCGCGTTGACCTGGCCGTATTCGGCGGCCGACAGGCCGAGGCCCTTGTCCTCGACCTCGATGGCGTAGCCGTTGCTCACCCGGTCGCCGCGCACCTGCACCATGGTGTCGGGCGGCGAGTAGATGGTGGCGTTCTCGACCAGCTCGGCCACCAGGTGGGTCACGTCGGCCGCGGCGGCGCCGTCGATCGCGCCGTCCGGCATGGACGTGACGGCGATCCTGGTGTAGTCCTCCACCTCGGCGACCGCGGCCCGGACGACGTCGATCATGGGCACCGGCCGGCGCCAGGCCCGCCCCGGCGCGGCGCCCGACAACACGATCAGGCTCTCGGCGTGCCGCCGCATGCGGGTGGTCAGGTGGTCCAGGCGGAAGAGCTCTTCCAGCCGGTCGGGGTCGTGGGTGCGCCGCTGCATGCGGTCGAGCAGCCCGAGCTGGCGGTGCAGCAGGCCCTGCTTGCGCCGGGCGAGGTTGAGGAAGACCTGGCCGACCCCGCGGCGCAGCGCGGCCTGGCCGACCGCCGCCTTCACGGCGGTGCGCTGCACGGAGCCGAAGGCCCTGGCCACGTCGGTGATCTCAGCGGAACCGCGCACCTTGATCGCCTTGGCCTCCTTCCGCACGTCGACGTCCTCGCCCCTGCGCAGCCGCGCCACGATGTCGGGCAGCCGCCGCTGCGCCAGCTCCACCGCCGCGGAACGCAGCCCGGCCAGCTCTCCGGCCAGGCGTCGACCGAAGCGTACCGAGATGATGATCGACGCGAGAACCGCGATCAAACCGAGGCCGCCGGCGACGGCGATCTTGACCATGGTGCCGGTGGCGGCCTCCGACGTACGGTCGGCCAGGGTCCCGGCGGTGTCGGCGCCGAGGTCGTCGAGGCGGGAGGTGAGGTCGTCGAGGGTCTGCTGCCAGGCGTCGGCGGCGGGCGTCGTGCCGGTCCTGACGATGCGCGTCTCCATGGCGGTGAACACGATGAACGGCTCGCTCGCGAAGACCTCCTCGTACGGCCTGCGCAGCGGCACGTCGAGCCCGGCCAGGCCGCGGGCGTGCAGGAACTTCCTGGAGGCGGCGTACTCGGCGAAGGCGGTGGTCTCGGCCTCGCTCAGTCGCCGGTCGGCCAGCGCGCCGACGACGAGGGCGTGCTCCCTGGCGATGTACTCCCTGGCCAGGCCCATGGTGTGCAGTGACGACGCCTGCTGGAAGATCGCCAGGTCGGAGACGGGGACCAGGTCGTCGGACAGGAGGAACAGCGCGTCGAGGAGGCGGTTGTAGGCGTGCAGGCCGGACAGGCGCGAGCCGCCGCCCGTGTCGATGTCGTCCCTGATCGACGCGAGGCGGTCGAGGGAGGTGCGGAGGTTGTCCAGCGGGGCGCGCAGGTCGTCGCCGACGGCGTCGCCGGCCGCGGAGACGGCGTGCTCGAACTCGGCGACGGACTGGTCGGTGCGGGCGCGCTGGCTGCCGAGCACCTCGGTGAGCTCACGCGTGGCGAGCGTCTCGGCGGAGCGGACCCTTTCCGCCTGCAGCTGCAATCCCAGGTCGGTGGAGGCGACACCGAGTGTCTCGTAGAGGGTGTTCGCGCGGAGCAGGGACCGGGCGTCGTCCATGGTGAGGTTCAGGACGAAACCCCACAGCGCGCTCAGAGACAGGAGGGGTAGCAGCAGCAATAAGAAGATCTTGAACCGAATTGACCGGTTTCGCGAGCCCATGTCCCAACCTCGAGTCGGGGGCATTTCCACACCTTGTGTAAATACACCTCCGGAAGATCGCACAGGAGACTAGCACCGATTAAGTGTCCGGCGCAGTGGGAGCAAGGCGTTCATTACCGTGATTATTGGGACGACATCTGCCGTCGGCGGCGATCCCGGACAAGGGTCCCCCAGAGCCATGCCAGCGCGACCAGCGAGATCACCACGAACCCCGACCAGGTCACCACGGTGTAGACGTGCACCTGCCAGGCGGTCACGTCCGGCACCCGGCCGATCCGCAGCTGCGCGAACTGCCACGGCCGCCCGGTCAGCACCAGCGTGATCGCGATCGCGATGGCGCTCATCGAGTCCCACAGCGCGTGCAGCACCGAGACGCCGAGGTAGGCGAGCAGCACGGGCCCGGTGAGCCGTCCGCCCGCGGCGAACAGCGCGCCGCCCGCGATCGCCGTCCACAGGCCGTGCCCCACCGGCGTCAGGATGCCGCGCAGCACCTCGGTCTCGACGAGCTGGCCCAGCGACAGGCCGTGGGAGGTGAACAGGGCGTTGAAGGCGTACCCGGCGCTCTCGAAGGCGGCGAAGCCGAAGCCGACGGTGGCGCCGAGCACCACGCCGTCGCGGATCGAGCGCTTGACCGCGTGCCGGGTGACGACCATCAGCGCGGCCAGCTTGGCGGCCTCCTCGATGAGGCCGACCAGCAGGAACATCACGATCGACGGCCGCACCAGCCAGCTCTCCAGCAGCGAGGCGCCGAGCACGCCCAGCACGCCGCCCACCACGAACGCGACGAACATCCGCTCCACCGTCACGGTGGGGGAGCGGCCCTGCCCGTACGCCCAGGCCACGAACGTCACGGGGACCAGGAAGCTGCCGAGCAGCACCACGGTCGGCACCAGGTTCGGGTTGAGCGTCCAGGACGTGACGACCACGCTGGCCACCCACAGGACGAGCCCGGTCAGGAAGATCCGCAACCACGGCCGTCGCACGGTGCGCACGGTGCCCTCCGTGCTTCCCGGGCTCCCCGTGCTCACCGGGCGAGCTCCGCGACCGCCCTGTGCGCGGCCAGCACGGCGGCGTCGGCGCGGGCCGCCGGCACCGAGTCCGAGCCGCCGATGGCGATCCTGCCGAACGGCCCGCGCGCCGCGTCCGCCGGGAACGGCCCGTCGGGGTGGTAGGCGTGCCAGGGCCGGCAGTGCTCGGGCGGGTACGCGTGCCCCCGCCGGTTCACGGTGATCTCCAGGATGTCCCCGGCCGGGTCGAAGCCGACCGGCCCGAGCAGCCGGGCCAGCTGGTCGCGGATCGTCCGCTCCAGCACGTCGTACGGCGTCCTGATCAGTTCCCGCCGGCCGGCCGCGGAGCCCGCGTCGGGCCCCAGCTCCGACCTGCACGGCGTGGCCACCAGCCGTACGGAGTCGGGCGGCGCGAACTCCGTGGCGCACCAGTACGCGCCCGTCCAGCGCACCCGCTCGACGCCGAGCCGCCGCCAGGCCCCCGGGTCGCGCAGCCGTACGGTGGCGTGCAGCGCCGGCACCCTGACGACCTGCCGCAGCGCCCGCCGCCGCTCCTCGGGCAGCTCCGGCACGAGGTACGGCACGACCGCGCTCCAGCACGCCAGGATCACCGCCCCGGCCTCGACGGTGCCGACCCGGTCGCCGTCGAAGTAGCCGACGGTGGCGGCGCTGACGCCGTCGCGTACCGAGACGACCGGGCTCGACAGGCGCAGGAGCGCCCGGCCGTCGAGGGCGGGAGCGGCGGCGGGAGCGGCGCCGTGCCAGTCGCGCCGCACGGTGGGCGAGTTGTAGCGGGACGGCTTGTCCCGGTCGAGCCCCAGCCCGGCGAACCCCGGGTAACCGGTGCCCCAGGCGTCGATCGCCCCGAACGCCCGGGCGTCGTAGGCCCAGTCGCGGCTCGGCATGGTCCGGCAGAACCGCTCCACGTCGGGGTGCGCCCCGCACACCTCCCGCAGGAACCGCGAGTACGTCAGCTCCGCCAGCCGCTCCTGCTTGGCCTCCGCGCTCAGCCCGGGGAACCAGTCGGGCGGTTCGTCGTGCAGCCTGAGCAGGTCCCGCCGGGCGGCCTCGGCGATCGGCAGCCTGCCGATCCAGCCGGGCGAGGCCGTCGTGACCAGGGTGTCGGCGCCGAAGCTCTCCGCGTCGCACATCACGGCGTCGGGCCCCGCGGCCCGCACCGGCGGGCGCGGATCACCCAGCTCGTCGTGGTTGTCGAGCACGAGCACGCGCGCCGACGGGTGGCGCAGCAGCCACCCGTTGGCCGCGCTCACCCCGGCGCGCCCGCCGCCCACCACCACGAGGTCGTAGCGTTCCCCGGTGGGCTCGGGCGCGCCCGCGTGCTCCCAGAAACGGCCGTCCCGCAGCGCGTGCGGCACGCTGAGCGCCTCGGCGGTGTCCCCTCGTACGGCGAACGGCGTGGACGCGGCCCTCGCCGCCGGCACGGGCCCAAGGGCGCTCCCCAGGGAGGCCAGGGCGATCCCGTCGAAGAGATCCCGGCGAGAAATGGGGCGATCCAGCCCGAGATCGCGCGGAGTCAAGCTCATGGCGCGATCATCAGCAGCCCGGGCGAAAAGCCGCGCATGGACGCGCAGCGGTTCGACGACATTTTGCGTGACCTGTTACGAGGAATGCCCTGTCGTTTCTGACATCCGCCTTTACAGTCCGCCGCGCAGAACGCCCCGACAAGCCGTTCTGTCGCACGGGGTGGAGGGAGAGCGGCAGGAGAGCGGGGACGGCTTCGAGCAGGCGAGTCGCCGCGTGGAGTGCGGCAATAAGCACGCCAAAACGGAAATCGTTCGTGAAGCCGTTGAATTACGCGAATAGCGGCGTTGTCCAGCCCGTTACTCGGCGTGTCCTCTAGCGTTTTCCACAATGCCGCAAGAGTGAGCCGCCAGAGTCGAATTGGAGAAGCCATGCGCAAGGCTGTTTCCGGCGTGTTTCTGACCACCCTCGTCCTCGCCGGATGCTCCTCGGGAGAAGCTCCCGAACCCGCCGCCTCGGCCACCCCGGCCCAGCCGTCGGCCGCCGAGACCGCGAAGCTGCGCGCCGCCCTGCTGCCGGTGCCCAAGGGCATGAGCATCGCGTACGGCCCCGAGGTGGGCGCGTTCGGCACGCTCAAGTCGACGCAGCAGGGCATGGAGGCGCTGCGCCACGCCAAGGCCGAGCGCCCGGAGTGCGCCGGCGCCGCCCAGCTCGACGCCGCCAGGCCCGAGGTCGCGAAGTCGCCCGCCGCGGTGGTCGCGTTCTCCGCCGACCGGGGCTCGATCACGCAGGCCGTGGTGTCGCTCCCGGCGCCGGCCTTCCCCGCGCCGCTGCCGAAGCAGTGCGCCAGCTACACCGCCGACGTCGGCGGCACGAAGGTCACCTACCGGACGCGCACCCTGAAGATGCCGGTCAAGGGCGACGAGTCGCAGGCCTACCTCACGACGGCCGCGGGCGAGAAGAACAACGCCCAGATCGGCTCGGTCATGATCAGGCGCGGCGCGGTGGTCATGAGCATGCTCGTGGTCGGACAGCAGGTCAAGCCGCAGGGCCTGTACGAGCTGGCCCGCCTCGCCGACCAGAGCCTGGCGAAGGCGACCGCCTAGCGCTCGTCAGATGAGCACGTGGTCGTCGGGGCGGCCGACGAAGGCGAACTGAGCGTTCCTGGTCAGCTTGATGTGGTCGGCCTGCCAGGTGTGCATCGAGGCGTCGGCGCTGCGCCAGTAGACGAAGTTGAAGCGGTCCGCCGAGTAGATCTTGACGCGGTCCTCCTTCAGCCGCCGTACGAGGTGGGTGTCCTCGCCCCGGGTGATGTCGGCGAAGCGGTACGAGCGGAACAGGTCGGCCTTGCCGAGGAACGTGCCGCCCTGCACGAGCCAGGAGTAGCGGTGCTCCAGGCCGGGCAGGCGCAGCATCGTGGTGTTGCTGCCCTCGAAGTACGCGTAGTGCGCGCCCTTGCCGGCCAGCTCGGCGTCGGAGTAGTCGAACGCCCTGACCAGGTCCGACAGGTAGTGCTCGCCGTAGAGGTTGTCGTCGTCCATCTTGGCGATCAGCTCGCCCTCGGCGGCGGCGATGCCCAGGTTCATGCAGGCGCCCAGCGACAGCGAGGCGTCGGCGGGCAGCACGACGACGTCGGTGATGCCCGCCATGCGGGCCTTGTCGGCGACCACGACCGGGTCGATGTCGAGGCCGTGCAGCACCATGACGAGCTGGAGCGGGCGGTGGAGCTGCTTGGCCACCGAGGAGATCGCGTGCTCGATCTGCGCGGCCCGGTTGGTGGGCAGCACGACCGAGATCGACCGTGAGCGCGGCTCGACCCGGTGGCCGAGGTCCTGCAGGATCTGGTCCACCCGGTGGGAGAACAGGTGCTTGTCGAACACCTCGCGCATCGCCAGGTGGCCCATCCTGGCCCGCAGCTCGGGGCTGTTGAGCAGGTGCAGCACCTGGTTGTACGACTCGATCGGCTCGCGCGCGATCGGGAGCAGCTCGCCGAACGTCTCCTCGATGGCCCGCGACCACCCCGACACGACGGGGGTCGCGCAGGCCGACAGCTCGAAGACGCGCCGCGCGCACATGGTCGGCGAGTCGAGCACGGAGTTGACGTTCAGGAAGACCTTGTACATCCGGTACGCGGCCAGCATCTGGTCGTAGGGCAACTCGCCCACGATGTGCGGCCGGTACTTCTCCGGCCAGGCGTACTTCTCGTCGACCTCGCCGTTGCGGGCGAAGATGTGCAGGCCGAGCTCCCTGACGGGGTCGAGCACGGTCTCCATCTGCTCGCGGCGCTCGGGGTGCTTGTCGCGGAAGTACATTCCGGCGAAGACCACGTCGTGCAGGCGGCCCTTGTTCTGCTGGATCGGGTTGTGCACGCGGGGCTGGGCGGCGAACTGCAACACGTCCACCCGGTCGTGTCCCAAAATTTCCCGATATTTCGGCAGCATGTCACCGTCGCAGGTGAACACGTAGTCGAACAGCTTGGCCGTGTCGATGAAGAAGTCGAAGTTCGGCGGGTCCTCCTTGTTCCAGAAGACCGTCGGGATGCCCTCCTGCCTGCACCAGGCCACCAGGTCGCGCAGCGGCTCCTTCGGGGCGTTGGTGCCGGTCATCTGGTAGCGCCAGCGGCCCTGGTTGCCGTGCCAGGCCGACTCGCAGAACAGCAGGTCGGGACGCTTCTCCGCGAAGATCTCCGGCCAGTCCTTCAGCCCGAACTCGATCTGGTCCCACTCGTAGCGGAAGGCCATCCTGGAGAAGTCGTCCAGGATCACCGCGACCTTCAGGTCGGGCCGGTTGACCGGCCCCGCCGGCCACTTCACCGGCGGCACCTCGACCAGCGGCGGCCGGTTGTTCGCCAGCTCGGTCGCCTCGCTGACCGGCATGGGCGGCTTGGGCGCCTTCTGCTTCGACCGGACCGCCTCGACGATCTTCCCCGGACTCTTCGAGCCGAGGGCCTCGCCCAGCTTGTACGTCCGCTTGGCCTGCGTGGCCTCCAGCTTCCAGCTCGCGTACGCGGCCTTGGCCTCGGCGATCTCCAGCCGCCGCCGCAGCTCCCGCAGCTCCGCCTCGTACCGCTCGACGAGCTTGCGATCCTCGGGCAGCCAGTTGACGGGGCCGAGCCGCTGGAAAGTGGGCTCTTCGGGGGTTTCGGCCATCAGAACCTCCCGAGGGGACCGGCGGCTTTAGCCGTCAGGGGAATCGGGAGCGGGAAGGCCGTCAAGGCCCGAGCGTGCCGTGACCTGCCAGGTCCACGCATCACAGATGTCCTTCCGGGTTTTGTCGGTGCCAGCCGGTGCCGTGGTCGTCTCGTTACCGAACGTGGGAGGTGGGTGTGCGTAGGTCGTTCAAATTCCTGTTGCGCCCCACCAGCAAGCAGGCGGCCGCGCTCACGCAGTGCCTGGAGGATCACCGGCAGTTGTACAACGCGGCCCTCGAACACCGCCGCATCGCCTACCGCAAAGCCGGGGTGACCGTCCGGTACGGCGACCAGGCGGGCGAGTTGAAGCACATCCGCGCCGACGATCCCGAAGGTCAGAGCCGGTGGTCGTTCTCTTCCCAGCAGGCCACCCTGCGACGCCTGGACAAGGCGTTCGCCGCGTTCTTCGCACGCGTCAAGGCCGGGCGCACTCCGGGCTTCCCGAGGTTCAAGGGGCGGGGCTGGTTCGACACGGTGGAGTGGCCCAAGGACGGCGACGGCTGTCGGTGGGACTCCCAGCCCCAGCACCCGACCGCGACCTACGTGCGGTTGCAGGGCGTCGGGCATGTGCGGGTGCACCAGCACCGGCCCGTGCTCGGCACGGTGAAGACGGTCAGCGTGAAGCGGGAAGGCTCCCGCTGGTACGTCGTGCTGTCGTGCGACGACGTACCAGCCGAGCCGCTCCCGGCGACCGGCGCGGTCGTTGGGATCGACATGGGTGTTGCTTCGCTGGTCACCACCTCCGACAACGTCCACCGGGAAAACCCGCGCTACCTGGCCGTGGCCGCTGACCGCCTCGCCGCCGCGCAACGCGACCTCGCCCGGAAGAAGCCCGGCTCCAAGCGCCGCCGCAAAGAGGTGGCACGTATCGCCGCGCTGCATGGCAAGGTCCGTCGGCAGCGGCTCGACTACGCACACAAGGCCGCGAACGCCCTCGTTCGCGACTACGACGTGATCGTGCACGAAGACCTGCGGATCAGCAACATGACCCGCTCGGCGTCCGGCACGATCGAAGCTCCCGGCCGGAACGTCGCCCAGAAATCCGGGCTCAACCGAAGCATCTTGGACGCGGGGTGGGGGGTGTTCCTGCAGATTCTCGCGCACAAGGCTGAAAGCGCCGGTCGAGAGCTGATCGCAGTGAACCCCGCCAGCACCTCCCGCACGTGCTCGTGCTGCGGGCACTGCGCCAAGGAGAACCGCGCCACCCAGGCCGAGTTCCGATGCACGGCGTGCGGGCATGCTGCGCACGCCGACGTGAACGCGGCGATCAACATTTTGAGGGCAGGGCTTGCCCTTCGCCGGGCTGCGGAAGCGGCTTAGCGAGAAGCCGTTCCCTTCAGGGAGCGGAGGAGTCACGGTGATACGCCTATCGCTCGCGCGCGGAGGTTTGTCATAGTACGGCGGTTTGAGCCGCTATTCCTGGCGTTCGGCCTGAGAGGCAGGGGCGAGGTTGTCGCCCTCCAGCCAGGCGGAGATCACCTTGGCGATGCGCGGCCCGGCCTTGCCGTCCCAGAGCACCGGCAGCTCGCCGGCCGGCGTGACGGCTCCGTCGGCCAGCGCCTTGTCCGCCGCTGCGGGCAGCAGGGCGGGCGTGACCAGGCGGTTGGTGCCGTGCGTGACCGTGATCGGCCGCTCGGTGTTGGGCCGGACGGTCAGGCACGGGACGCCCAGCATGGTCGTCTCCTCCTGCACGCCGCCGGAGTCGGTGACCACCAGGGCGGCGCCGCGCACGAGGGAGAGGAAGTCCACATAGCCGAGCGGGTCGACGACCTTGACCGTCTCGCCGTCGACGAGCCCGGCCGCGGCCAGCCGCGCCTTGCCGCGCGGGTGGATCGGCACGACGACGGGGACCTTGCGCGAGACCTCCAGCACCGCCTCCACCAGTTCCTTGGCGGCCTCGGCGGTGTCGACGTTGGCGGGGCGGTGCAGCGTCGCGACGGCGTAGCGGGCCGGCAGGCCGAGCCGCTCGACCACGGGCGCCGGGTCGAGCGACGGCAGCGCCGCGAAGAGGCTGTCGATCATGGGGTTTCCCACGAGGTGCATCTTGGAGGCGGGCACGCCCTCTGCGGCCAGGTACGCGAGGGCCTCCGGTGAGGTCGCGAACAGCAGGTCGGCCAGGGCGTCGGTGACGACCCGGTTGACCTCCTCCGGCATCCCCCGGTCGTACGAGCGCAGACCGGCCTCGACGTGCGCGGTCGGGACGCCGAGCTTGGCGCAGACGAGGATGGCGGCCAGCGTGGAGTTGACGTCGCCGTAGACCACGACGAGGTCGGGCTCGTGCTCCTGGACGACCTCCTCCAGGCCGACGAGGAGGGCCGCGGTCTGCTTGGCGTGGCTGCCGGAGCCGACGCCGAGGTTCGCGATCGGCTCGGGCAGGCCGAGGTCGGCGAAGAACACGTCGGACATCAGCGCGTCGTAGTGCTGACCGGTGTGGATGATGCCCTGCCGCACGCCGAGTTCACCGAGTGCTCGCACCACCGGGGCCGCTTTCACGAAATTGGGACGAGCTCCCAGAACGTGCAGGACCAGGGGGTTCTCCCTCATTGACCTCGCCTTTCATAGCGGAAGGGGAAAAACGTTGCCTATGGTACGGTCACGGCGTGGCATCCGACGCCAGTCGTCAAGACTCCCCCCGCGCCGCCGGCAGGGTTTCCGCGAAGTCCGCCCGCGCCGGTGTCGCCGGGCTCCTCAAGGGCTTCGCCCGGCACCCGATCATCGTCTCCCGCGTGGTCGCGACGAAGGTGAAGTCCGACCCGGTCCGCGTGGCCCAGGCAGCGGCCGAGGCGCTCCCGCCCCGGCTGCGTCCCGTCGTGGGCAGCGTCGCCTGGCCGACCGCCCGCCGGGCGCGGCGCATTGTCCGCAAGCTCGGCATGCGCGTGGTCAAGGGCCCGTGGAACGACGCCAAGACCGCCTGGGACGCCGGTCGCGTCAGCGAGGCCGCCGAGCTGTTGGAGGCGCACACCAAATACCCGTTCGTCAAGCGCAGGGCGGCCTACTACCGCGGTGAGCTGGCCGCGATCAGCCCTGACCCGATCCCGCCCGCGCCCAAGGTCGCCATCCTCAGCCGGGTCAAGGACCGCGTCCTGCACGTGGTCACGAACGCGCTGCCGTACACGCAGGCCGGCTACACCGTGCGCACCCACCGCATCGTCACCTCGCAGAAGGCCGCGGGCATCGACCCGCACGTGGTGACCAGCTGGGGCTGGCCGATGCTGCAGGGGCACGCCGACGCGGCGCCGTACGAGGAGATCGACGGCATCCCCTACCACCGGCTGCTGCCGGACGGGCACGGCGAGATGCCGTTCGAGACCCAGGGGCGCATCATCAGGGGCGCCGACGCGGTCACCAGGATCGTGACCGAGCTGCGCCCGCAGATCCTGCACGCCGCCACCGACCACCGCAACGGCTCCATCGCCCACGCCGTGCGCGACCGCACGGGCACCCCGTTCGTCTACGAGGTGCGCGGCTTCCTGGAGGAGACCTGGGCCTCGCGTGACCCGATCAGGGTCGGCAGCCAGCGTCATCTGCTCCAGCGCGAGCGCGAGGCGTTCCTGATGCGCGAGGCCGACGCGGTCGTCACGCTGGCAGAGACCATGGCGACCGAGATCGTCGAGCGCGGCGTGCCCAGGGAGAAGATCCACCTGGCGCCCAACGCCGTCGACGACTCCCTGCTCACGGCCGACTACGACGGAGCGTCGTTCCGGCGCGCGTACGGGATCGGCGACGACGAGCTCGTGGTCGGGTCGGTGTCGAGCATCGTGGCCTACGAGGGGTTCGCCACCCTGCTGCGGGCGGCGGCGCTGCTGCGCGACGACCACACGCCTGTGCGGGTGCTCATCGTGGGCGACGGCACCGAGCGCGAGAACCTGCTGGAGCTGGTCGACGAGCTGGGCCTGCGCGATGCGATCCTGCCCGGCCGGGTCGGCCCCGACGAGGCCCTGCAGGCCCAGGACGCGATCGACGTCTTCGCCTGCCCGCGCGAGGATCTGCGCGTATGCCGACTCGTTACGCCATTGAAACCCGTCGAGGCGATGGCGCTCGGCAAGCCCGTCGTGCTCAGCGATCTGCCCGCCCTGTCCGAGCTCGTCGGCTCGGACGGCGCCGGTCTGCTGGTGCCGCCGGGCGATCCGGCCGCGCTCGCCAAGGCGCTCGCCGGACTCCGGGAGGACCCCGCCAGGCGCGCTGAGATGGGCGAGGCCGGGCGCGCGGAGGTCGCGGCGAAGCGCACGTGGAGCCGCGTCGCCGAAACCTACCAAGCTCTCTACCGATCGCTTACGGATCGTTGACCTCCATGTTGTCTGTCTCTCATGACGGGTTCGGTCGCATTAGGCGTGAGCTAGGTGGACTTGAGATAACCTTTGCGACCATGAAGTGTTGTTTCCGGCTCCCAAAGGCACAGCTGTGACAGAAATCGACTTGGCTGTCATCGGCTTGGGCTACGTCGGCATGCCGCTCGCCAAGGAGGCGGTGGCTGCCGGTCTGCGGGTCGTCGGCGTGGAGGTCGACCCCGTCAAGGTCGAGGCACTCAACGCCGGGCAGTCCTACATCGATGACCTGACCGACGCCGACCTCGATCACATGCTGGCCAACGGGTTCAGCGCCACGCTCGACGAGTCCGTGCTGAGCAGGAGCAACACGATCGTCATCTGCGTGCCCACCCCGCTCGACGAGGACCACCGTCCCGATCTGTCGGCCGTGGAGGGCGCCACCCGCACCGTGGCGCGCAACCTCACCAAGGGCACGCTCGTCGTGCTGGAGTCGACCACCTGGCCCGGCACCACCGACGAGGTGGTCAGGCCGGCGCTGGAGAGCGACTCGGGTCTCGTCGCCGGCGAGGACTTCCACCTGGCCTTCTCGCCCGAGCGCATCGACCCGGGCAACCCCAAGTTCGGCCTGAGCAACACGCCCAAGGTCGTCGGCGGCTACACCGCGACCTGCCGCGACCGCGCGAAGGCGTTCTACGGGCAGTTCATCGAGCAGGTGGTGCCGGTCAGCGGCACCCGCGAGGCCGAGATGGCCAAGCTGCTGGAGAACACCTACCGGCACGTCAACATCGCCCTCGTCAACGAGATGGCGATCTTCTGCGACGAGCTCGGCATAGACCTGTGGGAGTCGATCGAGGCCGCGGCGACCAAGCCGTTCGGCTTCCAGAAGTTCCTGCCGGGGCCGGGCGTCGGAGGCCACTGCATCCCCGTCGACCCGTCGTACCTGTCGTACACGGTGCGCAAGCTGGGCTACCCGTTCCGGTTCGTGGAGCTGGCCCAGGAGATCAACGAGCGGATGCCCTCGTACGTGGTCAACCGAGTGCAGCGGCTGCTGAACCGGCATAAGAAGCCCGTGAACGGCGCAAAGGTCGTTATGCTCGGCGTCACTTACAAACCGGACATCGCCGACGAGCGTGAGACCCCGGCGCTTCCCGTGGCGCGTGCGCTGCTGGAGCTGGGCGCCGAGCTCTCGTTCGCGGATCCGTACGTCAAGGAGTGGTCGGTGGACGGCACCCCGGTGCCGCGTGAGGAGGATCTGGCCGAGGCCGTGATCAACGCGGACGTGACGCTGCTCCTGCAGCAGCACGCCGCTTTCGACCTCGACATGGTCGAGGCGAAGGCCAGGCTCGTGCTCGACACCCGCGGCGTCCTCGCCGAGGGTGAACGCGTCGAGCGGCTGTAGCGACGGAGGGCTGCGCGCAGTGCACGTGCTCGTCATGACGGTGGTGCATAACCCCGAGGACGCGAGGATTCTGCACAGGCAGATCCGTGCCCTCGTGGATGCCGGTCATGAGGTCACGTACGCCGCGTCCTACACGGCTCACGGCGTCGTCCCCCGGCCGTGGGTGACCGGGGTCGATCTCCCGCGGGCCGCCCAGCGTAAGCGGATCGCCGCGGTGTGGGCCGCGCGCCGGCTGTTCAAGCGCATGCGCGACAAGGTGGACCTCGTCCTCATCCACGACCCCGAGCTGCTGTTCGCGGTGTGGGGCGTGCGTAACAGGCCGCCCGTGGTGTGGGACGTCCACGAGGACACCCCGGCCACGCTGTCGCTGAAGCCGTGGCTGCCGGCGCCGCTGCGGCCGCCCGTGCGCTTCCTCGCCCGGCTGCTGGAGGGCACCGCCGAGCGCCACATGCACCTGCTGCTGGCCGAGACCGCGTACGCGGGCCGGTTCAAGCACGCCCACCTCATCGTGCCGAACGAGACCTGGGTGCCCGACTCGGTGACGCCCCCGGGCGACGACCGCGTGGTCTACCTGGGCTGGCTGTCGAGGGCCAGGGGCGTGTACGAGGCGGTCGAGGTGGCCCGGCTGCTGCAGCCGTACCGCGTGACGGTGGAGCTGATCGGCTACGCCGACCAGCAGAGCCGTCCGATGCTCAACCAGGCCGTGCACGACGGCCTGCTGGAGTGGCGCGACTTCATGCCCAACGACGAGGCGCTCAAGCGGCTCGACGGGGCGCTGGCGGGGCTGTCGCTGCTGCACGACGAGCCGAACTACCGGCACTCCATGCCCACGAAGATCGTGGAGTACATGGCTCACGGCATCCCCGTCATCACCACGCCGTCGCCCCGCGCGGTCGAGCTGATCGAGCGCTACGAGAGCGGCGTCGTGGTGCCCTGGCAGGACCCGAAGGCGGTGGCGCAGGCCGTGCTGACGCTCCGCGACGACGTACGCGAGCGGCAGGCCCAGGGCGCGCGCGGCTACGCGGCCGCCCGCGCCAACCATCACTGGCCCAACTCCGCGAAGCGGTTCGTCTCCCAGCTGGAGGCCTGGGCCGGGGTCAAGCACTGAATCACACGAGGGCGGTTGGGTTTCCTGAACGTGCGCTGGCTCTTCCTGGTCGTGGGCGCGGTCGTGGCGGCCGTGGTGGCCGCCGTGATGATCGTGCTGCCGGACTCGTCCGACGAGCCCGCGAAGGAGGCCGGCTCCAAGGCGGCGCCGACGCCGTCGAGGACGTTCCCGACCCCTCGGGTGAGCGAGTTCACCGACCCCTGTGGAACGTTCGACACCGGTGAGGCCGCCCCCTACGCCGTCACCGGCTACTGGATCACCCCGACGTCCAACCCGTGCACCTGGCGCAAGCAGCTCCAGGAGATCCACCGCGTCGGCGGCGACACGATCATCCGGATCGGCTGGGGCCTGCAGTACCGCACGGTCTCCGACGACGGGGAGGTGCTGGCCAAGGACGGCACCGTCGACCCCCTCTACGAGGCGTGCGAGGAGGACGGCCTGACCTGCCACGACGCCGCCATGCGTGATCTGAAGGAGGCCAATCCGAAGAACCGGATCGGCCGCATGTACGTCTACAGGACCGACGAGTCGTTCGGCCCCGAGGTGTTCCGCTGCCCCGAGATGGAGCACGCCATCCCGATCGGCAAGCGGATCTACTACCGCCTGCTCACCCAGCCCGACGGCTCCGACGACGCCACCTGCGACTTCACCGGCAAGCCCGACTCGTACGACATGATCCTCATAGCGGGCTCGCCCAACGACAGCCTGGGCGAACTGCTCGACCTGGGCGACCAGTTCGGGATGCGGGTCTTCCCCGCGCTGCCGCTGGCCCCCCGCGACTCCAGGACGCCGACCAAGGCCGAGCCGCGCCACCTCGGCACGCTGACCACGCTGACGCGGCGCATCCTGCAGGACTACGGCGTGCGCTTCGCCGACCGCCCCTCGCTCGGCGGGGTCTACCAGCCGTTCGAGGTGCAGATGTCGGAGACGCTGGCGGACAATCCGACGCTGGACGTCTACTCCGACCAGCACACGATCGTCGAGCAGGAGCTGCCCGGCAAGCCCATCCTGATCAGCCCCTACCTCGACGCGCGCAAACGGGTGGCCTTCGGCCGGACGCCCCGGCAGGTCGCCGAGGGGTTCAAGGCCCTGGTGAAGACCGGGGTCGGCATCATCGCGCCGCAGGACAGCCGGGGCACCGGCAAGGTCGGCCTGTTCTGGCCCGACGAGCGCGACCAGGAGGTGGACGAGCGGCTGCGGCCGGTGGTGGGCGAGGCGACGTACGACACCGCCTACCACGGGTCCACGCGCGACTACTACCGCGAGATGGCCGCGGCCCGGCTGGAGCTGCTCGACGCCGGATACCAGGTGCAGCTGTGGGCGAACGTGGAGGCGTTCGAGCCGTCCGGCGACCGGCCGTGCGCCCCGACGGGCACGCGCGGCAAGACCGACAAGAAGCGCCTGGACCAGGCGGTGACGATGGCCGGGCGATACGTCCAGAAGATCGTCTCCTACATGTGGAGCGACTTCATGACCTGCGGCGAGCCGTCGCTGGAGACGGAGATCCTCCGGGACTGGCAGCGGCCGATCGCCGTCGACGCCATCCGCACGCCGCGCGACGTCCAGGACGGCGTCGAGGTGCGCGGCTACAACCTCAAGGACAGCACCGTCACCCTGCAGTGGTCGGGCGGCACGAAGGAGCTGGTGGTCTCGTCCGTCGGCTGGCTGGACGAGAACCCGATCGAGGGCGAGCTGCCCGAGGGCATGGCGACCGCGTGGGTGCCGTTCGACTGGAGTCAGGTGCAGACCGGGGAGTGGGTGCGGATCAGCGTGCGCCTGCCGTCCGGCCAGGAGAGCACCGAGCCGTTACACGTCCGCATCCTCACCTGAGCCGCCTGATCGCGCGGTTCGCCGGTGGTGGGAGGTCCGTGTAACGTGCCGTCCATGGTCCCGAGCGTCCCGGTCAGCGTCGACCTGGTCGTGCTCACCGTCCGTAACCAGGCACTGAGCGCCCTGGTGTGGCGGCGCGACAGCCCGCCGTTCCTGCGCCGCTGGTCGTTGCCCGGCGGCTTCATCCAGCTCGACGAGGACCTCCCGGCCGCCGCCCACCGCATCCTCGCCGAGCGCGCCGGCCTCCCGGGCGCGCCGGTGCACCTGGAGCAGCTCCAGACGTACGGCTACCCCGACCGCGACCCCCGCCAGCGCGTGCTCAGCGTCGCCTACCTCGGTCTCGCCCCCGACCTGCCGGCCTCGGAGAAGGCCCACATGAGCTGGCAGCCGGTCGACGCCCTGACCGTCATGGCCTTCGACCACCGCCGCATCATGCTCGACGGCGTCGAACGCGCCCGGGCCAAGCTGGAGTACACCTCGCTGGGGGCGGCGTTCTGCCCGCCCGAGTTCACGGTGGCCGATTTGCGCCGGGTCTACGAGATCGTCTGGGGCCGCCGGCTCGACCCGCGCAACTTCCACCGCAAGGTCACCAAGGCCGAGGGCTTCCTGGTGGAGACCGGCGAGACGACGACCCGCGACGGCGGCCGGCCCGCCAAGCTCTACCGCCGCGGCCCCGCCGAGCTGCTCCACCCGCCGATGCTGCGCAGCCTCAGAGACTGACCCGGTCCCCGCGGCCCACCTGGGTGATGCCGCACCGAGCCGCTCCTTTTATGGTTAGGCCATGCCTCGTTTCCGCAAGATCCTCGACACCGTGGCCCCTTACAAGCCGGGCAAGTCCGTGGCCGCGCCGGCCGGCGGGCGGTCGTACAAGCTGTCCTCCAACGAGTCGCCCTACGAGCCCCTGCCCTCCGTGGTCGAGGTGATCGCCAAAGCGGCGCGCGAGGTCAACCGCTATCCCGACCCCACGAGCATGCGGCTGATGGAGGCCATCGCGGAGCGCCACGACGTCCCGACCGGCCACGTCACGCTCGGCCCCGGGTCCGTCACGATCGTGCAGCAGCTGCTCACGTCGGTCGCCGATCCCGGCACCGAGTCGGTGTACGCCTGGCGGTCGTTCGAGTCCTACCCGCTGCTGTCGGACCTGGCGGGCATGACGTCGGTCAGGGTGCCGCTGGCGGGCGAGGAGCACGACCTCGGCGCGATGGCCGAGGCGATCACCGACCGCACCCGCATCGTGTTCGTCTGCACCCCGAACAACCCCACCGGCGTCGCCGCGCGCCGGTCGCAGCTGGAGGAGTTCCTCGACCGGGTGCCCGAGCACGCGCTGGTGGTGCTCGACGAGGCCTACCACGAGTACGTGCGCGACGCCGACGTCCCCGACGGCCTGACCCTCTACCGCGACCGGCCCAACGTGGTCGTGCTGCGCACCTTCTCCAAGGCGTACGGGCTGGCCGGGCTGCGCGTCGGCTACATGATCGCGCAGGAGCCGGTGGCGGCGGCCGTCCGCAAGACGATCGTGCCGTTCGCCGTCAACCACCTCGCCCAGGCCGCCGCCATCGCCTCGCTGAAGGCGGAGGACGAGCTGCTGGAGCGGGTCGAGCAGGTGGTCAAGGAGCGCACGCGGGTGCGCGAGGCGCTGGTCGAGCAGGGCTGGACGGTCCCGCCGACCGAGGCGAACTTCGTCTGGCTGCGCTTCGACGACGAGCAGCGCACGCTCGCCTTCACCGACGCGTGCGCCGCCGCGGGCGTCGCCGTGCGGCCGTACCCGCCCGACGGTGTCCGCGTCTCGATCGGCACCCCGGAGGCGAACGACGTCCTGCTCCGGGCGGCGGACGCGTTCCGCAACGGCTGAGGAACGGTCTCGGGGGCGTGCCGTGGAGCGGCTGCGATCGAGGATCGCCATCGGGGTGGTCGGCCCGCACGATCTGGTGGAGCGGATCGTGCACGTCGGTGCGGGCCTGCCGACGGCGGCGACGTTCCGGCTGGTGAGCGCCTCCCAGGACGAGAAACTCAGCAAGATCACCGGCAGCGTCGACGCGGTGCTGTTCACCGGCCCGCTCCAGTACGACCTGGCCACGCAGGCGGGTGAGCTCGACGTCCCGGCCACGTACGTGCCGGTGAGCGGGGCCGGGCTCTACGCGGCGCTGCTGCGCGGCGCGCTGGGGCAGGGCGTCGACCCGGCCCGGGTCAGCATCGACTCCATCGCGCCCGCCGAGGTCGCCGAGGCGTACGACGAGATCGGCCTGCCCACGGCGGGCGTGCACGTCCGCGAATACCTGGGGCCCGACTCGGTGCGCGGCTTCGCCGGCTTTCACGAGCGTCTCCACCGCGAGGGCGCCACCACGGCGGCCCTCACCACCGTCCGCACCGTCGCCACCAGACTGACGGCCGACGGGGTGCCGGTGCTGCGCATGACCCCCGCCGCGAGCACGGTGCGCCGGGCCATCGACACCGCCGCGCTGCTCGGTGCGGGCAACCGGGCGCAGGAGTCGCAGATCGCGATCGCGCTGGTGTCGCCCGTGGCCAGGCCGGGCACCGCCGATCCCGGCGACTACCGGCAGCAGGAGCTCAGGCTGCTGCTGCACCGGTCGCTGCTGGCCGACGCGCGGCTGATGGGCGCCACGGTCGTGCCGCGCGAGGAGCACGCCTACGCGCTGATCACCACTGCGGGGGCGCTGTCGCGGGTCACCGACGGCTTCCGGACGGCGCCGTTCGTCGACCGGGTGCGCGCCGACGTGGGTCTCGACGTGGTGTGCGGCCTCGGTCTCGGCGGCACGGCCAGGGACGCCGACGCCCACGCCGCGACCGCGCTCGACCGGGCCCGCGCCGTGGGGGCGGCGGCGTTCCTGGTGGACGGCGACGGCGTGGCGCTGCCGCTGCCCGCGCACGGGCGCGCCGGCACCCGCACGGGCGGCAGCCCCGGCACGGTCACGGAGCCGGGCTCCCGGGCGGTCACGGAGCCCGGCTCGCGGGCGGTGAGGATCCGCGACCGGCTGGTCGAGCGGCTCGGCCCCGGCTGCGTGGTGGTCGACGCCGAGACCGTCGCCGAGATCCTCGGCCTCGCGCCCAGGAGCGCCAGGAGGGTGCTGCAACACCTGGTGGAGGAGGGCCTGGCCTGGGCACTGCCCCCGGTACGGCCGACGCAGGCGGGTCGCCCCCGTCAGCCGTACCGCCTCATCACGCGCTGAACGCCCGGGCCCGCCGGCGTCAGCGGCGCGCGCCCCAGTTGAGATAGGCCACGCCCAGCAGGTGGGAGCCCTGGTCGACCTGCAGCTCACGGCCGACGTAGACGGACAGGGCGTGCGGGTGCAGCGCCTCGTCCCAGGGAGTCAGGGCCATCCAGCGGGGCGCCTGCAGATACTGGCCGGCCGCCGCGAAGCCGCCGGTGCCGTCCACGCGCAGCGTCGTGGTCGGCACCCCCTGCGGGTCGGTGGTGGCCATGTTCCTGGTGTAGGCGCGGGCGAGCCGGACCATGTCGGCGCCGTTGAAGCCGAGCTGGTTGCGGAAGGCCAGGACGGCGAACTCCACGTCGATGGCGCCGTGGCTGAGGTCCTCGATCTGCCGGGCGCCGTTGCCCGACGGGGTGAACTCGGAGATCTCCTGGCTCTTGGTGAAGCCGCGGTAGGTGTGGCCGAACGTCGGCCAGTACGACCAGGTGGAGGCGTCGTTCGGGCCGGGCTTGAGCTCGCGGGCGAACGTGCGCGCCAGCGCCCGCACCCGGTCGCCGTAGAAGCGGTCGCCGGTCGCGGCGTAGATCTCGGCGTAGGTCTGGCCGAGCGCGAGGAACTGGTTGGTCGGCTGCTCGGTGCCGTCGTAGGCGAGGGGGGTGCCCTTGTTCCAGACGAAGTAGCCGTACCCGTCGTCGGTCTGGCGCCACTCGTCGTCGTGCGCGGCGGCGGCGTCGCGCACCGCCTGAAGGTATTCCTCCGCTTTCGCACGATATTTCGGGACAGAATGCAGCGTCGGCGTGCCGAGCACCACCCGCGCGAACGACGCCATGCCCCACGTGATCATCCCGGTGTGCACCGTGAAGACCACCGGCTGGGAGACCAGCGGCGTGCTGCCCGCGGCCGGCACCCCGTCCCCCAGCGCCTTGGCCGTGACCAGCATGGACGACGGATACGCGGCCAGGATGCGGTCGGGGGCGAAGTCGGGCGAGGCCGGGTCCATGGTCAGGTCGGCGAAGGTCGACGTGGTGCCGGTCCTGCCGCGTACCTCCAGCGTGAACCGCCCCTCGGACGTGCCCGAGCGCACGGTCACGGTGGTCAGGTCGGCGTAACTCACCGCGCTGCGCACCTCCAACGCCGGCCGCCCGTCGGCGTCGTTCAGCGTGACCTTGCCCAGCGTGTACGGATGCATGGCGCGCCAGGCCGGCAGCGATCGCCCCTTGTAGTCGGTGACGCCGCGCTCGGAGTCGCGGTTGGCCAGCATCTGGTCGACGGTCTCGATCACCCGGTCCAGGTAGTGGGTGTCCTTGTAGGTCTCGTACATCCTGACGAAACCGGCCAGGGCGTAGGACTGGCCCCACGCCAGCCCGCCGTGCTCGTTGGTGCCCGCCGCCTGCTCCCCGCCGGTGCCGGCGTACCAGGTGCGGTCGAAATGGTCGAAGGTCTCGCGGGAGGTGTAGTCGTATCCGTCGGCGAGGGCCCGGGTGGCCGGCGCCAGGGCGAGCGCGCCGGCGGCGAGCGCTCCTAAGCCGAACTGCCTGCGTGTCAACATCGGGTGCTTCTCCTTCCGCGCGGGCGTCAGCCCTTCACCGCGCCGCGCATTCCTTCGAGAACGTGCCGTTGCATGAGCATGAAGACGACCACGACCGGGACGATCGACAGGATCGTGCCGGCCGCGAGGGAGCGGACGTCGGTGCCGGTGATGCCGGCGAGGTAGGCGACGCCCAGGGCGATCGGATACTTGGCGGAGTCCTTCAGCACCACCAGCGGCCACAGGAAGCTGTTCCAGACCGAGATGAAGCCGAAGATGGCGAGGATGGCCAGGGTCGGCCTGGCCGCCGGCAGCATGACGTGCCAGAAGATGCGCAGCTCGTGGCAGCCGTCCGTGCGGGCGGCGTCCACGATCTCGCGCGGCACCCCGGCGAACGTCTGGCGGAGCAGGAAGATCCCGAACGCCGACAGGATGCCGGGCAGGATCACCCCCGCGAAGGTGTCGGCCATGCTGAGCTGCGAGACCACCATGAAGCGCGGGATCAGCATGACCTCGCTGGGCAGGAACATCGTGGACAGGATGGCGAAGAAGATCAGGTTGCGTCCCCTGAACCGCATCTGCGCCAGCGGGTACGCGCACAACGCCGACACGATGAGGTACGCCGGCACGGTGATCGCGACGTAGATCACCGAGTTCCACATGTACTGCGGGAACGGGATGGACGTCCACGCCTCGATCACCCAGTCCAGCACGGGCGGCCTGGGGATGACGTCGGGCGGGAACGAGAAGACGGCCTGGTGGGAGGGCTTGAGCCCGGCCGACAGCAGGATGAGGAACGGCCCGACGAAAGCGAGGGCGATCGCCGTCAGCAGGATGTACGTCCCGGCTCTGCGCAGGATCACGCGACCACCGCCTGTCCCTTGTTGACCCGGTGGTTGAGCACGGCCATGCCGATCATCAGCACCCAGAGCACCAGGCCCATGGCGCTGGCGTAGCCCATCTCGTAGTGCTCGAAGGCGGCGGACCAGATGTAGTAGCCGAGCGTGAGGGTGGCGTCCTGCGGGCCGCCCCTGGTCATGACGTAGATCGAGGTGAAGGCCTGCATGGAGTCGAGCATCTCCATGGTGAAGGCCACCGCGATGTAGGGCGCCATGAGCGGGACGGTGATGCGGCGCAGCCGTACCCAGGCGCCGGCGCCGTCGACCTTCGCGGCCTCGTACAGGCTGGTGGGGATCGTCTGCAGGCCGGCGAGATAGATCATCATGTAGAACCCCATGCTCTTCCAGCCCTCGACCAGCACCAGCGCGGGCAGGGCCCAGAAGGGGTCGAGCAAGTACTGGATCGGCTGGTCGAGCAGCCCGAAGGCGGTGAGCATCCAGTTGAGCACGCCCTGCTGGTGGAAGACGTACTCCCAGGCCACGCCGACGGCGACCATCGAGGTCACGACCGGCAGGTAGTAGAGCATCCGGAACGTCCTGATGCCCGGCACTTTCTGGTTGACCAGGACGGCGAGCAGCAGCGGCAGCACGACGAGCAGCGGGAACATCCCGATGAGGAAGAGCACCGAGTTGAGCAGCGACTTCCAGAAGCGCTCGTCGCCGAGCATGCGGGTGAAGTTGTCCATCCCGGCGAACGTGGGCGGCGAGACCACGTCGTAGTGGAGAACCGACAGCTGGATGGCAGTGACGGCCGGCCAGGCGAAGAACACCCCGAACAGGACGAGGGCGGGCAGCGCAAACAGATAGGGGGTGTACCACCGCTGTCCGGGCATCCGGGTGGCGGCCACAGGCATCACATCCTTAGTGCCATCCTAAGCAGTGATAAGGGACGGCCATAATTTGGAGGGAGCGTATAATCGGTGCCCAGTCAGGTCAAGAGTGCCCGGCTATTGACGAATACTGCGAAAGACTGTCACGCTGCCGAAAGTGAGATAAAGGACGGCCATATTAAGAGGAGGTTTCGTCCATGTCTCGTCGAGCCTTACTGGCATGTGCGCTCGCGCTAACCCTCGCCACCGGGTGCGTGCCGGGCACCACCACGAGCAGCGCCCCCCAAACCGCCTCGGCCGGCCAGCCCTTCGAGGGCGAGGTGGAGTTCTGGACGATCAACCTGAAGAAGAACTACAGCGACTACATCACCGGCCTCATCGCCGAGTACCAGCGGCAACACCCCAAGGTGAAGGTCAACTGGGTCGACGTGCCCGGCGCCGAGAGCGCGACCAAGCTGCTCGCCGCCGTGGCCAGCGGCGACGTGCCCGACGCCGTCAACGTCAACTCCGTCGAGCTGGGCCGCTTCACGCCCTCGCTCGAACCCCTCGACGCCTACTTCGACCAGGCCGCGCTCGCGGACTTCCAGCCCAACCTGGTCGAGCCGCTGCGCTTCGACGGCAAGCTGTACGCGGTGCCGTGGTACAACGGTGGCGCCCCCGTCGCGATGTACCGCAAGTCCGTCGTCGAGAAGGCCGGCTTCGACGAGAAGGCCCCGCCCGCGAGCTTCGACGAGGCCCTCGCGCTGGCCGACAAGGTCTACCAGGAGACCGAGGTCCACGGCATGAACAGCATCCCCGACGTCAACGTGCTGCGTTACTACGGGATCGAGCCGCTGTCGGCCGACAGGAAGACGGCCACCTTCAACACGCCCGAGGCCGTGACGCTGCTGGAGAAGTTCAAGAAGAGCTACGACGGCAAGGGCATCGCGCCCGGCGCCATCTCCAAGGACGTCCGCGCGCTGCCGCAGTCGCTCGACAACGGCCAGGTCGCCTTCAAGCCCATGGCCAACGCCGCCGAGCTGCTCAACACGCAGAAGAACGCCCCCGACGTCTACGACGACCTGGCCGTCACCGAGCCGGTGAAGATGAACACCGGCGGCTTCCTGCTGCTGGCGCAGCAGGCGTTCTCCATCCCGAAGGCGTCGACGAACAAGAAGGCCGCCGCCGAGTTCATCAAGTTCTTCACCAACGGCGTCAACCAGCTCGCCTTCTGCAAGATCGTGCCGATCTACCCCTCGACGATCTCCTCGACCAAGGACCCGTTCTTCACCGAGGCCGCCGGCGGCGACCCGATGGCCACCGCCCGCCAGGTGATCGTGAAGGGCCTGCCCCAGTTGCAGTACAAGCCGCTCGGCACCGACAAGGACGCCGAGCTGGGCGAGTACTTCCTGGAGGAGGTCAGGGGTTTCCTGCAGGGAAGCCAGAGCGCACAGGATGCGCTCGACGCAGCCGAAGAGAAATGGAACCAAGCCCTTGCTGCCTAAGTTGAGGGTCGGCATCGTCGGCACCGGCATCATGGGGCGCGGCCACGCGGAAGTGCTGGCCGCGCACCCGGACGCCGAGGTCACCGCGGTCTCGCGCAGGCCGCTCGGCGACGCCGCCGTCTACCCCGACCACCACGCGCTCATCGCCTCCGGCACGGTCGACGCCGTGTCGGTCACCACGCCCGACCACCTGCACGCCGACGTGATGGTGGCCGCGGCGGAGGCCGGCCTGCACATCCTGGTGGAGAAGCCGTTCACCACCACCGTGGCGGACGCCGACAGGGCCGTCGCCGCGATCCGGGCGGCGGGCGTGGTGGCGATGTGCCTGTTCAACCACCGCTGGGTGCCGGCGTACGCGCAGGCGAAGGAGCAGATGGCGCTGATCGGCGAGCCCGTCGTCGGCTACGCGCGCAAGAACGACACCATCTACGTCCCCACCGAGATGATCGGCTGGGCGGACCGGACGACGTGCGCGTGGTTCCTGTCCAGCCACGACATCGACCTGGTCACCTGGCTGTACGACGACGTGGCGGTGGAGGTGTTCGCCACCGCGCGCCACGGGAAACTGCGCGGCATGGGCATCGACACCCCCGACGCGATGCAGATCCAGGTGCGCTACAGCCGCGGCGCCGTCGCCACCTTCGAGTCGGCCTGGATCTACCCCAACACCTTCCCCACCACGGTGGACAGCTACGTCACCGTCGCCGGCGAGGACGGCGTGATCCAGCTCGACCGCCAGAAGGAGAACATCCAGGTGGCCACCGACAAGGCCTACACCTACCCGCGCAACATGCTGCAGCGCGTGGTGCACGGTCAGCCCGCCGGCGCCTACCGCGACGCCATCCACCACTTCGTGGACTGCGCCCGCACCGGCGCCGAGCCGCTCATCTCGGTGGAGAGCTCCCGTCAGGTGACCGCCGTGCTCGCCGCCGCGCACGAGTCGGCCAGGACCGGGCGGCCGGTGAAGCTGTGACGTACGTGGAGAAGCCGCCGCACGTCCACGAGACGCGCATGCGGCGCATCAGCGACGAGGACCTGCTGGCCGCGCTCGGCGCCGCCGGCGTCGCGGAGACCCGCCACTGGCGCCGGCCCAAGCCGCTGTGGGACCTCGGCAGGGACGAGGTCGAGGCGGCGGACGCCCTGATCGGCCAGGAGGTCGACTTCCTCGACAAGAGCCGCGGCCGCTCCCGCCTGTACGGCTTCCACTACCTGCGCTGGATGATGCCCCTGGTGTCCGCCTACGCCCGCACGGGCGACCCGGTGTACGCCAAGGAGTGGGACCGCCTCTTCACCCGCTGGTACGACACCAGGGACCAGGTCGAGGGCGACTGGCCTGGGCTCGACGTCGTTTGGTACTCCCTCGGCGTCTGGGCCCGTTCGATGCACGTCAACGCGGCGCTCGCGGTGTTCGCCGAGGAGCCCGCGCTCAGTGACGGGTGCTGGGCGCGCATGCTCAAGACCGTCATCGGCGGCGCCCGCTGGGCGGCGGAGGAGCACGACGAGTTCCGGCACGGCAACTGGCAGTTCGTCTGCGCCTGCGAGCTGCTGCACGCCGCCACCCTCTATCCGGAGCTCCCGGAGGCCGCCTCGTGGGCGCGGGTCGCGCGGGCGCGCATCCTCGACCACCTCGAACGCGACGTGCGCGCCGACGGCGGCCACCACGAGCGCTCGCCGGGCTACCACGTCATGGTCCTGGAGTCGTTGCAGCGCGCGGTGGCGCTGGACCCGGAGATCGCGGAGCATCCCAAGGTCGCGGCCATGCACGCGTGGCTGGCCGCGCTGGAGGCGCCCGGCGGCTGGGTCCCGCACCTGCAGGACAGCGGCGTGGTGTGGCCGGCGGAGCTGCTCGCCAAGGGCCCGAAAGTCGCCGTGCCGGATGGCTCCCACCTGCTGGCCGCCAGCGCGTACGCGGTCATGCGGAACGCCGGCCTGTACGCGGTCGTCAACTACGGCCCGTACGTCGGCCACGAGCTGGAGCCGCACAGCCACCACGCCGCGCTCGACTTCGTGCTGGCCGACCGGGACGGGCCGCTGGCCTGGGAGGCCGGCGGGCCGCCGTCGTACGACGACCCCGGCTACTACGACTGGTACCAGGCCACCCGCGGCCACAACACGCTCCTGGTGCCCGGCCAGGACTACACCGAGGACCGGCGGGCCGAGCTCGACCTGTTCGTGACGGGCGAGCACGCCGACGTCTTCGCGGGCCACCACCACGGCTACGCGCGGCGGCACGACCGCAGGATCGTCTTCGTCCGCGACGAGCCGTCGTACTGGCTGGTCACCGACACGATCGACGCCGAGGCGATCTGGCAGCTGCACGGCCTGGAGCCGTGGCGTCCGCACGGCTCCGGCTACGTCAGCGGGCGCGTCCTCGTCGTCCCGGCCGGCCCGCCCGACGAGGTCGTCCACGGGAACGGTCCCGCCCGCATCCCCGACCAGCGGACCCGCACCGCGGAGTACGGCGAGATCCACTCGCTGGGACTGCGCAGACGCGACGGCAGGTTCACCGTCGCCATCGTCCCCTTCCACGGTGAACCGCCCGAGGTCACCGTGACCGAGTCCGGCGTCACGATCGACGGCACCACCGACACGTTCAGCGCGTACGGCTGGAGCCGGGGGGAGAGCTCCCAGCACTGGGGCGGCGATGAGTGAGGACCTGCCGGTCCTGATCGACGCGGACGCCATGCTGGGCCGCCACCCGCGACGCGACGTGGGCGGCGGAACAGCGGCCGAGCTGCTGGCCGCCATGGACCGCGTCGGCGTCTCGGGGGCACTCGTCACGAACATGACCTCCTGGCTGCACGACCCCGCGCGCGGCAACCGCGGGCTGCTCGGCCTCGTCGCCGGGGAGCCCAGGCTGAGCCCGTGCTGGGTGCTGCTGCCCGACACCTGCGGCGAGATCGGCGCCGGCTTCGCCGAGGCCGCCGTGGCCGCCGGGGTCCGCGCCGTGCGCGCCTTCCCCGCCGACCACGGCTACGACCTCGCGGGCCCCGACGTCGCCCCCGTGCTGGACGCCCTGTCGTCCGTACGGCTGCCGCTGCTCGTGGACGCGGGGCAGGCGGGCTGGCCGGTCGTGGAGGCCGTCGCGCGGGCGCATCCGCGGCTGCGCATCGTCGTCGGAGGCGCGGGATACCGGATGTTGCGGCAGATCGCCGGGGTGCTCGACCGCGCCCAGAACGTGTACGTCGGACTGGCCGACCTGTCCTCCCACCGAGGGCTCGAATGGCTGGTCGAACGGTTCGGAGCGGGCCGGTTCGTCTTCGGCACAGGGGCGCCGTACCGCGATCCGGCGGAGGCGGTCACCCGGCTGCTCTGGTCGGAGCTGGACGACGCCCAGGTGGCGGCGATCGGCGGGGGCAACCTCCGCCGGCTGATCGGGCAGGAGGTCAGAGCGGCATGAACCGGCTGGCACAGGCCGTGTGGGAACGGCGGCCGCAGACCGTGACGCGCATCGTGGACGCGCACGCCCACGCGGGGCCGTACAGCGTGTTCTTCATCCCCGACCCGGACCCGGCGGGGATGCTGCGGGTCATGGACCGGTGCGGGGTGGCGCACGCGGTGCTCTCCAGTCACCTCGCGATCCAGCTCGACGCCGCGGCCGGGAACGCCGCCACGGCGGCGATCGTCGACCAGGCCCCCGACCGCTTCAGCGGCTACCTCACGGTCAACCCCTGGCAGGACCCGGAGGGGGAGCTGGCCCGCTGGGGGGACGATCCCCGGTTCGCCGGGATCAAGATCCATCCGGACCTGCACGACTACCCGCTCACCGGCGCCCGCTACGCGCCGGTGTGGGAGTTCGCCGCGGCGTCGCGGTTCCCGGTGCTCACGCACACCTACAGCGGCTCGCCGTACAACGACCTGCACCACGTGGACGAGGTGGCCGCGCGCCATCCCGGCGTGACCGTGCTCGCCGGGCACTCCGGGGTGACGCCGCTCGGCATCGACCAGGCCATCGAGGTGGCCAAGCGGCACGAACGCGTCATCCTGGAGGTGTGCGGCTCGTACAACTCGGGGGCGGATATCGTACGGATGGTGCGTGAGGTGGGCCAGGACCGCGTGGTGTACGGCTCCGACTTCCCCTTCATCGATCTTCGGATGTCGCTGGGCCGCATACTGTTCTCTCAACTCACGGAAGAGGAAAGAGCAGCGGTGCTCGGGGGGACCGTCACCGGGTTGCTCGGCGGACGAGGGGCGTGACGTGGAGCGGCTTCGATCCAAGATCGCGATCGGTGTGGTCGGTCCTCATGATCTGGTCGAGCAGATCGTGCACATCGGGGCGACCCTGCCGACGGCCGGCACCCTGCGGCTCGTCGGCGCGCCGCACGCGGGCGAGAACGAGACGCACGAGAAGCTCAGCAAGATCATGGGCAGCATCGACGCCGTGCTGTTCACCGGACCGCTCCAATACGACCTCGCCCGGCAGTCGGGCGAGATCAGCGTCCCGGCCACGTTCGTCCCGGTGAGCGGGTCGGGCCTGTACGCCACGCTGCTGCGCGGCGTGCTCGCCCACGGCGTCGACCCGGCCAGGGTGAGCATCGACTCCATCGCCCCCGACGAGGTCGCCGAGGCGTACGACGAGATCGGCGTGCCCATGTCGGCGGTGCACGTGTCCGAATACCTCCAGCCCGACTCCGTGCGCGACTTCATCGGTTTCCACGAGCGCCTGCACCGCGAGGGCGCCACCACCGCCGCGCTCACCACGGTCCGCACGGTCGCCACCCGGCTGGAGGCCGACGGGGTGCCGGTGCTGCGCATGATGCCGTCCACGAGCACGTTGCGGCAGGCCATCAACACCGCGGCGCTGCTCGGCGCCGGCAACCGGTTGGAGGAGGCGCAGCTCGCGATCGTGCTGGTGTCGCTGGCGGCCTCCGTCCGGCCCGGCCACTCCGGTCCGGGCAACTACTGGCAGCAGGAGCTCAAGCTGCGGCTGCACCGGGCGCTGCTGGCCGAGGCGCGGCTGATGGGCGCCACGGTGGTGCCGCGCGAGGAGAACACCTACGTGGTGACCACCACGGTGGGTGCGCTGTCGCAGGCCACCGACGGGTTCAGGGTGGCGCCGTTCATGGACCGGGTGCGGGCCGACGTCGGCTTGGAGGTGGAGGTCGGTCTGGGGCTCGGCCACACCGCCAGAGACGCCGACGCGAACGCCGTGACGGCGCTCGAACGCGCCCGCGCGGCGGAGGCGGCGGCCGCGTTCATGATCGACAGTGATGGGAACGCGGTGTCCCTGCCCATGCGCCGGCGGGGGCCGGCGGACGTCGTGCGCGAGCCCGCCGACTCCAAGGCGGTCAAGATCAGGGACCGGCTCGTCCAGACGCTCGGCGAGGATCCCGAGGCCATGGTCGTGGACGCGGAGATCGTCGCGGAGATCCTGGGTGTGGCGCCGCGGAGCGCGCGACGGGTGCTGCAGAACCTGGTGGAAGAGGGCCTGGCCTGGGCGCTGCCCCCGGTGAAGTCCGCCCAGGCGGGCCGCCCCCGCCAGCCGTACCGCCTCATCGCGGGCTGACCTGCGACGGGCCGCGGGTCAGGCGAGGAAGGCGGGGGTCACCAGGGAGTGGAGGGTCCAGCCGAGGGTGGCGTAGAGGGCCTGGCCCTGGTCCGTGGCGACCAGCACGCCGCTGCGGGCGCCCCGGGAGACCGCGGCGGCCTCGAGGCTCTTCATGATCACGCTGCCGAGGCCGCGGCGGCGGTGCCCGGCCGCCGTCTCCACCTGGTCGACGATCGCAGTCGTGCCCGCCAGCGCGATCTGGCCCCGCGCGGCGACCTCGCCGCCCGCCGTCAGCAACCGCGCGACCGTGACGCCGGCCCGCGTGGTGACCGCCGGGACGTAACCGGCGGGAGTGCGCGGCAGGGCGCGCGACAACGAACGCGTGACCATCATGTACTCCTGCTCCTTCACGGACCAGGCCGGCGGCAGGTGGGGAGCGACCGCCTCGGCGGGCCCGCAGAGCTTGAGCCAGGTGCCGGGGGCGGTGACGGCCCGGGTCAGGCGGGCCAGCAGCTCGGGTGTCGGACAGGGCACGATGTGCCGGGCCACGTGCCCCGGCAGTCCCACGTCCACGCGCAGCCCCCACGGCTCGCGTACGGCCCTGGGGGTGTGGCGGGAGACGACCCAGCCATCGACCCATGCCTGGACTGTCATTGAATGGGCGGTTTTGAGAACCTCCGTCACGGAGGACAGCCTATGGTCTGCCCTAAATTCGCCGACGGGGCATACCAGGATAAAAAGGATTCGGCGTGGCACTGCCTTGACGCGCCCCCCGCCCGGTAGGGTCCTCGGTGTGCGCGTTGAGATTCATGGTCACCGAGGAGCTCGCGGCCTGTGGCCCGAGAACACTCTGCCGGGGATGAGCCGCACGATGGAGCTGGGCGTGCATGCGCTCGAGCTCGACGTCGCGCTCACCGCCGACCGCCGTCTCGTGCTCACGCACGACCTCACCGTCTCGGCCGTCACCAGCGCCGATCGCGGGCCGGTCCACGCCGGCGACCCGCTCTACCCCTACGTCGGCAAGCCGATCAACGCCCTCACCCTGGCGCAGCTGCGCACGCTCGACGTCGGCGTACGCCTGCCGCGCCACCCCGACGACCCCTTCGCGCTGACGCAGGTGCCGATGCCCGAGACCCGCATGCCGACGCTCGGCGCGGTGCTCGGCCTGGTCGACGCCTACGAGGCCGAGGGCGTGCGCCTGCATGTCGAGCTCAAGTCCGACCCCACCCGACCGCAGCTGACGGCCGACCCGGCGATGTTCACCGAGATGGTGGTCGAGGAGCTCGACAAGCACGGCCGGCTCGGCAACGCCGCGATTCTCAGCTTCGACTGGCGCGTCATCGGCCACGCGGCCCGGCTCGCCCCCGGCACCCGTCGCTTCGCCCTGATCGAGCCCGACACCCTCCACTGGAACGACGGCGTGGGCGACGACGTGCCCGCCGCGGCGCGCGAGGCCGGGGCCACCACGCTCTCGCCCGAGCACGTCATGGTCGACGAGCGGTTCATGGCGCGGGCGTCCGCCGCCGGGCTCGACGTGGCGGTCTGGACGGTCAACGACGCCGCGCTCGCGGGCCGGATGCTCGGCCTCGGAGTGGCCGGCGTCGTCACCGACTACCCCGACCGGATGCGCGAGCTCTGGCGCGAGCGGGGCCTGGAGCTCCCCGAGCCCGTCGCCCCGCTGCGCCCCGTGGGCGTCTGACCTTCAGAGCCAGCCGTTGCGGCGGAAGCCGCGGTGCAGCAGTACGCAGGCCGTCACCATGACGGCCAGCACCGCCGGGTAGCCCCACACCTGCTTGGTCTCCGGCATGAAGTCGAAGTTCATCCCGTAGATGCCGGCGATCATCGTGGGCACCGCCAGTATGGCCACCCACGACGAGATCTTGCGCATGTCCTCGTTGGCGAGGGCGTTGGAGCGGGCGAGCGCGGCCTGCAGGATCGAGCTGCACAGCTCATTCGACGACTCCACCTGCTCGCACACCCGCGACAGGTGGTCGCCGACGTCGCGGAAGTATTCGCGCATCTCCGACGGGATGACGCGGCGCTGGGGGAGCGCCGAAAGCGGCGACAACAGCGGCGTGACGGCCCGCTTCATCTCCAGCATCTCGCGCTTGAGCTGGTAGATGCGGTTGATGTCGCGGGAGCTGACGTCGGCGAACACGGTCGCCTCGACCTCTTCGAGCTCCAGCTGCATCAGGTCGGCCACCTGCAGGTACTGGTCGACCACGTGGTCGGCGATGGCGTGCAGGACGCCCGCCGGACCGCGCCTCAGCAGCTTGGGGTCGCCTTCGAGGCGCTCGCGGACGATGGTGAGCGGGCAGTGTTCGCCGTGGCGCACGGTCACCACGAAGTCGACGCCGAGGAAGACCATGATCTCGCCGGTGGCGATGATCTCGCCGTCGGACGGGCCGTGGTCGAGGTAGGCGAGGGTCTTCAGCACCATGAACAGCGAGTCGCCGTACCGCTCGACCTTGGGGCGCTGGTGGGCCTTGACGGCGTCCTCGACGGACAGCGGGTGCAGGCCGAACACCCCGGACAGCCACTCCACCTCGGGAGCGGCCGGCTCGTGCAGACCCACCCAGACGAACGCGTTGGGGCCCTCGGCGTCCCTGTTGTGCTCGCGTACGAGGCGCAGGGCCTCCGCGATGCCGGGGGTGCTCACCTTCCTGCCCTCGACGTAGGCGCCGAACTCGACGACCGAGTCGACGGGGGGCAGCCGGACATCTCGCAACGGCTTGGTCAGCTGGTGAGCGGCACGCGACGGCACGGGGTGACGGTTGATGCGACGGAAAAGCGTGGACGAGCGCATGGCAGTCCCTTTCCGCCCGACCTGGCACGCTCCACGCGCGATGAAAAAATCACCTCAATCGAACAAACATGCGTGGAGGCACGATCAGGCTGCCGGATTGGAGTGGTCGGGGGTAACTGGGGTGTACGTGACGGACCACGTACTGCTGGGATCACCAGGTTTCATCCCGGACCACCTCCAATCGCTAAGAGACGCCGCAAAGCCGCCCAAACTTACCACGGGCGGGTGAACGGATCCGACGATACTCGTCGGGAGAGGTGCGCTCAGGTAGAACTCCACAAAGGTTGTCGCTTATTCCGGCATCCCGTGCTGTACGGGCGGCCTGGGCGGGTGGCGTGCGGCGGGCCTGCGAGAATGGAGCGCGTGCGCGTTCTAGTCATTGGTTCCGGAGGGCGTGAGCACGCCCTGTGCCGTTCACTCAAGCTCGATCCCCAGGTCAGCGAGCTCCACTGCGCCCCAGGCAATCCGGGCATCGAAGAGGTCGCCACCGTGCACCCCGTCGATCCCCTCGACCCCGGGCAGGTGGCCGCGCTGGCCGCCCGCTTGCACATCGACCTCGTCGTGGTGGGGCCGGAGGCGCCGCTCGTCGCGGGGGTGTCCGACGCGGTGCGCGAGGCGGGCATCGCCTGCTTCGGGCCGTCCAGCGGGGCCGCCATGATCGAGGGCTCCAAGGCGTTCGCCAAGGAGGTCATGCAGGCGGCCGACGTGCCGACCGCCCGGTCCATGACGTGCACCACCGAGGCGGAGGCCGCGGCGGCGCTCGACGAGTTCGGCGCCCCCTACGTCGTCAAGGACGACGGGCTGGCCGCCGGCAAGGGCGTGGTCGTCACCACCGACCGGGCCGAGGCGCTGGCGCACGCGCGGGCGTGCGACCGGGTGGTGATCGAGGAGTTCCTCGACGGGCCCGAGGTGTCGCTGTTCGCGCTCTGCGACGGCAGCACGGCAGTGCCGCTCCAGCTCGCTCAGGACTTCAAGCGCGCCCTCGACGGCGACGAGGGCCCCAACACCGGCGGCATGGGCGCCTACACGCCGTTGCCGTGGGCGCCCGAAGGCCTGACCGAGCAGGTCATGCGCGAGGTCGTGCACCCGACGATCGCCGAGCTGGGGCGGCGCGGGCTGCCGTACCAGGGGGTGCTCTACGTGGGGCTGGCGCTGACCGCGAAGGGGCCGAAGGTGGTTGAGTTCAACGCCCGCTTCGGCGATCCCGAGACGCAGGTGCTGCTCGACCGGCTGGAGACGCCGCTCGGTGGGCTGCTGATGGCCTGCGCGACCGGCGAGCTGGGCCTCGACCCGGTGTTCAAGCCGGGCTCGGCCGTGACCGTGGTGATCGCGTCGGAGGGCTATCCCGCCGCCCCGGTCAAGGGCGACGTGATCAGGGGGCCGCGGGCGGCGGACAACGCGTACGTCCTGCACGCCGGCACGAGGAGGAAGGACGGCGAGGTGGTCTCCGACGGTGGGCGGGTGCTCAGCGTGGTCGGCCACGGGCCCGACCAGGAGAGCGCGCGCCAGGCCGCCTACGATCTCGCCGCCCGCATCGAGTTGCGCGGCTCCCACCACAGGACGGACATCGCCCGATGAGACACGTGCACTCCGGCAAGGTGCGAGACCTCTACGAGACCGACGACGGCCTGCTGCTGATGGTCGCCTCCGACCGTCTGTCGGCCTTCGACTACGTGATGGAGCCCGACATCCCCGACAAGGGGGCGATCCTCACGCAGATGTCGTTGTGGTGGTTCGACCAGCTCAAGGACGTCGTGCCCAACCACGTCGTGGCCCCCGGCGACGACCTGCGCAGCGTGCTGTGCCGGCCGCTGCGGATGGTGCAGGTCGAGTGCGTGGCCCGGGGCTACCTCACGGGCGGCGGGCTCAACGAGTACCGCGAGACGGGCGCGGTCTCCGGCGTGCCGCTGCCGCCGGGGCTGGAGGACGGCTCCCGGCTGCCCGAGCCGATCTTCACGCCGTCGACCAAGGCGCCGATGGGCGAGCACGACGAGCCGATCGCGTACGAACGGGTCGTCGCGGAGGTCGGCGCGGAGACGGCCGAGGCGCTGCGGCAGATCACGCTGGCCGTCTACACGCGCGGGGCGGAGATCGCCGGTGAGCGGGGCATCATCGTGGCCGACACCAAGATCGAGCTGGGCTGGGACGCGGACGGCGTGCTGACGCTGGGTGACGAGGTTCTCACTCCCGACTCGTCGCGGTTCTGGCCGGCAGACGAATGGAGTCCGGGCCGCACCCAGCATTCCTTTGATAAGCAATTTGTGCGCGATTGGCTACTTTCGCCCGAATCTGGATGGGACAAATCCTCTGGAAACCCCCCACCTCGCCTTCCCGATGACGTGGTAGAGCGCACGCGGCAGCGATACCTGGAAGCGTATGAACGCATCACGGGGGCTCCCTTTAGCGGATGATTCGGCTGGGCCAGGTGGTGTGAGCGGCTACTGTTGGCCCGATCGAGCCTCACCGTTGATTTCCAAGGAGCCGCACGAAATGGTCCGTTACCGCGTGCGCGGTGGCAACGCACTGCGTGGAACCGCGTTCATCCAGGGCGCGAAGAACGCCGTGCTTCCCATGATCGGTGCGGCTCTGCTCGCCCCCAAGGGCCGCACCGTTCTGCGCAACGTGCCGATCATCGAAGATGTATGCCGCGCGATCGAGCTGGCCGAGGCCGTCGGCGCGTACGTCGAGCTGCACGAGTCAGAGCGCACGCTGGTCATCGACGCCTCCCGGGTGAGCAGCCCCGTGCTGCCCGCCGAGATCGCCCGCCGCTTCCGCGGCTCGGTGCTGTTCACCCCGGCGCTGCTGCACCGCCTCGGCGAGGCGATCGTCGAAGGCGTCGGCGGCTGCAACCTCGGCAGCCGCAACCTCGACTTCCACTACCTCGGCTACAAGCGCCTCGGCGCGATCGTCGACGAGGGTGAGACCGTCATCCACGTCAAGGCCTCCGGCCTGACCGGCGCCACCCTCTATCTCGACACCCCGTCCCACACCGGCACGGAAAACCTCATCATGGCCGCCGCCCTGGCCAAGGGCACCACCGTGATCGAGAACGCCGCGCTGGAGCCCGAGGTGCTCGACGTCATCGACATGCTCACCAAGATGGGCGCGCGCATCAGCGGCGGCGGCACCGGGTTCATCACCGTCGAGGGCGTCGACGAGCTGCACGCGGTCGAGCACACCGTCATGCCCGACCGGCTCGACGCGGGCGTCTTCGCGATGGCCGCGGCGATCACCGGCGGCGAGCTCAGCCTCGTCGGCACCGGCCTCGACCTCGGCGTCGTGCGCTACAAGCTGGAGCAGATGGGCGTCGAGTTCCAGAGCCAGGGCGCGGTGCTGCACGTCCGGTGCGAGGGCCCGCTGCGGCCGATCAACATCATCACCGACACCTACCCCGGCTTCGCCACCGACCTGCAGTCGCCGATGATGACCGTCGCGGCGCTCGCCGACGGCACCAGCTACATCCACGAGCGCATCTTCGACGGCAGGTTCGCCCTGGCCGGCGAGCTCAACAAGATGGGCGCCAACGTCGAGGTCGACGGCAGCCGGGCGATCGTCCGCGGCTGCACGCCGTTGACCGGCACCGAGGTGACCGCCCACGACCTTCGCTCGGGCATCGCTCTCGTGCTCGCCGCTCTGGCGGCCGAAGGCGAGACCGTGATCGACTCCGGATACCTCATCGACCGCGGCCACGCACATCTCGCAGCGCGAATGCGTGCACTCGGCGCGGACATTACACGAGAGATTTCCGAGCACTAAAAAAGGCGAGAAAAACCGCGTTGAGCTGCTAGGACATCTTCTCGGGCGGTCAACTAGAACGACTTTCCGGAAAAGTCAGGCGTGACATTACGGCCCCCGCGAGCGATCGTTCCAAAAGAGAGCACTGCAACGGACGGCAGGATGGGACGAACATTGGTCGAGAGGGCCGAAGAAACTCCCCGAGTGTCACGCCCGGGCGCCATGACACCGGACCTCACCATTGGCGTGGTGGGACCCCACGACCTGGTCGAGCGGGTGATGCTGATGGGTCATGCCGCGGCGCCGCTGCCGTGTCGCCTTGTTGCGGCCGCCTATCGCGATGAGCAGGAGGCCCCCGACAAGGTGACGCGGCTCGGTCCCGGCGTCGACGCGTGCCTGTTCGCCAGCCCGGTCCCCTACGACCTGGCCCGGCGATCAGGTGTGCTGACGATGCCCGCGACGTACGTGCAACTCGGCGGAGCAGCACTGGTGGCGGCGCTGGCCAAGGCCGCGATCGACACTCGCATCGACCCCCAGCGGGTCAGCATCGACGTGGTGAGCCGGGCGGACGTGGAGGAGGCGTACACCGATCTCGGTATCCCGGCTTCCGACGTGCACAGCCGCGACGAGCCGGGCGCCACCGGCACGATCGCGGCCTACCACGAACGGCTGGTGCGGCAGGGCGCCACGACAGGAGCCCTGACGTGCCTGCCCGCGGTGGCCGAACGCCTGCACGCATCCGGCGTGCCGGCGATCAGGATCAGGCCGACGTCGGCGGCGGTCCGTACGGCGCTGCACACCGCGGCGCTGCTCGGGGCGCACCACCGGCTGGAGGAGTCGCAGCTCACCGTGGTCCTCGTGGAGGTCCCGACGCTGCGCGAACCCGTACGCCGGGCCGCGCCGCGTTACTGGCGCGACGAGCTGCGGCTGTCGCTGCACCGGCTCCTGGTCCAGGAGGCCAACCGGATCAACGCGACGGTCTGGCCCATCGACGATCACAGCTACCTGGTCACGGCCACGCGGGGATCCATCGCGGCGGCCACCGACGGGTTCAGGGTGCTGCCGTTCGCGGGCCGGATCAGGGACGAACTCGGCCTCGCGGTCGAGGTCGGCGTCGGGATGGGTCGCACCACCCACGACGCCGAGTCGCACGCCCGCGCCGCGCTGGCCCGCACCCAGGCGGGCAAGCAGGCGCAGGGCTTCGCGGTCGACAGGGAGGGCCGGGCGCTCATCCCGGCGCCCCGCATGCCACCCACGGGCGCGACGGCGCTCAAGCCCAAGGGGGTCGAGGTGCTGGCCCGGCTGGCGGCCAAGCTGGAGGGCGGCGACACGGTCGTCGACGCCGAAGGCGCGGGCAAGATGCTGGGCGTCACGCCGCGTACGGCACGGCGGTTGCTGCGCACGCTGGTTGACGAGGGGCTCGCGTGGCCGCTACCGCCCAACCGCACGCCTCAGCCGGGGCGGCCCCGGCAGCTCTACCGGCTGATCGTGGAGAAGCTCGGTCCACGCTGACGAGCCGCCGCCCCGTTCCGGGTCCGCCGTCCTGTCTTCCCCCTTCCGAAGGACGGCGGGCCCTCGGGGAGCTATCGCACTGACTTTTGTCAACGTGTTGGTTGACGCGGGCGGAGAGGGGTATGTTCTCCGCTGCCCCCGATCGACGCGATTCGGACGGGGGCACCAAATCCGTTCCGGTGCCCGCTTCCCGGACACGTCTTCCGCGCCCCTGGAATGCCCCTGTGGCCGTGCTCGGCGGCCCGGTCGGGCACGGGTGAGGGTCCCTCTCGCCGAGGCTCGTACGCCGCGTATGCCGCCTCGTCATCTCAAGGTCTGAAATCGACCGGCGAACTGTCACCCCGCGGCGCTACTGTCACGAGTCATGACCGTTAACGCCCCTGACGCCAAGGTGACTCCTGCCGTCTGGGGAGCTCTCGCCATCGTCTACGTGGTCTGGGGCTCCACCTACCTCGCCATCGCGCTCGCCGTCGAGACGATCCCGCCGATGTTCTCCGGCGCCATGCGCTTCTTCACCGCGGCCGCGCTGCTCGGCGGGTTCCTCCTGGTGCGCTCCGGCCGGGAGGCGTTCCGGATGACGCGCCGGCAGTTCTTCGGGGCCGCGCTGGTCGGGCTGCTGCTGCTGACCTTGGGCAACGGCATGGTGGCCGTGGCCGAGCAGCACATCTCGACGGGCCTGGCCGCGCTGCTCGTCGCCTCCGTGCCGCTGTGGCTGGTGGTGTTCAGGTTCGCCGTACGCGACCGGCCGCAGCCGCTGACGCTGGCCGGCGTCCTCGTCGGCCTGGTGGGAGTCGCCGCACTGTCGCTGACCGGAGGTGAGGCGGGCAGCACGGTCGGCATCGTGATCATCCTGTTCGGCTCGCTGACGTGGGCCGTCGGCTCGTTCCTGTCGGCCCGCATCGCGATGCCGGCCAACGCCTTCGCGACGAGCGCCGTGGAGATGCTCGCCGGCGGCCTCGGCCTGCTGCTGCTCGGCTTCGTCACGGGCGAGCGGCTCGACCTGACGGCGATCAGCGGCCGCTCGTGGGCGGGCCTGGTCTACCTCATCCTGGTCGGCTCGCTGATCGGCTTCACGTCGTTCGCGTGGCTGCTCGGCCACGCCCCCATCTCGCTCGTCTCCACCTACGCCTACGTCAACCCGGCCGTCGCGGTAGCCCTCGGCGCGCTGGTGTTGTCGGAGCCCGTCACGATCCAGGTCGTCGCGGGCGGCCTGATCATCCTCGTCGGCGTAGCGCTGGTGATCTCCACCGAGCGGTCAAAGCGTGCCGAGCGCGTCGGCGAACGCGTCGACGGTGAAGGCGACGTCGGCCTCGGTGTGGGCGGCCGACATGAACCACAACCCGCGCGGCACCATGTTGACGCCCCTGTCGAGTAGCGCCGCGTGCAGCCGGGTCATCGCGGCCCGGTCGGTGGCCGCGAAGTCCCGGTAGTTCCGCACCGACGACGCCTCGGTGAGGTACGTCTGGAACACCGGGCCAGGGCCGTCCACCAGCATCGGGACGCCCGCCTTCGCGGCGGCGGAACGCAGGCCCTCCATGAGCTCGGCGCCGCGGGCGTACAGGGTGCCGTAGACCTCGTCGCGGCGTTCGTCGAGGACGCGCAGCGTGGCCTCGGCGGCGGCGATGCCCACGGGGTGGGAGTTGAACGTCCCGGCGTGCGCGACCTTGCCGGTCGAGATGTGGTCCATGACGTCGGCGCGTCCCACGAGCGCGGAGACCTGCATGCCTCCCGCCATCGCCTTGCCGAACACCGACAGGTCCGGCGTGACGCCCAGGTGCTCCTGCGCGCCGCCCGGGGCCAGCCGGAACCCGGTGATGATCTCGTCGAAGATCAGCAGCGTCCCGTGCTCGCGGCACAGGCGCTGGACCTCCTCCAGGTAGCCGGGGTCGGGCTCGATGGCGCCCGTGTTGCACAACACCGGCTCCATGATCACCGCGGCGAGCCGCCCGGCGTGCTGCTCCATGAGCCTGCTCAGCGCGGGCACGTCGTTCCAGGGGCAGACGACGAGGTCGTCGGAGTGACCGCGCTGTTGTCCCGCAGTGCCGGGGACGGTCGCCGGCGCGTCGGCCGGGCCGGCCGCGTCGAGCGCGGGATGCACGCTGAACAGCACCGGGTCGAGCCAGCCGTGGTAGTGGCCCTCGAACTTGAGTACCGCCTCGCGCCCGGTGCACCCCCTGGCGAGCCGGAGCGCGGCGTGCACGGCCTCGGAGCCGACGGTGTTGAACCGGACCCGCCCGGCCGACGGCACCAGCGCGCACAGGCGCTCGGCGACCCGCACCTCGGCGGCGTGCTGGGCGGAGTAGGCCATCCCGCGCGCGGCCTGCGCGGCCACCGCCTCCACGACCTCGGGCGGGCAGTGCCCCAGCACCGAGGGGCCCTGGCCGAGGACGTAGTCGACGTATTCGTTGCCGTCGACGTCCCACAGGCGCGAGCCCTTCGCGTGGTCGACGAAGAGCGGCACTCCGTCGACCCGGCGGGCGTCGCTGGAGACGCCCCCGGCGAGGTAGCGCCGCGCGTCCGCGTACATTTTGCTGCTGGCGTCCAAGGTCCGCGTCATGGCGCCCATCCAAGCGGCGCGCGCGGCCCGCCCACAAGCGACCGGCGAGCAAGTGCGCAAGGACGGGGTCGGCATCGCAAGGAAGAGGCCTTGTGGCCGTACACCCGCCGCTGGTGGGCTTTGAGGCATGTTTCTCGGGCGTGTACGGCGGACGGCCGCCGATCCGGTGGAAGTGGTGGCCTGGCGGCCGGGCGGCGAACTGCTGCCCCTGATCGGTCTGGAGGGCGGCGACGACCCGGTGGCGATGCTCGGCCACTACGGGCTGGAGCGGCTGACCGAGGAGGCGGACCGGCGGTGGGCGGTGGCGGGTGAGCTGCTCCTGGAGGCCGAGGTGCTGTTCGAGCCGCCGGTGGCCACCTGCACGAAGGTCTGCTGCCTGGCGCTCAACTACGTGGCGCACGCCGAGGAGAGCGGCCTGGAGGTGCCGCCGGACCCGGTGCTGTTCTTCAAGCCGCCGTCCGCGCTGACCGGACACAACCGGCCGGTGATCGCGCCGGCCCGCACCCGCCACCTGGAGCACGAGGTGGAGCTGGCCGTGGTGATCGGCTCGGTCACCCGCGACCTGCCGGAGGAGCGCTGGCGCGAGGCCGTCGCCGGCTACACCGTGCTCAACGACATGACGGCCAGGGACCTGCAGCTCACGAACATCGCCCGCAACCAGCCGTGGGACCAGTCGAAGGGATTCGACACGTTCGCTCCGGCGGGGCCGTACCTGGCCACGGTGGACGAGGTGCCGGACCCGCACGACGTCGAGCTGACGCTGGAGGTGGACGGCGAGGTACGCCAGCGGGCGAACACCAAGCAGATGGTGTTCGGCGTGCCCAGGCTGATCGCGGACCTGTCGGACGGCATGACGCTGCTGCCCGGCGACCTCATCGCGACCGGCACCATCGCCGGGATCGCGCCGCTGAAGCACGGTGACGTCATGCGCGCGACCGTGGCCGGAGTCGGCACACTCGTCAACGAAGTGGTATTTCGGTCTGCCTAAACCAGCGTTACTCTTGGCCGTATGGAGTACGCGGTTGGTGTGCTCGTCGACATCGACGACTACATGGCGCTGTCCAGGGCCCGCGGATCCCAGTGGGCGCGCACGCAGCTGGAGCGGGCCGACCGCGCGATCCGCGAGGTCACCGGCTGCGTCGCGCTGCCGCCCGAGGAGTGGCTGGTCGTCCTGACCGGGCCCGACCCCCGCCGCCTCATGGACCGCGCGAGCACCCTCGCCGAGGACGTACGCGCCCGGATCGGGCGGGCCGGGGAGCTGACGGCCACGGTCAGCCTCGGACGCCCCGGGCTCCTGGCCGAGGCGGAGCGGGACGCGCGCCGTACCAACGCCTACAAGCTCGTGCTGGGCGGCGACCGGGTGATCACGGCGCCGGAGGGGGACCGCCCGGAGGGCGGGCCGCCGGTGCGGATCGAGCCGGAGCTGGCGCGCGCCGTGCACGCCGGCGACCGCCGGGCGGCGGCGGCCCTGCTGGCCGGCTGGGTCGACCGCTGCAGCCAGGAGCGCGACCTCGACCCGGCGACGCTGCACCGGTGGCTGGTCGGGGAGCTGCTGTTCGTGGTGGACCTGGTCAACCGGCGCAGGCTGGCGAGCGGCTGCACCGACTGGGTGGACGCCTGCGCCCGGCTGCCGATCTCGGAGCTGGTGGCGGTGAACTCCATCCACGAACGCTCATATTTACGGATCTGGGTGGAAGAGATCCTGACGCGGCTCATCCCCGCGGCCGCCCGCGACATCCTGACCATGGCCGAGAGCTACATGGCCGCCCACTACGCCGACCCTGGCCTGCGGCTGACCACCGTGGCCCAGGCCGTCTCGGCGAGCCCGTTCCACATCGCCCACCTGTTCGCCGCGGAACGCCGGACGACGTTCCTGCGCCAGCTCACCGGGCTGCGCATGCGGCACGCCCGGTCGCTGCTGACGTCGTCGGCGCTGCCGGTGGAGGCGGTGGCCACGCGCTCCGGCTACCAGAGCGCGAAGGCCTTCCGCGGGGTGTTCAAGCGGCACGTGGGCTGCTCACCCACCGAATACCGCAGAGCCCACCGGGCTCAGACCAGCGAGCGGATCACCAGGGTCTGATCGCGGCCCGGGCCCACGCCGATGGCGGAGATCGGCGCCCCGCTCATCTCCTCCAGCGCCCGCACGTACGCCTGCGCGTTGCGCGGCAGGTCCTCGAACGACTTGGCGCCGGTGATGTCGTCCTGCCAGCCGGGCAGCTCCTCGTAGATCGGCTTGGCGTGGTGGAAGTCGGTCTGCGTCATGGGGATCTCGTCGTGCCGCACCCCGTCGACCTCGTACGCCACGCACACCGGGATGCTCTCCAGCCCCGACAGCACGTCGAGCTTGGTGAGGAAGTAGTCGGTGACGCCGTTGATGCGGGTCGCGTACCGGGCGATCACCGCGTCGAACCAGCCGCAGCGGCGGTTGCGGCCCGTCGTGACGCCGTACTCGCCGCCGGTCTGGCGCAGCCATTCGCCCATCTCGTCGGTCAGCTCCGTCGGGAACGGCCCCGACCCGACGCGGGTGGTGTACGCCTTGAGGATGCCGATGATCTTCGTCAGCCGGTTCGGCGGGATGCCGGCCCCGGCGCACGCCCCGCCCGCCGTGGGCGAGGACGACGTGACGAACGGGTACGTGCCGTGGTCGATGTCGAGCAGCGTGCCCTGGCCGCCTTCCAACAGCACGAACTTGCCCTCGTCCAGCGCCTTCGACAGCACCAGCGAGGTGTCGGCGATGTGCGGCTTGAGCCGCTCGGCGTAGGCGAGGTACTCCTCCAGCACCGCGGCGGGCTCGATGCCGCGCCGGTTGTAGACCTTGGTCAGCACCTGGTTCTTCTCGGTCAGCGCGACCTCGATCTTCTTGGCCAGGATGCCCGGGTCGAGCAGGTCCTGCACCCGCACGCCCATCCGGGCGATCTTGTCGCCGTACGCCGGCCCGATGCCGCGCCCGGTCGTGCCGATCCTGGCCTTGCCCAGGTAACGCTCGGTCACCTTGTCGAGCGCCTTGTGGTGGGGCATGATCAGGTGCGCGTTGGAGGAGATCAGCAGCCGCTCGGCGGAGATGCCGCGGGCGGCCAGCCCGTCGATCTCGCTGAGCAGCACGCCAGGGTCGATCACCACTCCGTTGCCGATGACCGGTACCACCTCCGGCGACAGGATCCCCGTGGGGAGCAGGTGCAGCGCGTATTTCTGGTCACCGATGACCACGGTGTGACCCGCGTTGTTGCCCCCCTGATAGCGGACGACGTAGTCGACGTCGCCACCGAGCAGGTCGGTGGCCTTGCCCTTGCCCTCATCGCCCCACTGGGCACCCACGAGAACGGCAGCCGGCATGGTTCAGTCTCCCGAGCACAAAACGAAAACCCCTGACGCAAGTGCGACAGGGGCTCTTGCGTTGAGAGACTACCCGAACGTGGTCATTCAGGGCTAACCCTTGGTCAGCGCGTCGTAACCCGTTTCCGTGCTGTCCTTCAGGAACTGCAGACAGCGCTCGGCCTCGTCCTTCTCGCCGATGGCCTGCGCCGCGCGCGACAGGGCGTACAGGCAGCGCAGGAACCCGCGGTTGGGCGCGTGCTCCCACGGGATCGGGCCGTGGCCCTTCCAACCGCTACGGCGGAGCTGGTCGAGGCCGCGGTGGTAGCCGGTGCGGGCGAAGGCGTAGGAGGTCACGGCGTGGCCCTGGGCGAAGTACTCCTCCGCGAGCGCGGCCCAGGCCGCGGGGTAGGCGGGGAACCGGGCGGCCACGTCGGCGGCCTTGACTCCGGAGTCCAGCAACTCCCTGGCCTCAGGCAGCTCCGGCAGATGCGTCGGGGGCGGCCCGGCGAGAAGGTTTTCCATAGCACCAGTCATACCCGCCAGGCCGCCGAAGTGGCTATGAGATCTTCGTCCCAGCGCTCTTCAGGCTCTGGCACGCCTCGACGACGCGGGCGGCCATCCCGGCCTCCGCGGCCTTGCCGTACGAACGCGGGTCGTAGGTCTTCTTGTTGCCGACGTCGCCGTCGACCTTGAGCACGCCGTCGTAGTTCCTGAACATGTGGTCGGCGATCGGCCGGGTGAAGGCGTACTGGGTGTCGGTGTCGACGTTCATCTTGACGACGCCGTACGAGATGGCCTCGTGGATCTCCTCAAGCAGCGAGCCGGAGCCGCCGTGGAAGACCAGGTCGAAGGGCTTGTCCTTGCCGTACTTCGCGCCGACGGCCTCCTGGATGTCCTTCAGCACGCTCGGGCGCAGCTTGACGTGGCCCGGCTTGTACACGCCGTGCACGTTGCCGAACGTGGCGGCCAGCATGTAGCGGCCGTGCTCGCCCAGGCCCACGGCCTCGGCGGTGTCGATCGCGTCGCCGACCGTCGTGTAGAGCTTCTCGTTCATCTCGCCGACGACGCCGTCCTCCTCGCCGCCGACGACGCCGATCTCCATCTCCATGATGATGCGGGCCCGCGCGCACTTCTCCAGGAGTTCCCTGGCGATCTGCAGGTTCTCGTCCAGCGGGACGGCCGAGCCGTCCCACATGTGGGACTGGAACAGCGGGTCCAGGCCCTTGGAGACGCGTTCGAGCGAGATGTCGATCAGCGGCCGCATGTAGCCGTCGAGCTTGTCCTTCGGGCAGTGGTCGGTGTGCAGCGCCACGGTGACCGGATATTTCGCGGCGACCACGCGCGCGTACTCGGCGAGCGCCGTCGCGCCGGTGACCATGTCCTTGACCGTGGTGCCCGAGAGGAACTCCGCGCCGCCGGTGGAGATCTGCACGATGCCGTCGCTCTCGGCCTCCGCGAAGCCGCGCAGGGCGGCGTTCAGCGTCTGGGAGGACGTCACGTTGATCGCCGGGTAGGCGAATCCGCCGGCCTTGGCCCGGTCGAGCATCTCGGCGTAGACCTCTGGAGTCGCAATAGGCATGATCATCTCCCTGAGAAGTTACGGCTTGGGGCCAGGCCCAGTATTCCGAGTGTCTACCCCATGTGGTAGAGCCGACGCGCGCCGGGGCGGTCCCGGGCCTGCTCGCGGCCACGGGATAGTCTCTCGGCCGTGGACTGGCTGGTGAATCTCCTGGATCCGACCTGGTGGCTGACCCTTCTGGGGGCGTTCGCCACCGTCGGCGTTCTCGCGATCATCTTCGCCGAGACGGGGCTGCTGCTCGGGTTCTTCCTGCCGGGTGACTCGCTGCTCGTGGCCGCGGGGATCTTCAGCTCGTCGTCCGTCGCCCAGGGCATGGGCATCACGCCGCTGTCACTGCCCGTGCTGCTCATCGGCACGCCGCTGTGCGCGGTCGCCGGCGCGCAGCTGGGCCACTTCCTCGGCGCGCGCTTCGGCCGCAGGTTGTTCGACAAGCGCGACTCGCGGCTGTTCAAGCGGGAGCACGTGCTGCGGGCCGAGGAGTTCTTCGAGAGGTTCGGGCCGGCCAAGGCGGTGATCCTGGCCAGGTTCGTACCGATCGTCCGTACGTTCATGAACCCCGTCGCCGGCGTGCTGGAGATGAGGGCCAAGCGCTTCCTGCTCTGGAACGTCGTCGGCGGCGTCGTCTGGGTCGAGAGCCTGATCCTGGTCGGCAACCTCCTCGGTCACCAGGTCGACCCCAAGCAGATCGACACGTACATCCTGCCGGGCGTCTTCCTGATCGTCCTCGTCTCGCTGATCCCGATCTTCGTCGAGCTGGTCAAGAAGCGCCGGGCGGCGGTGTCGGCGCGGGTCCCGACCGGGACCGACACTCCGCTCTGACCCCCCGGGTCGATCTTCACCCGCTACGCTGCCCCCTGTGGGACGCCACAAGTCAGAACCGATGGGTCTTGCCCGATTAGCCCTCGCCGTCCTGGCGGTGGGGGCCGCGGTTACGCTGCTCGTCATCGGCGGCCGGGAGGTGCTCGGCAGGCTCGGCGAATCAGAGCCCGCACGCGAGCGCACCTCAGCTCCCGCCAGTGAACCGGCCACGGCGCCCGCCAGTGAGAAGAGCGCTCAGGAGCCCACCGTGCGCATCGAGTGCGTGGCCGAGACCTGCCCGCTCGTCACCGTACGCGTGCCCGGCGGCGACGTGCTGCAGCACCGTGACATGAGCAGGGGCGAAGAGGTCAGCTTCCACGAGCCCGAGCTCGACGTCGTGCTGACCGACGCGAGCACCGTCCACGTCACCGAGAACGGCACGCTCCGCGAGCCCGGCGAGGAGGGCGCCCGCGAGTCCTTCACCGTCCGGGCCCCCGACTGAGCTCCCTGTTACAGGCCGAGATCCTCCAGCGTGTACGCGCAGCGGTACTCGAGGCCCTCCGCCGTGATGCGCTCGCGTGCGCCCCGGTCGACGATCGTCGCCACGGCGACCACCTCGGCGCCCGCCTCGCGCAGCGCCTCCACGGCCGTCAGCGGCGAGGAGCCCGTCGTCGAGGTGTCCTCCACGGCCAGCACCCGGCGGCCCTTGACGTCGGGGCCCTCGATGCGGCGCTGCATGCCGTGCGCCTTCTGCGCCTTGCGCACCACGAACGCGTCGAGCGCCCGCCCGCGCGCGGCCGCCGCGTGCAACATCGCGCCCGCCACCGGATCGGCGCCCATCGTGAGCCCGCCCACCGCGTCGTAGTCGAGGTCGGCGGTCAGGTCGAGCATCACCCCGCCGACGAGCGGCGCCGCCACGCCGTCGAGCGTGATGCGCCGCAGGTCGAGATAGAAGTCGGCCTCCTGGCCCGAGGAGAGGGTGACCTTGCCGTGGACGATGGCCTTCTTCTTGATCTCGGCCAGCAGGTTGTCGCGATCCGTCATGGCATCAAGCTTAGAGTCCTGGTCACGGCCGCATCCCACAGGTAAAGACGCGCTCGCGGTTTAGCCATGGCGATGACTGCGGAATGATGACCCGGGTAACCCCGCGTCATCGTTAGGTCACTATGAGTGCCGAAACTCCGCAAAGCGACGCCGATCTGCTCCACGCGGTCCAGGCGGGCAACGCCGCTGCCTACGGCGAGCTCTATGAGCGCCACGTGGCCGCCGCGCGTGCCATGGCCAGGCAGCTCGTCAGCGGTGCCGAGGTGGAGGACGTCGTCGCCGAGTCGTTCACGAAGATCCTCGACCTGGTGTGCCGGGGCGGCGGCCCCGAGTCGGCGTTCCGCACGTACCTGCTGACGATCGTGCGGCGCACGGTGCACGACCGGTCCAGCATCGCCGCCCACCCCACGGGCGAGATCGAGCGGTACGACCCGACGGCGCCGTTCGTCGATCCCGCGCTGGCCGGGCTGGAGCACTCGCCGATCGCCCGGGCCTATCTGTCGCTGCCCGAGCGGTGGCGGGCGGTGCTGTGGCACGCCGAGGTCGAACGCGCCAGGCCGGCCCAGGCGGCGCCAATGCTCGGGCTGTCGGCCAACGGCGTGGCCGCGCTGGCCTACCGGGCGCGGGAAGGGCTGCGGCAGGCGTACGTACGGCTGTATCTGCGGCCGGATACGCCGCCGGAGTGCCGCACGGTGCTCGGCCGGATGAGCCACTACGTGCGCGGCGGGCTGGCCCGGCGCGAGGCCAAGGCGCTCGACGAGCACGTCGACGCCTGCGAGGAGTGCCACGGCGTGCTGCTGGAGGTGACCGACGTCGATCGCGGGCTGCGCGTCATCGTCGGGCCGCTGATCGCCGGTCCCCTGTTCAGCGGCTACGTGGCGGCGCTGGCCAGGGCGGTGGGCCCGGGCGGTGCGGCCGGTCGGCCGCTGCGGGCGCTGCGGCGGCTGTGGCGGGCGCCGCGGCGCTGGCAGGCGGTGCTGGCCGGCGGCACGGTGCTGGCGGTGGCCGTGGCCGGGGGCGTCCAGTTGTTGTCCGACGCGGAGCCGGTCGCCGAGCCGTCGGTCGGGCCGCCGATCGCGCTGCCGGCCCCGTCGGCCGTGCCGGTGCCGGTGCCCGTGCCGCTGCCGGCCGAGGAGCCCTCTCCGGTGCCGGCGCCCGGCGGCAAGGATCGGCAGGCGACGTCCGCCAGGCCGGTGGGTGCGCGGCTGCGCGTCACGATCGACCCGCTCGGCTCGCTCGTCCGCGCCCGGCCCGGCATCGTCGGCATCCGCGTGCGCAACCACGGCGAGGTGGCCAGCGCGAACGTCGCGGCCCACGTCGACCTGCCGCCGGGGGTGACGTTCGTCCCGTCCGTGCTGCGCGGGCCCGGCGCCGCCGTCTCCGGCGCGGTGGGCACGGTCGACGGCTGGCAGTGCCGTCCGTCCGGTCGCGGCGCCCGGTGTGCCAGGGAGCCGCTCGCCGCGGGGCGGGCCACGGCCGTGTACCTGCGGGTGCTCGTGTCCGGCGCGGCCCCGCAGACTGCGGGCCCCGTCGTCCGCGTCACCGCCGGTCCGCTGCGCGTGCGTGCCCGCGCCGAGCAGGGCGTACGCGCGACCGGCGCGCCCGCCAGGTTCGCCACCGAGGGCAGGGTGGCCGTCCGGGCGATCGGCAACACGCTGCTGAGCTGCCCCGACGAGCAGGCGGGCTGCCGCGAGGCGCGGCGGCGCGAGGGGGAGCAGCGCGACAACGACCTGTGGCCGATGCTCGCGCTCGACCGCGACGACCACCCCTTCACCGAGTCCTCCAGCTCGGCGGTGTTGTCCGTGCCCAAGGGCGGCGAGGTCGTGTGGGCCGGGCTCTACTGGTCGGCCACGGGCGCGCAGGCGGGGCCGATCAGGGTCCGGCCGCCGGGGCTGCGCACCTACCTGACCGTCCGGCCCAGCGAGGTGATGGTGCGCGAGCTGCCGGTCGGGCCGGTCTACCAGGCGTTCGCCGACGTGAGCGAGCTCGCCCGAGGCGTACGCGCCGACGGCACGTGGTGGGCGGGCGACGTGCCCATGGAGGAGGGGGTCGCACGCCATGCCGGGTGGAGCCTGGTGCTGGTGGTCACCGATCCGGCGGAGCCGTACAGCCAGGCGATGGTGCTCGACGGGGGCACGGTGGTCGGGCGGCGGGCGTACGTACCGCTGGGCGGGTTGCGGCCGGCCGCCTCGCCCGCGCGGGTCGAGCTGGTGACGTGGGAGGGCGACGCCGACCTCGGCGGCGACAAGGTCTCGCTGGGCTCCGGCCCGCTCACCCCGTCGGGCGGCGACCGCGAGGCGTCCAACGTCTTCGACGGCTCGGCGCGCGGCGCGAGGGAGCTCTCGTTCGGCGTCGACGTCGACACGGTGAGCGCCGAGCTGGGCGTCGATCCCGGCCTCACGATCGCCACGAACAAGGACGTCGTGCTGTTCGGCGCGGCCGCCGTGAGCGTGCGAGCCCGGCAGTGACCAATAACGGGACAAACTGGTACGGTCGGCCTGAATGGTCTGGCGGCTCGGTGCGTGAGGGTCGAATCGTCGGGATTAACCCTCGCACGATCACCCGCTTTCATTACCCTGAGAGAGGGCCGCCGAGTCCGGGTCTCTGACGGTGCAGAGCCAGCAAGGTCGGACCATCAGGAAAGGGGCGGTGTCAGTGGATCGCTGTGCGCTGTTCGTGGACGCTGGCTATCTGCTGGCTGACGGGGCGTTGGCCGTACACGGCACACGTCATCGCGAGGCGGTGTCCTGGGACTATCCGGGGCTGCTCCAGTTAATGACCAACCTGTCGCGTGAGCGTACCGCGCTGCCGCTGTTGCGCTGCTACTGGTACGAAGCGACGGTCGAGGGCCGCCGCACCCCCGAGCACGACGCGCTCGCCGACATTCCGGGCCTGAAGCTGCGGTTGTCGCGCATCCGCCCGGGGCGGCGCGAGGGCGTCGACGCCCAGGTGCACCGCGACCTCATGACGCTCGCCCGCAACAACGCCATCTGCGACGCGGTCGTCGTCAGTGGCGACGAGGACCTCGCCCAGGTCGTCTGCGACGCGCAGGACCTCGGCATCCGGGTGACCGTCATCAACATCGCGGCCGAGGGAAGCTGGGCGGTGTCGCGGTCCCTGCGGCAGGAGTGCGACGACCTCGTGGAGCTGGGGGCACCCCACCTGCGGCCGTACGTCAGCCTGGTCACCGGCATCTCCGAGGCGTCCAACGGGCACCACCAGCCGATCGGCAACGGCCAGGCCACCCACTCGCTGCCTGCGGCGCAGCCGTCCCTGCCGCCGGCGCCGTCGTCCACCGGCAGTCACGCGGCCGGCCCTTCCTCGGCGGCTCAGCCGCGCTCGGGCCCTGACTCGCCGTCGTACGGCGGGCCGAACACACCGTCCTCCGCCGGTTCCGGCACGTCTTCGTACGGCGGGTCGGGCTCGGCTTCGTACGGCGGGTCCGGCGCTGGATCATCCGACGGGTCGGGCTCGAACGTTCCTTCCTACGGCGGGTCCGGCGCGAACACACCGTCCTCCGCGCCTTCCTACGGCGGGTCCGGCGCGAACACACCGTCCTCCGCGCCTTCCTACGGCGGGTCCGGCGCGAACTCGGCGTCACCCGGCGGCAACGTGTCCTCCTATGGCGGGTCTCACGCGAACGGCCAGGTGTCGGGAGGGTCGGGAGCGAACGGCCAGTTGCCCGGCGGGTCCGACGCCGACGGGCCGATGCGCGGGCAGCCGTCCACGCCTCCGGCGCTGCCGCCGTACAGCGGTTACCAGGGTGAGCAGCAGCAGCCGCAGACCAACGCGCCGTCGTCGGCGCCGGTCACCGGGCCCGTGCAGGCTCAGTCGCCCAGCACCGGCCAGTTCTCCTCACCGTCCAGCGCGGGTTCGTACCAGCAGTCGAACAGCGCGGCCTACCAGCCGTCGCAGCCGGGGCCGTACACGGGGCCGCAGCCCGCCCCGGTCGTTCCTCCCTCCGCCGCCACGGCGGGGGCCACCACTCTGGCCGACGCCGTCAAGGCCGCCCACAGGGAGGGACACGACTTCGGCGAGTCCGTGGCCCGCGACGCCCCGGCGCTGTGGCTGGAGGCGGTGCTGGCGCGCAAACCCCGCATGCCGTCCGACCTGGAGGCACGCCTTCTTCAGGGCTCCTCGCTCCCGATCGACTTCCTCCTGCACGACGAGGTCCGCCACGCCCTCCGCCGCGGCTTCTGGGACGCCCTGGAACGCGCCCGCAACTGACCCTCACCCGCCGGACACCCGTCTGCCTCGCTGTCCGCGCTCTCTTGCGGCACGCCGCCCACCGCCTCGTGGTTCACCCACCGCGCCGCGCGTTTCCCTGTGCATGCCGCCGCACGCGGCTGTCAGCGCTCGGAGCGGTGCGTCCCGTGAAAGGGCAGTCGCGCTGCCGATGATGGGACGCGGTTGCCGATGGTGCGCGTACCGCTTCTGGGATGTGCGCCCGTGAGCGGGACCCCGGAAATCCGGAGAGGTGCCGCGCTCTGGGCGCCCCGCCGCCCCCTGAGGTGGGGCGGTGGGCGCACGCGTCAGGAGAGGGCGTCGAAGGCGGCGCGGAGGTGGTTGACGCGGTCCGTCAGGTCTCCAAGGGGGGCGGTCAGGGCGGGGTCCTGGGTCTTGCGGGCCAGTTCGCGGACGCGGGCCAGCTCGTCCTCCACGGCCGTCAGCCGGCGTGACAGCTCCGGCAGCACCGACGCGTGGTCTCCGGCGCCGGGCGGCAGCTCGCCGCTCACCCGGTCGCGCAGCAGCGCCGCCTGCTCGGCCAGGCGCTTGTTCATGTTGTACAGCTCGCTGAACACCGACACCTTCGCCCGCAGCACCCACGGGTCGAACGGCTTGGTGAGATAGTCGACCGCGCCCGCCGCGTAGCCGCGGAAGGCGTAGTCGGGGGCGCTGTCGACCACGGTCAGGAAGATGATCGGGATGTTCCTGGTGCGCTCGCGCCGCTTGATGTGCGCGGCCGTCTCGAAGCCGTCCATGCCCGGCATGCGCACGTCGAGCAGGATCAACGCGAACTCGGTGTTGAGCAGCGCCTTGAGCGCCTCCTCGCCCGACCGGGCGCGTACGGGCACCAGGTCGAGCGAGCTGAGGATGGCTTCGAGGGCGATCAGGTTTTCCTCGCGGTCATCGACCAGGAGGATCTTGGCACGATCCGACATAGATCACGACCCTTCGGCTGGTGATGCTGACGAGTCGGACGCGGGTCCGCGCCCACGGCTGAGCCAGCCGCGCAGGCGTTCGAGCAGACGGTCCACGTCGACCGGCTTGGGAACGTAGTCGGAGGCGCCCGAGGCGATGCTCTTCTCGCGATCACCCCGCATGACCTTGGCGGTCAGCGCGATGATCGGCAGGTCCGCGAACTGGGGCATGCGCCGGATGGCCGAGGTCGTGGCCCAGCCGTCCATCTCCGGCATCATGATGTCCATCAGCACGAGCGCGACGTCCTCGTTCCGTTCGAGCTGCTCGATCCCCTCCCGACCGTTTTCAGCGTAGACGACCGTGGAGCCGTGTCGTTCCAGCACGCTGGTCAGCGCGAAGACGTTGCGGATGTCGTCGTCGACGATGAGGATCTTGGCGCCGTTCAGCGGGTCGTCGCCCTGCCACTGGGCGGGCGTCTCGATCGGGGGCTCGACCAGCTCCGGCATCGGCATGTCCAGCGGCATCGGCGGCTCGGGCGCCGCCGCGGCGGGCTCGTCGCTCGGCGGTGTCATGAGCTGCCGGCGCGCCGCCCCGCCGTCGGTCGCGGTCAGCGGGCCGGTGTAGGAGGCCGGCAGGTAGAGCGTGAACGTGCTGCCTTTGCCCAGCTCGCTGTCGACGTGGATCTCGCCGCCGAGCAGGCGGGCGATGTCGCGGCAGATCGCGAGGCCGAGGCCGGTGCCGCCGTACTTGCGGCTCGTGGTGCCGTCGGCCTGCCGGAACGCCTCGAAGATGACATCGCGCTTGTCGGGCGCGATGCCGATGCCGGTGTCGACCACGTGGAAGGCCAGCAGGTCGTGCGCGTCGTGCAGGGCGTCGTCGTCGAAGTCGACCCCGACGGGCGCCTTGGCGACGCGCAGCTTCACCTCGCCCCGCGGGGTGAACTTCACCGCGTTCGACAGCAGGTTGCGCAGCACCTGCTGCAGCCGCTGCTCGTCGGCGCGCAGCTCCTTCGGGACGTCCGGCTCGACCTCCACGTTGAACGACAGCCCCTTGTCCTGCGCCAGCGGCGCGAACGCGGCCTCCAGCAGGTCGACCATCTTCGGCAGCGACACCTGGATCGGGTGGATGTCCATCCGGCCGGCCTCGACCTTCGACAGGTCGAGCATGTCGTTGATGAGCTGCAGCAGGGCCGAGCCCGCGCTGTGGATCGTGCGGGCGAACTCGACCTGCTGGGAGGTCAGGTTGCCCTCGGCGTTCTCGGTCAGCAGCTTGGCCAGCACGAGCAGGCTGTTGAGCGGGGTGCGCAGCTCGTGGGACATGTTGGCGAGGAACTCGGACTTGTAGCGCGAGGAGACCGCGAGCTGCTCGGCGCGCTCCTCCAGCGTGCGGCGGGCCTGCTCGATCTGGAAGTTCTGGATCTCGATCGCGCGGTTCTGCTTGGCGAGCAGCGCCGCCTTGTCCTCCAGCTCGGCGTTGGACCTGCGCAGCTCCTCCTGCTGGCGCTGCAGCTCGTCGGAGCGCTCCTGGAGCTCGCGGGTGAGCCGCTGCGACTCGGTGAGCAGGTCTTCGGTGCGGGAGTTGGCGATGATCGTGTTCATCGTCACGCCGATGGTCTCGACGAGCTGCGTCAGGAAGTCGAGGTGAACCTCGCCGAACGGCGTGAAGGAGGCCAGCTCCAGCACGCCGAGCACCCGGTTCTCGAACAGGATCGGCAGCACCACGATCTGCGCGGGCGTCGAGCGGCTGAGCCCGCTGTCGATCGTGATGAAGTTCGGTGGCACGTCGTCGAGCACGATGTGCCGGCCCTCGGCCGCCGCCTGGCCGACGATGCCCTCGCCGATCGCGAAGCGCTGGCGCGGCCCCCGGTCGGGGCGTACGCCGTAGCCGCCGATGAGGATCAGCTCGCCCTCGGCGTCGGGGTTGATGCTGTAGAAGGCGCCGTAGCGGGCCGAGACCAGCGGCGTCAGCTCGCTCATCGTGAGCTTGGCGACTTCGAGCAGGTCGCGGTGGCCCTGCATGAGCCGCGAGATGCGGGCCAGGTTGGACTTGAGCCAGTCCTGCTCCTGGTTGGCCTGCGTGGTCTCGCGGAGGTTGGCCACCATCGAGTTGATGTTGTCCTTCAGCTCCGCCAGCTCGCCCTGCGCCTCGACGGCGATCGAGCGCGTCAGGTCACCGCGCGCGACGGCGCTGGTCACGGTCGCGATGGCGCGGATCTGGGTGGTGAGGCTGCCGGCCAGCTCGTTGACGCTCTCGGTGAGCCGCTTCCAGGTGCCCTCGACGCCCTCGACGCGGGCCTGGCCGCCCAGCTGCCCCTCCGAGCCCACCTCGCGGGCCACACGGGTGACCTCGGAGGCGAACGACGACAGCTGGTCGACCATCCGGTTGACGGTGGTCTTGAGCGCCAGGATCTCGCCCTGGGCGTTGACGTCGATCTTGCGGGTGAGGTCGCCGTTGGCCACCGCCGTGGTGACCTCGGCGATGTTGCGCACCTGGTACGTCAGGTTGTTGGCCATGGAGTTGACGTTGTCGGTGAGGTCCTTCCAGACGCCCGACACGCCCTTCACGCGGGCCTGGCCGCCCAGTTGCCCCTCGGTGCCGACCTCGCGGGCGACGCGGGTGACCTCGTCGGCGAAGGACGACAGCTGGTCGACCATCGTGTTGAGGGTGTCCTTCAGCTGGAGCATCTCGCCCTGGGCGTCGACGGTGATCTTCTTCGACAGGTTGCCCTGGGCCACCGCGGAGGACACGGCCGCGATCTGGCGCACCTGAGAGGTCAGGTTGTTGGCCATGGAGTTGACGTTGTCGGTGAGGTCCTTCCAGACCCCGGACACGCCGCGCACCTGGGCCTGGCCGCCCAGCTGTCCCTCGGTGCCGACCTCGCGGGCGACGCGGGTCACCTCGGAGGCGAACGACGACAGCTGGTCGACCATCGTGTTCATGGTCGACTTGAGCTCGAGGATCTCGCCCTGCGCGTCCACGTCGATCTTGCGGGTGAGGTCGCCGTTGGCGACCGCCGTGGTCACCTGGGCGATGTTGCGCACCTGGTACGTCAGGTTGGCCGCCATGGAGTTGACGTTGTCGGTGAGGTCCTTCCAGACGCCCGACACGCCCTTCACCTCGGCGCGCCCGCCCAGCTTTCCTTCGGTGCCGACCTCGCGGGCGACGCGGGTGACCTCGTCGGCGAAGGACGACAGCTGGTCGACCATCGTGTTGAGGGTGTCCTTCAGCTGCAGGATCTCGCCCTGGGCGTCGACGGTGATCTTCTTCGACAGGTTGCCCTGGGCCACCGCCGTCGCCACGGTCGCGATGCTGCGTACCTGGGAGGTGAGGTTGTTGGCCATGAAGTTGACGTTGTCGGTCAGGTCCTTCCAGACCCCCGACACGCCGGTCACCTGTGCCTGGCCGCCCAGCTGGCCCTCCGTGCCCACCTCGCGGGCCACGCGGGTCACCTCTTCGGCGAAGGCGGACAGCTGGTCGACCATCGTGTTGACGGTGTTCTTCAGCTCGAACATCTCGCCCACGGCGTCGACCGTGACCTTGCGGCTCAGGTCGCCCCTGGCCACGGCGGTGGTCACCACGGCGATGTCGCGCACCTGCGCCGCCACCCGGGAGGACATCGTGTTGACGGCTTCAGTGAGGTCGCGCCAGCTCCCCGACATGCCGCGCAGATTGGCGCTGCCGCCCAGCCGGCCCTCGGTGCCCGCCTCGCGGGCCACCCGGGTCACCTCGCTGTTGAACAGCGCGAGCTGGTCGACCATGCCGTTGATCGCCTTGCCCAGGCGGCGCACCTCGCCGCGCGCCGACCGGTCGAGGTCGATGCGCCGCGACAGGTCGCCCTTGGCCACCGCGTCTATGACGTCGGCCGCCCCGCTCACCGGGCTCACCAGGGCGTCGATCAGCATGTTGACCGACTCGACGCTCTCGGCCCACGCGCCGACGCCCGGCCCCGGGGTCAGGCGCTCGCCGAAGCGGCCCTCCTTGACGACCTCCCGGCGCACACGCGACAGCTCGTTGGCGAGGTGTTCACGGCGGTCGGCGACCTCGTTGAGCAGCAGCCGCACCTCGCTGAGAATGCCAGGAGGCGCATGGGGGACCCGGCGTCGGAAGTCGCCGTCACGCCAAGAGAAAAGAGTCTCAAGGATGGGCACGAGATCGGACTCGGTGTAAGTCCTCTCCTCAGGGCTGGGCGCAACCTTGGCCGTGGTCATAGGGCCTCCTTCACTCGCGGCTGGCTCCTGCGAGTGATTCAAGTCTGTCACGATGAGTAGCTCGTAGTCCTGTCCTTGGATTTACCCCAAGTCACCGGGAAGTGTGGTAGGCACGTTGGGATGACTGGTTCTCCCCAAGCAGTGCTCGCTGCGACGTTCGCGCCGGGCGAGACTGCTGTGACGTCTGCGATGAGGTTCACGCGCGAGGTGTTGACCGCGTGGGCCACCGGTGGTGCGCTCCACACCGCCGAGCAGGTCGCAGGAGATCTGGCCGAGCAGGTCGCCGCCGAGCCCTTTGAGGTGATTTGGAAGCATTTCGGGAACGCGGTCCAGGTCGAACTGCGGCAACGAAACCTCTCCCAAGGCGATCTCAAAGCTCCTTCCGTGCACGTCGAAGAGTGGGGAGTCACCTTCCAGGGCGACTCCCGTGTCCATTGGGCTAGGCTCACGCTACCTGGCTCGGCGGACCAAGTGGCAGCCGAATGGCTGGAGGAGAGCTCGCGAGGCCCGCACTGGCTGGGCTTCCTGGCCGACGCGAGCGACCTGCTGGCGGGCACCCTCGACCCCGACATGGTGCCGGCGATCATCGCCCAGGTCGTGGTGCCGCGGCTGTCGAGCTGGTGCGCCGTCTACACCTCCGACCACAGCGGCCCGCCGCGGCTGCGCTACCTCTGGCACGCCGACGAGTCCCGCATCGACGGCCTGCGCGAGCAGCTGTCCGAGATGGACGTCTCGGCCGCCGACACCCGGGTGACCTCCGCGATCCACCTGGCCGAGTGGCAGGTGCTGGCCGTGCCGCTCACCGCGCGCGGGCGCAGCCTCGGCATGATGTGCCTGGGCCGCACCGACCGCTTCCCCGACGAGGTCATCCAGTTCGCCGACGACATCGGCAGGCGCGCCGCCCTGGCCATGGACAACGCCCGGCTCTACGCCCAGCAGGCCGCCGCCAACCGCGCCCTGCAGCGCAGCCTGCTGCCGCCCAACGAGCCTGAGGTCCCGGGCCTCGACTACGGCGTCATCTACGAGCCCGCCGGCGAGGCCAACGAGGTCGGCGGCGACTTCTACGACCTGTTCAAGGCGGGCGACGACTCCTGGCGCTTCGCGATCGGCGACGTGTGCGGCACCGGGCCGGAGGCCGCCGCCGTGACCGGTCTGGCCCGCCACACGTTGCGCCTGCTCGCCCGCGAGGGGTACGGCGTCGCGGCGGTGCTCGGCCGCCTCAACCAGGCGATCCTGGAGGAGGGCGAACGCGCGCGCTTCCTGACGCTGCTGCACGGCGACATCACACCCGTCGAGAGCGGGCTGGAGGTGCGCCTGGTCTCGGCCGGCCATCCCGAGGCGCTGCGGCTGCGGCCCAACGGCAAGGTGGAGTCGGTCACCACGCCGCAGTCGCTGCTCGGCGTCTTCCACGAGGTCGTGTTCGAGGCCGACACCGTCCATCTCGACCACGGCGACGTGCTGCTGGCCGTGACCGACGGCGTCACCGAGCGCCGCTCCGGTGGGCGGCTGCTCGACGACGACGGCGGCCTGGCCAAGATGTTGTCCGAGTGCGCCGGCCTGTCAGCCAGGGCGGTGGCCGAGCGGATCCGCAGGGGCGCGGCCGAGTTCGCCGCCGAGCCGAGCGCCGACGACCTGGCCATCGTGGTGCTGCGCGCCCGCTGAGCCCTAGCCGTCGATCTTCACGGCGGTCGTGTGCTTGCGGGCGAACTCCAGCTGCCGCGCCGTCTGGGTGATGCGCTCCGCGACCACGAGCGAGGCCCCGATGGCGTCGTAGGTGTAGACCTCGTGCTCGCTGCCGTGCTCGGCGAGCTTGGCGACGTACTTCTCGATCTGGCGCAGCGGGCAGCGGCAGTCGTTCTGGCCGGCCAGGATCAGCAGCGGGCTCTTGACCTGGTCGACGTACGTGATGGGGGAGCTGGCGGCGTACCGCTCGGGCTGTTCGGCGGGTGAGCCGCCGAGCAGGGCGCGGTGGAAGGCGCGCAGGCTCTCCGACTCGTCCTCGTACGAGGTGTGGTGGCAGGCGATCGGCACGGCGGCGATGCCGGCCGCCCAGAGGCCGGGCTGGGTGCCGAGGCCGAGCAGCGTGAGATAGCCGCCCCAGGCCGTGCCGGCCAGCACCATCCTGGCCGGGTCGGAGATGCCCTGCTCGACCACCCACTGCCGCACGGCCGCCACGTCGGCGAGCTCGATGTGACCCACGTCGTCGCGTAACGTGTCGCGCCAGGCCGATCCGTAGCCGGTGGAGCCGCGGTAGTTGACCCGGACGACCGCGAACCCGGCGTCTACCCAGGCCGCGACCTCGGGCGAGAACGCGTCGCGGTCGTGCGCGTCGGGGCCGCCGTGCAGCAGGAAGACCGTGGGGAAGGGCGCGATGCCCGTCTCGGGTTTGGAGACGAGCGCGTGGATGCGTCCGCCCGCGCCCTCGACGTCGATGTCCTGGACGGGGACGCTCGGCGGGGCCGGCGGGCCGCTGGGGTTGACCACGACCTGGCCGGTGCTGGAGCGGATGACCGGCGGGTGTGAGCCGCTCGACCAGGAGTACTCGACGTGGCCGCCGGGCCGGGGCGCGGCTTCCTCGATCACGCCGTGGGGCGTGTCGATGAGGATCAGGCCGCCGCCGGCGAGGTCGTAGCGGTGCAGGTGGGTGCGGGCCCGGTGGTCGCGGACGATGAGCAGGCCGCGGCCGTCGTGGTACCACTCGGCGGTCAGCTCGCCCGGGTCGCGCAGCCAGATCTCGCGCTGCTCGCCGGTCACCGGGTCCCACACGAGGGGCTCGTGGCGGTGGCGGCGCTCGTGCAGGGTGAGCAGGCGGCGGTCGCCGGGCACGGGCGCGAAGTCGAGGCCGATCACGCCCTTGGCGGGGCCGTCGTACAGCTCACCGACCTCCTGGCCGTTCTGGCGGACGACGCGCAGGGCCGGGTGACGGAAGTCGCCGTACTCGCCGTGGTTGATCGCGATGAGGGAGCCGTCGAGCGACATGCCGGCGACCCAGGCGGCCTCGGTGTGCTCGTACAGCGTCGTGGCGGGCCTGTCGGGGCGCACCAGGTGGACGCGGAACGCGCCCCCGCCGGCCAGGCTGATCGCGGCCACGCCGGTCGTGGACAGCGCGATGCCGCCCGGCTGGCCCGGCGGCAGTTCGGGGGCCACGGGCTCGTCCGGGCCGCCGGTGAACGGCTGACGCCACCAGCTGCCGTACTCGTCGCCGTCGGTGTCGCCGAACCAGTAGATCCACTGGCCGGTGGGGTCGATCGCGGCGTACGCGGTGCCGCTGGGGCGGTCGGTGACCTGGCGGGTCGCGCCGGTCACCCGGTCCCAGGCGTAGACCTCCCACTTCCCGGTGGCGTTGGAGCGGTAGATGGAGCGGTTGGGGGCCTGGCGCGCCCAGGTCGGCAGCGTCATGCGCGACGCCCGGAACCTGGCCTGCCAGCGTTCCTCCGCCTTCATCGGGGCGCGCCCCCTCCCGTTGATGTCCCGCCGTGGGATGCCGTCCAGTATTGCGCCTGTGTCGGAGAAATACTCGGGAAATGTGGGGGAATTTCGGACTAAATGCCCCATCAGTAACACCAGTTGCAGATGTCCGTCAAGGAACAGCCCTTGATCGGGGTGCGGGCTCGAAGATAGACAGATGAAAGGCGGCACGTGTCATGACTTTTTCCCGCCTTTTCGCGACATTTCGGGAGATAAAGGTAGCAATTCGTGCGTTCAACGCCTCGGGATCGTGGTGCCACGCGCTCGGGCCCATCCCGATCACCTGGGCGATATCGTCGTGCCCCAGCTCCATCTCGAACGCGATCGAGCGCCGCTCCGACTCCGTGAACCCCTCCAGGCTCCGGGCCACGCGGTGCTCCTTCTCCTCGTCGACCGAGAGCAGCCCCAGCTCCCGCACCAGCGGGCTGAGGTGGTCGGGCGCGGGGGTGACGACCACCGCGACGCCGCCGGGGCGCAGAACGCGCCGGAACTCGGGCCCGTTCCTGGGCGCGAAAACGTCGATCAGCACGTCGGCCACCCCGCTCCTGATCGGGAGCGGGCGCCACACGTCGGCCACGAACGCCCCTGCCCTGGGATGCACCCGCGCCGCCCGGCGCACAGCGTGTTTCGACACATCGAACGCCATCCCGATGCCATCGGCCACCGCGTCGAGCGCGGCCGCCAGATAATGCCCGGTGCCCGCGCCGGCGTCGACGATCAGCGGCGCGGCCCTGCGCTCCGCGCGGCGATCCTCGACGATGTCCGGTCGCCCCGCGGGAACTCCTGCGCCCGCGACGTAACCGGCCTCCACTCCCGCCCCACGGTACGCCTTCGACTCTCCGCCGTCATTCGTTTCGGGATAGGACTCACGTTTTTCTGGAACGTTCTCCCCTGCGGCATAAGTCCGTACGGCGTCGGCGACGGCGTGGGCGAGCGGGGCGTAGTGACCCCGGTCGAGGAACGCGGCCCGAGCGGCCACCATCGCGGCGTTGTCGGCGGTGCCGGGCGGGCGGGAGCCGACGAGCAGGCTGACGTATCCCTGTCGGGCGACGTCGAAGGCGTGGCCGTTGCCGCATCGTACGGCGGCGGCGTCGAGCCGCAGGTCGGCCCGGCAGACGGGGCAGATGAGGAAGCGCACGATGTCGGCCAGCATGCGGCCCATTCTGGTGGATGGGCGGGGACGCTCAGGCGTGCGCGGCTTCGAGGAGGAAGGCGGCGTTGGAGGGCGTCTTGCGAAGCTTGTCGACGAGCATCTCCATGCCCTGCTGCTTGTCGAGGGAGGTGAGCATGCGGCGCAGCCGCCAGACGACCTGCTGCTCGCCGGCGTGCAGCAGGATCTCCTCGCGCCGGGTGCCGGAGGCGTCGAGGTCCACGGCGGGGAACAAACGGCGTTCGGCCAGCTCGCGGGTCAGGTGCAGTTCCATGTTGCCGGTGCCCTTGAACTCCTCGTACAGGCTGTTGTCCATGCGCGAGCCCGTGTCCACCAGCGCGGTGGCGAGGATGGTGAGGGAGCCGCCGCCCTCCACGTTGCGGGCGGCGCCGAAGAAGCGCTTGGGCGGGTAGAGGGCGCGGGCGTCGATGCCGCCGCTGAGCACCCGCCCGCCGCTCGGCGCCAGGTTGTTGTACGCCCGCCCGAGCCGGGTCAGCGAGTCGAGCAGCAGCACCACGTCACGACCCGACTCGACGAGCCGCTTGGCCCGTTCGACGGCCAGCTCCGCGATGGCGGCGTGGTCGCGGTCGGGGTGGTCGAAGGTCGAGGAGAAGATCTCGCCGTCAATGCTGGCGCGGATGTCGGTGACCTCCTCGGGCCGCTCGCCCACGAGCACCACCATGAGGTGGACCTCCGGGTGGTTACGGGTGATCGCGGCGGCCAGCGCCTGCAGGACCATGGTCTTGCCGGCCTTGGGCGGGGCCACGATGAGGCCGCGCTGTCCCTTGCCGATCGGCGCGAACAGGTCGATGACGCGGGTGCTGAGCGACTCGGTCTCGAGGGTGAGACGCTCGGTCGGGTGGATGGGGGTGAGGCCGGCGAACGCGGGCCGCCCGTGCCACTCGGTGAGCCCGTTGACCGTCTCGACGTTGACGAGCTTGTTGCCCGCGAACGACGCGACCACGTGGTCACCGGGACGCAGGTCGTACTGCCGGACCTTCTCCGGAGTGAGGCGCACGTCGCCGGCCTGCGGCAGATGTGCGGTCCTAATAAAGGCGGATTTGTCGTGTATGTCCAGCAATCCCGTCACATGACGGATCTGCGTGGACGCACGCTGTTCAGGAATGGTGTGCAAGGACATGCTGAGCCCCTTGAGGGAATGCGCCGGCAGCACGGAAGCGCCGGCGGGGTGAGAGAAGAACGGCGGGCCCATGAAGACGCGGGCCGGATGAAAGACCAGCGGAGCGAAGGCTCAACGCTTGGCAGGAACATATCACGCCATCTGCACCAGACAACACCTAGCCCTCTGGGACTATTCCCGGGCCGTTCTCCGTGTCTTGCCGCCCGCGTGGGCGGCGTACGCGTGACAATGTCTTTCAGCGCACCGTACGGCGAGGAAAATTCCGCGCACGGTGCGGACGGCCCCCATCGGCAAGCGGCGTGCAGGACCCCTGCAACTCGATGAGGGTTCCATGAGACCGGCAGAGACCTTCCTTTGGGGGAGCACCATGAAGACCGTCAACCGTTGCCCGCAGTGCCACCACGAGCTCGACGAGGGCCCCATCATGTACCGCTGCTCGCACTGCTGCCGCGCCGTCTACGCCGCCGACCTCGAGAACGAGTTCGTGCCCCGTCGGCCGATCGCCGCCTAGACTCGGCGGATGCCGCATCGCTCGATCACCGTCTCCGGCGTCGAGATCACACCGCTCTGCGACGCCGTGGGCCCCATGGGGGCGGCGATCGGCCGCCCGCTCACCAAGATGTTCGCCGGCTCCGGGCTCCGCGACGAGCCCTGGGTCCTGCACTTCCACTGCTATCTGCTCCGCGACGCCGCCGGCCGGCTGACCCTGGTCGACACCGGTGTCGGCGCCGCGGACTCCCCGGCGGCGAGCTGGGCGCCCGTCCCCGGCACGCTGGCCGGTGAGCTGGCCGCCGTAGGCGTCGCGCCCGCCGACGTCGGCACCGTGATCCTCACCCACCTCCACAGCGACCACGCCTCCGGCGCCGTCGCCGACGGCAGGCCGGCGTTCGAGAACGCCCGCCACGTCGTCCAGCGGGCCGAGCTGGAGGCCGCCGCCGGCCCGATGCTCGACGACGTCGTCTCCGTGATCAAGGGTCAGCTGCACGCGGTCGAAGGCGACGCCGAGGTCGCGCCGGGCGTGCACGTCCACCTCGCGCCCGGACACACCCCCGGCCACCAGATCGTCCGCGCCGGTGAGGTGGCCATGACAGGCGATCTGGTGCTCCACCCGGTGCAACTGGCCGATCCCGCCATCCCGTACCTCTACGACGACGACCCCGAGGCCGCCGCGCGCACGCGGGCCGAGGTGCTGGCCCGGCTCAGGGCCGAGCGTGCGGTCCTCGCCACCGCCCACTTCGGTGAGCCGTTCACCGCCCTCTGAGCGTTACCGCCCGGCCGGCACCGGCTGGTCGGCCAGGAGAGCCGAGGGCAGCGCCACCCGCGCGGTCAGCCCCCCGTACGGCGAGACCGCCAGGGTGACCTTGATGTCGTGCCGGGCGGCCAGCCGGGAGACCACGAACAGCCCGAGCCGGTCGCTCTGGGCCAGGTCGAACTCCGGGGTGCGGACCAGCCGGTCGTTGAGCTCGTCCAGCTCGGTGCGCGGCAGGCCGAGCCCGCGGTCCTCCACCTCGATCACGAAGCCGTGCGGGGTGGTCGAGCTGCGCACGTCCACCCGGGTCTGCGGCGGGGAGAAGAGGGTGGCGTTCTCGACGAGCTCCGCCAGCAGATGGGCCACGTCGGTGACCACCGAGCCGAGCAGCGCGACCGGCGGCGGCTGGAGCACCTCGACCCGCTCGTACTCCTCGACCTCGGCCACGGCGGCGCGGATCACGTCGTGGATGGGCACCGGGTTGCGCCAGCCGCGGCCAGGGGCCTGGTCCGACAGGATGATGAGGCTCTCGGCGTGCCGGCGCATGCGGGTGGTGAGGTGGTCGAGCTTGAACAGGTCGGCCAGGATCTCCGGCTGCTCGGTGGCCCGCTCCATGCCGTCGAGCTGGAGCAGCTGGCGGTGCAGCAGCGACTGGTTGCGCCGGGCCAGGTTGACGAAGACCTGGCTGACGCCGTGGCGCAGCCGCGCCTGGTCGACGGCGGCCTCGACGGCCGTGGACTGCACCTCGTTGAAGGCCTGGACGATGTCGGCGATCTCCGAGGTGGCCGTCTCGACGCGCAGGGGCGCGCTCTCGTCGGCGGTGGGCGGCTCGGTGCTCGTCCGCAGCCGGCGCACGAGCCCGGCCAGGCGCACGTCGGCGAGCTCGGTGGCGGCGTCGCGCAGCCCGGCCAGCTCGCGCACCAGGCGCTTGCGGAAGCGCAGCGAGATCAGCACGGACGCGACGACGACGATGAGGCCGGCGCCGCCCGCGACGCCGAGCTTGACGAGCATGCCGACGGCCGTCGGGGTCACCCGGTCGGTGATGCCCTTCACGGCGGCGGCCTGGTTGCGTTCGACGGCGGCCCACAGGTTCCGGCCGTCGATGGGCCAGGTGGCCGCGGCGGCGGGCAGGCCGTCGTCGGAGCTCGTGCTCCTGATGACGTCCTCGGCGGCCAGGAACTCCAGGTAGGCCGGCGAGGCGGCCATCCCCTCGTACGCGCCGCGCAGGCCGCCGTCGAGGTGGGAGAGCGCCTGCGTGTACAGGAGCCGCCTGGTGGCCGCCATCTCCGCGAACGCCGCCCGCTCGCGGATCCCGACCCGGCCCTGGTCGAGCAGCACGGCGATCAGCGCCCGCTCGCGCGACAACATCTCCTTGGCCTCGCCCAGCATGGTCACCGCGCGGGCCTGCCGAAAGAGGGACATGTCGGGCACCGGGACCATGGCGTCGTACATGCGGAAGGACGCGTCCACGATGTCGCTGTAACGGGCGATGACCTCCAGCGGCGTGAGGACGTCGCCGTCCAGCTCGCGGCGGATGTCAGGGAGCCGGGCCAGCCCGCCGTTGAGCGCGGCGAGCTGCGCGGTCATCTGCGGCGACAGGTCGCGCATCCCGCCCGACAGCGTCCGGTACGTCGTCACCGCCCGGTCGGTCTTCCGCCGCTGATCGGCAACCGCGTCGGCGCCCCGGCCGGTGACCAGGAACTCGACCGACACCAGCCGCTCGGTCTGCAGCTCGATGTTGACCTGCTCGGACGGGGTGGCCACGTTGGTCGCCAGGTCGTTGATCGCCAGCAGCCGCAGGCCGTCGACGCCGGTCAGACTCGCGGCGAACGCCCACAGGCCCGCCAGGGACAGCAGCGGCACGAGCAGGAGGGCGAGCAGCTTGAGTGCGATGGGACGGCCACGCGTGGGGGGCATGCGACCTCCGGATGCATGATGAGATCGCCTCGCAGAGTACACCCCCTTTGGAAGGATTCCTGTGCGTCTTCCACGTTCGTTCGCCGGGTGGACCATCGCGGTCTTCGGCGTTCTGGCCTTCGCGCTCGGCCTGCTCGGCCTGATCTCGCCCGACACCATGCTGGCCATGCTGGGCTTCGAGGTGCTCGACGTCCGCCCGGCCGGGGACTACACGCACGTGTACATGGCCGCGTCGTCGATGGCGGCCGTCAACATGGGCGTCTACTACGTGTTCGCCGCCTCTCACGACTACACGCCGTTTTTCCGGTGGACGGTGCCGTTCCGGCTGGTGACGTTCACGGTGTTCACGTCGCTCGTGCTGACGGGGGCGGCGCCCGGGGAGTTCTTCGGCGTGGGGCTCTGGGAGGGGCTGGGTGCGCTGATCACCGGCTTCGCGCTCTGGCGCGAGGGCAAGCTGTTGCCCTCGCGCCAGGAGGCGCCCGCCGCGTGACCGCTCAGTGGCGGTTGTCGGAGCCGCGGGCGACGAGACGGTCGCCGGCCGCGGGCTCGTGCTCGCGCTCGGCCTGCTCGGCCTGCTCGGCCTGCTCGGCCTGCTCGCGTTCGGCGTGCTCGCGCTGCAGCTTCCGTTCGAGCTCGCGCTTCTCGTCCTCCAGCCGGGCAACCCGGCTGGAGGCCTCGGCCTTGGCGCTGCGAAGCCGGCGGTGTTTCCTCGCGGTCCTGCGCGAACCCGAGCTCAGCAGCCACAGGCCCAGCATCAGGACGGCCGCGCTGGCCGCCCCGGCCAGGAACATCTCCACGTGGTTGAGCTCGAAGGTGTATCCGAACAGGACGTACCTGGTGCTCTCCTCAGTGAGCACCAGGTAGAGAGCACCGCCGGCGAGCAGGGCCAGGATCAGTCCCAGCACGATCATCCAACTCACCCCTTGTCGTCAGAGAGGGGTTTCCACTTCCCGGAGATCGACGGGATATGCGGATTTTCAGGGCTTGTCGATGAGCGAGAGCAGGATTTCCAGGGGCATCGAGCCGGGCGGACGCTTCTCCCGGGCGAACCTGTCGGCCTCGCGCCGCAGCACCTCGTTGACCGGTGTCGGCACGCCGTGCTCGCGCCCGAGCAGCACGATCTCGCCGTTGAGATAGTCGGCCTCGATGGAGCCGCTGCCCCGCGCCAGGCTCTGCCAGGACGACCCGCCGCCCCGCTCGACGCCCTCGACGGGACGGGCGTCGACCTTGTGACCGCGCACCTCGGCCTCCTCCTCGGGCGTGGAGTAGGCGATGCCGGCCCGCTCCAGCACGGTGCGGGCCTCGGCGCGGGCGCGTTCGGCCACCTCGGACGCGCCCTGTGCGCGGCCGACGAGCGCGTCGACGGCGTTGGCCAGGTTGCCGAGCAGCTTGCCGTACTTCCAGCGCATCACGTCGGGCGTGGCGCGGGCCACCAGGCCGTGCTTGCCGAGGTCGGTGACGATCTGGTGGCCGAGGTCGTCCACACCCTGGGGATAACGGCCGACGTGCAGCATGCCCGAGTAGGGATGGCCGGTGGCCACGACGACGCCCGGCTCCAGGTGCTGGGCGGGCAGCCACACGCACATGCCGTAGACGCGCTCGAACCGGCGCAGGACCATGCGCTCGTTGGCGACGCCGTTCTGGGCGCACACCACGGGCAGGTCGTGCGGCCAGGGGTCGAGCGCGGCGATGGTGTCCTGCGACTTGGTCGCGAGGATGAGCACGTCGTCGTCGCCCGTGGGCACGGGGCCGTCGGCGGCCGGGATGTCGAGGGTCTCGTCGGACTTGGGAGTGATCAGGCGCAGGCCGTCACGTCTGAGAGCGTCGTAGTGGGCTCCGCGCGCCACCAGGAGGACGTCGTGCCCGCCCTGGTGGAGGCGGGCCCCGATGGTGCCGCCGACTGCTCCTGCTCCGACCACGATGTAGCGCATGGTCAGAGGATGGCACTGCTCACTTGGCGAGCGCCACTTGCCTCTGCGGGGCCACGGCAGTGCCGCGCGACCGCTCTCGCACGATCGTCTTCAGGACGCGCCAGCCGTCGCGGACCGCGTGCAGGTTGCTGTCGCCGTGGATGCGCGAGCGCTCGTGGCTGGGGATCTCGCGGATGACGAGGCCGGCCTGGGCGGCGCGGACGTTCATCAGGGTCTCGATCTCGAAGCCGTCGCAGTCGAGGCCGAGGGCGTCGAGGTGGTGGGCCCAGAAGGCGTTGTAGCCGTAGCAGAGGTCGGTGTAGCGGGTGCCGTAGAGCAGGTTGGTCAGCGTGGTGAGGGCCTTGTTGCCGAGCGAGCGGATCGCACTGAGGTCGTCCGAGCCGCCACCAGGGGCGTGCCGGGAGCCCTTGGCGAAGTCGGCGCCGTTGACCAGCGCGGTGACGAACGAGTGGATCTCGCGGCCGTCGGTGGAGCCGTCGGCGTCGATCATGACGATGATGTCGCCCCGGGCGGCCTGGAAGCCCTCGATGAGAGCGTTGCCCTTGCCGCGCCGGGTCTGCACGACGACCCGGAGGTCGGGGCGCAGCCTGCGCGCCACGGCGACGGTGTCGTCCGTCGAGTTGCCGTCGACCAGGATCACCTCGTCGATCCAGTCGGGCAGCGTGGCGAAGACGTGAGGAAGGTTCTCGGCTTCGTTCATCGCGGGGACGATGACACTGACGCTGGCGGCGAAAGGCTGCTTGTTCATGAAATCAAGGTCCCCCGCCGGACATGCAATTGGCTTGAAATCTTCTTGCAGTCACCGAATTTCGGGTGATATTTCAGGGAATTTCGGCCTCGGCGGATCGGGAAATGATCTCGTCGACCGTCTCCTCGGCGGTCTGGCGCGAGGTGTCCAGCCACAGCCCGAGGCGCGGCGTCTCGCCCCGCAGCACCGCGTCGAACTGGGCGATCGTCCATTCGCCGACGTAGCCGGCCTTGTCGCGGGCGCTCTCGCGGCGCGCCACCACCGCCGGGTCGGGAGCCAGAACGACCACATAAAGCGGACGTGTATCGGCCAGTTTCGTAAACCGTTCCAGATCCGGGCCGATAATGATGTCCTGGACTATTGACGTAAAGCCCGCATTGGCATAGAGGTCCGCCGTATTTGCGGCAATTCGCTGGCGAAGATGGAGCTGGCGGACCTCCTCCTCGCCCATTTCCGGTGTCGGATCGGCACGGCCCCCGACGACCATGCGCCGGAACACGTCACCGCGGACGTGCGCCGAGCGCGGCAGGCGTTCGGCCAGCGCCTGCGCCACGGTGGACTTGCCGGACGCCATGATCCCGGTGATCAGGACGACGCCGTTCACGCCCCCACCAGCTTCCGCACCCGGTCCGCGCCCACCGCCATGAGCAGCGTGGGCAGCCTGGGGCCGGTGTCGCGGCCGACGAGCAGCCGGTAGAGGAGGGCGAAGAACTCCCGCTGGGCGGCCTTCAGCTCGGGCGTGGCCGGGGTGTCGGCCGGCAGCCCGGCCAGGCGCTTCGGCACGCCGTAGACGAGGGCGGTCAGGCCGTCGAGGGTCCAGTCGTCGAGGCCGTCGGCCAGCAGGCGCAGCGCCTCACCCTCGTCGCCGCCGAGCGAGGCGAGCAGCTCGTGGTCGGGCGTCTCACGCACGCGCGTGCGCTGGTCGGCCGGCAGGTGGCCGTCGACCCAGCGCTGGGCGCGGTCGAGGCGGGGGCGGGCCGCGTCGAGGGAGGGCACGCCGTCGAGGTCGCGCAGGATGCGCAGGGTCTGGCCGGCGTGGCCGGTGGTGATGTCGGCGACGGAGGCGAGCGTGCGGTAGGGGACCGGGTGGGGCGTGGCCGGGAGCGGGGCCTGCGCCGTGCGCACCGCCCGGTGGTAGGCCGCCAGCTCGGCGGGCTGGGCGCGGCCCTCGGTGACCTTGCGGCCCAGGGCGTCCCACTCGTCGTAGAGGCGGTGGATCTCCTGGTCGAAGGCGATCTTGAAGGACTGGGCGGGCTTGCGGCGGGCGTACAGCCAGCGCAGCACCGGCGCCTCCATGATCTCCAGCGCGTCGGCCGGGATCGGCACGTCGCCCTTGGAGCTGCTCATCTTGGCCATGCCGGTGATGCCGACGAAGGCGTACATCGGGCCGATGGGCTGCTGCCCGCCGAACACCTCGCCGACGATCTGGCCGCCGACGACCCACGCCGAGCCGGGCGAGTGGTGGTCGACGCCGGACGGCTCGAACACCACGCCCTCATAGGCCCAGCGCATCGGCCAGTCGACCTTCCACACCAGCTTGCCGCGGTCGTGCTCGGCGAGCCGGACGGTCTCGCCGAAGCCGCACTCGCAGGTGTAGGCCAGCTCGGTCGTCTCGTCGTCGTACGCGGTGACCGTCGTCAGATCGCGCCCGCACAACTCGCAGTACGGCCGGTACGGGAAATAGTCCTGCTCATCGGGCTCGTCGGGCTCTCCGGCACGGGTCCGGTAGCGCGAGAGCACGGCGTCGATCTTCGCGCGCTCGCGCATGGCCAGCAGGATCTGCTCGCGGTAGGCGCCCGAGGTGTACTGCTCGGTCTGGCTGATGGCGCGCACCTCGACGCCCAGCTCCGCCAGCGCCTCCACCATGGGCGCCTTGAAGTGCTCGGCCCAGTTGGCGTGGGGACTCCCGGGAGGCGCCGGCACCGAGGTCAGCGGCTTGCCGATGTGCTCGGCCCAGGAGGGGTCGACGCCCGCGGGGACGCGGCGGAAACGGTCGTAGTCGTCCCACGACAGCAGGTGGACGCACTCCAGGCCGCGCCGCCTGATCTCGTCGGCGACCAGGTGGGGGGTCATGACCTCGCGCAGGTTGCCCAGGTGGATGGGGCCTGACGGGCTGAGCCCTGAGGCGCAGACGATGGCTTTGCCCGGGGCGCGCCTCTCCGCCTCGGCTATCACGTCGTCCGCGAACCTGGAGACCCAGTCGGTCTCGGCACTTTCCGCCATCGCGCCATTCTTGCGGCTTCGCGCGTTCCAAGCCAACGCGTATGCGCTATCAGGCCGCGCGCGTGCGGTTCTGCCGGCCGAGCGCGGCCAGCACGGCGGGCGGGTCGATGACGCCGTAGCCGTAGTCGTGGTCGAAGCCGACCGTGCTGCGGTCGTCGGCGGTGCGGTGGAGCAGGGTGCGCAGCTGGGAGGGCGACAGCGCGGCGGCCGACCTACGGGTGCGGACGGCCGCGACCACCCCGGCGGCGACCGGGCAGGAGGCGGAGGTGCCGGTGTCGGCGGCCCCGACGGCCTCGGACCCGGCGAAGTGGGTGTAGGCGCACAGATCGGGCTTGTGCTCCGACAGCCGGCCGGGGCCCTGGGAGGAGTAACCGACGCGCTCGCCGCGTACGTCGACGCCGCCGACGGACAGCACGGCCGGGTGGGAGTTGGCGCCCGCGATCGGCCGCTCGTGGAACCCGCAGGAGGCGTCGGGGCAGTCGCGGCCGCAGTTGCCCGCCGCGAAGAGGATGTCGGCGCCCGCGCCCTCCAGACTCCCCACGATCACGTTGAACGGGTGGGCAGGGTTGTCGGAGTAGTTGCCCGGATGGCCGGGCGGGAAGTCCGTGTCGGGCGAGGCCAGACCCCAGCTGTTGCTGACCACGAGCGCCCGGGAGTCGGCCGGCATGGCCCGCAGCACGCCGTCGAGGTGGGAGTAGGCGGCCACCGCGTCGGACAGCAGCCCTTCGGCCGAGCTCTCCCGGCTGAGCAGCACCGGAAGGTCGAGCAGGGTGGCCTTGGGCGCGGCGAGCAGCGCGTCGAAGGCGCACATGGAGCCGTGGGTGACCGGGTAGCGCCCGGGGTTCTTGGCCACGCCCGGCGGGGCCCAGCTGCGGGCGGCGTCGACGGTGACGTCGTGGCCGATGCGGGCGGCGATGTGGTCGGCGTTGACGCCGGTGTCGACGATCGCCAGGGTGACGCCCTCGCCGTCGTGGCCGGACGACCACAGGTCGTAGGTGTTCAGCAGCCGTCTGACCTGCTCCCAGTCGCCGACGGGGCCGTCGCCGGCGCAGGTGAGGTGGCTGCGGATGGCCGGGTCGGCGAAGACGCCGGTGACCTCGCGTACGGACGACGACAGCAGCACCGGGCGGGTGGCGAGCTCGGCGTCGGAGATCTCGCCGCGGACGAGGACGGAGGCGTGCTCGGGCGCCGTCGAGAACTCCGCCCGCTGGTACGGCGACAGCCCGGTGACCGGCCGCGGCACGGCCACCGGCGGGTACGTCTCGTCGAGCAGGACCCCGGGCAGGTCGGTGACGACGTCGGCGACCGTGCTGCGCACGCTCGCGTCGAGCACGGACGCGACGACGTCGGGGGCGGGACGGAGCTGGATCAGGACGCGCATGAGAACCTCTCTGTTACCGACTTATTACTGTCGGTAATCATGCCCGTCCCGTCCGTGGATGATTCCTGTACGGACGCTTTACGTGGTCGCCCTATGCGGTCGCCGCGTACGGATCCCAGTCCTCGGGGAGCGGCTCCGGCACGGGCGTGGTCGAGGCGATGGGCCGGAATTCCGCGCGTTCGCCCGACTCCGCGATGGCGGACATGAGGTCGAGCACGTGGTAGGCCAGCTCGCCCGACGCGCGGTGCGGCGTGCCCGCGCGGATCGACCTCGCCATGTCGAGCACGCCGATGCCGCGTCCCGCCGTGGTGCCCGGCACCGGCAGCTCCCGCCAGTCGGCGTCGCGTAACCCGCGGGCCAGCAGCGGGCCCTCGAAGGTGTTCGGGTCGGGCAGTGACAGCGCGCCCTCGGTGCCGATGATCTCGATCATCCGGCGGTTCACGGCCGAGTCGAAGCTGAACGTGGCCGCCGCCGTGGCCGTGCCGGGAAAGTCGAGCAAGGCGTTGACGTGGGTCGGCACCGCCACGGGGAAGAGCGTGCCCGCCTTCGGGCCCGAGCCGACCACGCGCTGGTCGCGGGCCCTGCGCGTGCCGGCCGCCACCCGCGCGACCGGCCCGAGCAGCGCCACCAACGCGGTCAGGTAGTACGGCCCCAGGTCGAACAGCGGGCCGCCGCCCGGCTGGTAGAAGAACTCCGGGTTCGGGTGCCACGACTCCGGCCCCAGGCTCTGCGTGGCCGCCGTGACGGCGACCGGCGCCCCGACGAGCCCCGAGCGCAGGGCGCGCAGCGCCGACTGCAGCCCCGCGCCCAGGAACGTGTCGGGGGCGCCGCCCAGCCGCAGGCCCCGGTCGGCGGCCTCCGCCATGACCTTGGCGGCCTCGTCCACGTCCATGGCGAAGGGCTTCTCGCCGTACACGTGTTTGCCGGCGCGCAGCGACTCCAGCGCGACGGCCGCGTGCGCGGCCGGGACGGTCAGGTTGACCACGATCTCGACCTCGGGCACGGCCAGCGCCGTGCCGAGGTCGCCGGAGACCGGAACGCCGTGCTCGCGGGCGACCGCGGCGGCCCGGTCGGTGTCGAGGTCCGCGACGGCGAGCACCCGCACGTCGGGGAAGGCGGTGAGGTTGCGGAGGTACTGGCCGCTGATCACTCCGGCGCCCACCAGGGCGACGCCGACGGGGCCGTTGGTCACGAAGTCTCCAAGCGTCGTGGTCTACCGGGTCAGCCGCGCACGCCCATCAGGTGTTCGAGGGCGAGCTGGTTGAGGCGGGTGAAGTGGAAGCCGCGGGCGGCGGCGACCTCGGGGTCGAAGGTGTCGTCCGCCAGGTGCTGCCAGGTCTCGCCGGCCGCGAGCGTGGGCTGGGCCAGCTCGTCCACGCGGGAGTTGCGCAGGGCCTCCTGCACCTCGGGGTCGGCGCGGAAGGCGCGCGACTTCTCCTTCAGGATCAGGTACGTGCGCATGTTCGCCGAGGCGGAGTCCCACACGTCTTCCGGGTCCTCGGTGCGCAGCGGCTTGTAGTCGAAGTGGCGGGGGCCGTCGTAGCCGCCGTTCTCCAGCAGGTCGACCAGGAAGAAGGCGCTCTTCAGGTCGCCGTGGCCGAAGATGAGGTCCTGGTCGTACTTCGGGCCGTGCTGGCCGTTGAGGTCGATGTGGAAGAGCTTGCCGTGCCACAGGGCCTGGGCGATGCCGTGCACGAAGTTGAGCCCGGCCATCTGCTCGTGGCCGACCTCGGGGTTGAGGCCCACCATCTCGGGGTGCTCCAGCTCGTTGATCAGCGCCAGGGCGTGGCCGATCGTGGGCAGCAGGATGTCGCCGCGGGGCTCGTTCGGCTTGGGCTCCAGGGCGAAGCGGATGTCGTAGCCCTTTTCGACGACGTACTGGCAGAGGAGGTCGAGGCCCTCCTTGTAGCGGTCGAGCGCGGCCTTGACGTCCTTGGCGGCGTCGGACTCGGCGCCCTCGCGGCCGCCCCAGCAGACGTACGTCTTCGCGCCCAGCGAGGCGGCCAGGTCGATGTTGCGGATGACCTTGCGTAGGGCGTAACGGCGGACGTCGCGGTCGTTGCTGGTGAAGGCGCCGTCCTTGAAGACCGGGTGGGTGAACAGGTTGGTGGTGGCCATCGGCACCTTCATGCCGGTCTCGTCCAGCGCCTTCCTGAACGCCGCGATGGCCTTGTCGCGGTCGGGTTCGACGGCGAGGAGGTCGTCGTCGTGGAACGTGACGCCGTACGCGCCACGCTCGGCGAGGCGGTGCACGCTCTCCACCGGGTCGAGGGCGGGCCTGGAGGCGTCGCCGAACGGGTCGCGTGCCTGCCAGCCGACCGTCCAGAGGCCGAAGGTGAAGCGGTCGTCGGGCGTGGGCGTGAAGTCGGTCATATCGGTCTCCGCTGGTTTTAGTCCATAATCTGTACATAATCCTGAGGAGGTGGGCACGTGGCGTCAAGAGGGGTCCGGCATGATTCCATGCGCGCCCGTAATCTGGCCGTAGTGCTGGCGACCATCCACCGGTCAGGACCTCATACCCGCGCCGCGCTCGCCGAGCGCACCGGGCTCACCAAGACCACGGTGTCCAGCCTGGTCGCCGACCTGCTGGAGGCCGGGGCGGTGACCGAGAGCGGGGCCGTACGCGGGGGCGAGCGGGGGCGGCCGGGCATGGCGGTGAGCCTGAGCGGGCACCGGGTGGCCGCGCTGGGGCTGGAGGTCAACATCGACTACCTCGCCGCCTGCGTCGTCGACCTCACCCGTACGGTGCGGCTGCGGCGCACGGTGTCGGCCGGCAACCGCAACTCCGACCCGGCGCTGATCCTCGCGGGGCTGCGCGACCTGGTGAAGCAGACCACGGCGGAGGCCGAGGCCGAGGGGCTGCGGGTCATCGGGGGCGCCCTCGCCGTGCCCGGCACGGTCGAGGACGGCGTGCTGCGCAGCGCGCCGCATCTCGGCTGGCGCGACGTACGCGTGGCCGACCTGGTGGACCTGCCGTTCGCCGTCGACAACGAGGCGAACCTGGCGGCGCTCGGGGAGCTGTGGTTCGGCTCGGGGGAGACCGACTTCCTCTACGTGTCGGGCGAGATCGGCATCGGCGCGGGCCTCGTGGTCGGCGGGACGGTGTTCCGTGGCACGTTCGGGCTGGCCGGTGAGCTGGGCCACGTGGTCGTCGTGCCCGACGGGCCCGGGTGCCGGTGCGGCGGGCGGGGCTGCCTGGAGGTGTACGCGGGCCAGGACGCCCTGCTCGGCGAGCTGGCCTCCGTGCCCGAACTGACGGCCCGCCTGGAGTCGGGCGACCGGGAGGCCCTGGAGACGTGCGAGCGGGCCGGGCACGCGCTCGGCGTGGCGCTCACCTCGGCCGTCCACCTGCTCGATCCTGGCCGGATCGTGCTCGGCGGGATCTTCGCGCCGTTGTTCCCGTGGCTGGAGGGCCCGGTGGCCGGCGCGCTCGGGGCCCGGCTGGCGCAGATGCGCGGCACCCCGCCCGCCGTCGTCGTCTCCCGCACGGGCGCGGACGCGGCCGTGCTCGGCGCCGCCGGCCTGGTGATCCAGCAGGTCATCGCCGAACCGGCCCGCATGCTCGGGTTGTGATCGAGGAGCGCACCACCGCCGACCCGGAGCTCGCGAGGATGTGCGTCGTCAGATCTCGCTCCTTTCCAGGAAAAGCGCCGTCGATGAACGCCTGAGCGTCCGCGGGTCAGACCAGGCGGCCGGGCTCGGATCGCGGTGGACGGCGTGGCAGCGCGGTGAAGCCGTCCTCGCCGGAAGGGCTGAGCAGGCCATGCTCGATCCCGTGAGCGATCGTCTCGCGTATGTCCTCCTCCGTCGCCGGCAACCGGTCGGAGAGCTCGGCCGTCGTCTCCGAGGCGGTGTGGCCCCGGCTCCACACCGCGACGGCGGCCAGGTCGGCGGTGAAGCGCGTGTAGCGGTGGAGCGCGTCCCGATGCCGGATCATCGCCCGTCGCCCGTCCGACAGGCGCAGCACGTCCTCGGCGCGCGGGGGCCGCGCGGGGAGGCGATAGCGGGTCAAGGGTGGTCAGCTCCACCAAGCCGCTGCCGGCGTGGTACGAGGTCTCGGCCACGTCGTGCCAGGCGTCATCGAGGGGCGGCGGGCCGTCGTGGGCCTCCAGGCGCACGCGATGGCGCACGCCGCGAGCCGACGCCTTCAACCATCCGTCACCCGCCCTGGCGATCGTGCCGATGGAGAGCGCCTCCAGGTCGCTCTCGCCGAGCAGGGGCAGCGGCGCCGGCTCCTCGTCCGGGATGTCCCTGATGACGATCGCTCCGTACTCCGGTAAGAGATCCTCCACGGTGATGACCCTCATGCCTGTCAGTAATAGCCCTTTTCGCCGTCGAGGAACTCGCGGACGGCGTCGAGGTGGCCGGCGTGTCTGGCGGTCTCCTCGACCATGTGGATGATCATCCAGCGCAGGGTCGCGGCGGCGGAGCGGTGCTCGGGGTGCTTGCCGACGTCGTCCAGCGCATGGGCGGCGATGATCTCGTTGGAGGTCCGGACCTGGTGCTCGTACGCGTCGAGGAGCCGCGCGAGCGGGACGCCCTCGACGCGCATGTCGGCGTCCTCGACCGACTCGTCGAACTGCGGGCTGTCGGCGGGACGGCCCAGGAAGAGCACCTCGAACCAGGTGTGCTCCGTCCAGCGCAGGTGGGAGAGCACGCCCGCCACCGTCATGAGGGGCGAGGCGGGCAGGACGGGACGGTGCGCGTCCTCCTCCGACAGGCCTTCGCACTTCCACTGGACGATCGCGCGCTGCATGTCCAGCCAGCCCACGAGCTGGGTGCGTTCGTCGGCGACGAAGGGAGGGCGGACGCGGGGGAGGGTCATGGGGCCCGACGATATCCCTTACGTCCTGAAATAGCGGGATATTTTCAGGCGGGTGACCGATCACCAGATCCAGCGCTCGTTGTTCCTGCACGCGCCGATCCACCGCAGACCCGCCGACGCCCTCCGCCGCATGCTGGCGCTCGTCGACGACGACACACCGCCCGGCGCCCCGCAGGCCGCGCTCGAACGCCGGCTCGCCGAGCTGCTGGGCAAGGAGGCCGCGCTGTACTTCCCCACGGGGACGATGGCGCAGCAGGTGGCGTTGCGGGTGCACGCCGAGACCCGGGGCCGGTTCGCCTTCGCCGCGCACCCGCAGACCCACCTCGACGTGTGGGAGATGCAGGGGTACGCCGCCGTGCACGGCCTGCGCCTGCACCGGGCCGGCGACCGGCACGAGCTGATGACCCTGGCCGACCTCGACGCGGTCGCCGAGCCGCCGGCCGCCGTGGTGTGGGAGCTGCCGCAGCGCGACCTCGGCGGCCTGCTGCCCGAATGGGACGACCTGCGCGCGCAGATCGACCTCGCCCGGAGCCGGGGAGCGGCCGCGCACATGGACGGCGCCCGGCTGTGGGAGGCGCAGACGTGCTACCGCCGGCCGCACAGCGAGATCGCCGGGCTGTTCGACACGGTGTACGTCTCGCTCTACAAGGCGCTGCTGGGCGTCTCGGGGGGCGTGCTGCTGGGCGACGCCGAGTTCGTCGGCGCGGCGGGCGTCTGGCTGACCCGGCTCGGCGGGCGCACTCCGGACCCGTGGCCGCAGGCGCTGGCCGCGCTGGACGGGCTGGACCGGCTGCTGCCGCGCATGGACGCCTTCCGCGAGCACGCGATCGCCCTCGCTGCGGCGATCAACGCGGACGGCGTGGCGTACGCGTACCCGGACCCGCCGCAGACCCCGATGTTCCACGTGCATCTGCCGGCCGGGCGGCGGGAGGTCGAGCGGGCCGGGGCCGCGCTGGCGGCCGAGCGCGAGGTGGAGCTCTTCCCTCGGGTGCGCTCGGCCCCCGACCCGCGCCGGTCGAGCTTCGAGGTCACGGTCGGGGAGAACGCCATGGAGTTCACCCCCGCCGAGGTCGCCGCACTGGTGCGTGAGCTGGTGGAGCGCGCCGCCGACTGAGGAGTCCGTTTTGTCGGTGGGGCTGGTTAGCGTTCGCGGTATGGACTCCTGGACGGTCGAGCGACATCTCGACGGCAAGCCCACTGAGGTCGTCGGCCTCTACCACCGCTTCATCGAGCTGGCCGAGGGCTGCGGCTCGTTCGACTACGCGGTGTCGAAGTCCGCGATCGTGCTGAAGGGGTCGCGACGCGGGTTCGCCGGCGTGGTCCCCGGCGCCGCCGGCCTCAAGGGCTTCTTCGACCTGCGGCGCGAGGTGAGCGACCGGCGGATCAGCCGGTGCGAGCCCTACACCAAGCGCCTGTTCGTCGCCCAGTGGAGCGCGGTCTCGGCCGGCGACCTCGACGACGAGTTCGCCGGCTTGCTGCGGGAGGCGTACGCCGTGGGCCAGGGCGTCCACCTCGAAGGGCCGCCGCTCCGCTAGGTCGGACCAGGGTCGGGTACGCGGCGAGCTCGTCGGCGGAGTCCATGGCGATCCCGACGTAGCCGGCCGGATCAGCGTGTGCCGAGCCCCGCCGTACGGCTCCCCCGGATCGCTGCCGGCTAGTACGGCACCCGCGAGAAGATCAGGGCCAGCAGGAACAGGAACGGCAGCAGGAAGATGCCGAACATGACGTAGCTCTGGCGCCTTCTGAGTGCGTCCTCCTCGGATTCCCGCTCGCGTAGCAGAGCGACGGAAGGGCTGGTCCTGGGAGGCGTCACGGGGCCGGTGCCCACGTCGCGCACGGCCCGGCCGGCGGGGACGTTCGTGACGGTGGCCGCGAGTGCGGGTCCGCCCGGCGCCCGAACCACCTCGGCGGCCACGCCGGGGGCCGGGGCGGTGGCCGCGCCGGCCCCCGG
>NZ_SMKQ01000170.1 GCF_004348995.1 Nonomuraea terrae
GGCCACCGAGGCCAACGTCCGTCCCGGATCGGACAGATACAAAGCGACGGCGTCCGCCTTGAACTCCGGCGGATACGACTTCATCGCCACGTGGAACTCCTTGTCTCCGGATCTCCATCATCCGGTACTCAAGGTGTCCACACTTCGGGGGCAGGCCCCCTCACCGCGGTGACCTACATGGGGCGGTCACGAGGGCCGATGTTGGCCTGCATGTACTTCGGCGGTCTTCGCCCTGCAGAGGCGGCAGGACTGGGGCAGAAGGACTGTCGGCTTCCAAAGAGGGGCTGGGGGCTGCTGACACTGGAGAAGACCAGACCACAGAGCAACAGGCGGTTCACCGACTCGGGCAGACCCACGACGAGCGCGGGCTGAAGCACCGGGACGCGAAGCACACGCGCACCGTGCCGATCCTGCCCGAACTGGTGGCCGTCCTCCCGGAGCACATCGCGGCGTTCGAAGTCGGCGAGGAGGGCCGGCTCTTCCGTACGCGCACGGGCGGCGTGATCTCGGCTCGGCGTACGCGAAGGTATGCAGGCTTCGAACCTGCGACCGTCGGATGAGAAGTCTGCCGTGTTGCGAATCGGATGGTGACGGATGATGTCACTCTCCGATGTCCGTACAGATAGGCGAGAGCAGGTCGCATCGATCGGTGTCGGTCGTCCTGGGCGGAGCGCGAGACGTTCAGATCTGCCGGTCTCCCCTCGGTCTCCCACGAGTGGCCGATGGCACGGCGTCTCTACGCAGCCCTGGTCGGTCTCGAAGCGCCGCCCGTGTCCCCGGCCCACTGGGTGATTTCACAGCATGTCTGCAAGTACCCCCGTGGTCGGGTTCTCAGCTTCGTGAGTCAGCGCCATGCACCACATCGACGGGGAGGCGGTGAGCGACATCATGAGCACGACCTCTCGCGGCCGGCCCCGTAAGCGAGTCGTGGAGACCGAGGAGTAAGTCGCGATGCTTCACCGCATGGTGGAACGCACTCACCCGGCGACTGGCCGATGACCCCGTTGGACTCGTCCACATAGAGCCGTTGCTGCAGCATCCGCGACGCGATGAACACCGCCATCGCGATCAACCACGACAAGCCACGCGGCTACTCCTTCGGCGAACCGGCACAGATACACGGCATCATGTGGGAGTCCGTCTACGAACGAGCCGTCAATGGCCGCACTACTCGCCGAAATGCGCACCCGCCTCGGTGTGGTCAGCCTGCGCGAGCGCCGTAAGACGCAACTCGATCGAACGGGTGTCCCCGAGCGTGGCGCCCAGGGCATCGGCGGCCGCCTTCACCAGCTCCATCCCTTGGAACAGGCCACGCCCGCGGACGTCGCCGACGACGTCGAAGCGGTGGCGGAGCCGCAGCAGCCGGTCGGTGAGCTGACCGCCCGGCCGCGCGGCACGTTCCACCAGCTTGTCGTGTTCGATGACGTCGAAGACGGTCAGCGCGACGGCGGCCCCGGATGCGCATGACTTCCGCCGCACGTTCACCGGCGAGCTCCTGGACGCCGGGGTGGACCTGGCCATCGCGCAGGCGCTCACATTGGTCCGTCCCCCTGTTCATGCCCCGACGTACGCCAAAGCGGTCAGGTCACGAGTTCGAGGCGGACCAGGGTGCTGGCGTAGTCGCCGGTGAGCTGCGGAGTGATCCCGTGGCCCATCAGCAGCGCGCCGGACAGCACCGCGCCGCGGTCGATTCGGTACCTTCCTTCGGGGGCCAGGCCCCGCAGCCGGATCGGTGCGGGGTTGCTGTCGTACTGCTGGGCCTCCTGGTAGATGAGCACGACGGACTCCTTCCGGTCCGCCGTCACGTACTGCACCGCGGACGCCGACCTGCCTGGTTCGCCCAGCCGGTGCAGGCGGCCGTGCTGGACGATGTGGCGCATCTCCTTGTACTGCGCGATGAGCCGTCTGGCCTCCTCCGCCTGCTCGGCCGTCCAGGCGTTCAGGTCGCCGCCGATGCCGAGGACCCCGGCCATCGCAACGTGGAAACGGTACGTGAGCGGCACCCGGCGCTTGTTGATGAAGGTCGGCAGGTCCGTCACCCAGCAGGACATGGTTCGCGCCGGGTAGAGGTGGCTGAAGCCGTGCTGAATGTGCCGCCGGTCCAGCGCGTCGGTGTTGTCCGATGGCCAGAACTGGTCCGTCCGCGCCATGATGCCGAAGTCGACCCGGCCGCCACCGCCCGAGCACGCCTCGAACGCCACGCCGGGATGCTTGCGGCGCAAGGCGTCGATCACGCCGTAGACGGCCGTCACGTGGTCGAGCCACAGCCGCCCCTGCCGGTCCGGTTGCTCCGGCCAGCCCGTGTCGGTGAACGGCCGGTTCATGTCCCACTTGACGAACTGGATGTCGTTGGCCGACAGCAGCGCGTCCAGTTGGCCGAATACCCACTCGGCGACGTCCGGCCGGGCCAGGTTCAGCACCAGTTGGTGCCGCATGGTGTGCGGTTCGCGGCCGGCGTAGTGGTAGGTCCACTCGGGGTGGGCGCGGTAGAGGTCGGAGTCGGGATTCACCATCTCGGGCTCGATCCACAGCCCGAAGCCCATGCCCAGCGCGTGCACCTCGTCGATCAGCGGCTTCAAGCCATCTGGGAAGCGGTCGGTGTTGACCCACCAGTCGCCGAGACCGGCCCGGTCCCCGGAACGCCGGCCGAACCATCCGTCGTCGAGGACGAAAAGCTCGCAGCCGAGGTCGGCCGCCTTACGGGCCAGTGCCCGCTGACCCGCCTCGTCGACGTCGAAGCCGGTGGCCTCCCAGGAGTTGAACAGCACCGGCCGCAGGTCGCCGGAGTTCGGCAGGACGTGGCGCAGTGCGTATTCGTGCCACGCGTGGCTCATCGCGCCGAACCCGTCGGCGGTGAACACGCCTGAGCTGACGGGGGTCCATAGCACCTCCCCGGGTTCGAGGCGGCGTGGGCCAAAGCCTTCGTGCCCCCAGCCGAACAGCACCTGGGCGGGTTCGTCCAGTTCACGCTGGGCGAGCATCCGCCACGAACCGCTCCAGTGCAGCGTCGCGCTGTAGACGCGGCCGCTCTCCTCCGTGGCGGTCCCGTCGTCGATCGCGAACCAGGGATTGGCATGGTGGCCAGTGATGCCGCGACGGCTCTCCAGGACGAGGTGGCCGTCCGTGAGGTCGGTCCGGCGTACCTGCGTCTCCGCCGCCCAGCGGCCGGTGAGGTGGGTCATCCGATGTCGCGGCTGCTCGGGGGTCACCCATGCGGCGGAGTCGAGGCGGTGCACGTCGACGGTGTCCACGGTGGAGTCGTTGCGCACGGTCACCCACCGGTCGATCACGTCGCTGTCGTCGTAGACCCGGTAGTGCAGGGTCACCGTCAGCTCCTGGTGCCGCGCCTGGAACCACAGCGCCAGCTCCTGGTGGCCCCGCTCGGCGGTGATCTCGTGCCTGGCGAACCGCCACGCGACGGTGCGCACCGCACCGGGGAACTCCACCGACAGCGCGGCCCGGCCGAACTGCAGGCCTCCGTGGAGCGGGTACTCCTCGTGCCGGTTCGCCGCCGAGCGGAAGCACACCCACTCCGACGCCAGCCGTTCGGCGGTCGAGGTCGACAGATAGGCCGCGTCCTCGGCGGTGATGGGCGGGCCCCAGTAGGTGTGGACAGGGATGTCGTCCTCGCGCCCGACATACGCCGAGTACGACGTGTGGGGGGTGTCGAGCAGCAGCACTCCGGTATCGGCGTCGAACGTCACCGCGGACGGGCGGGCCCTCACTTCACCGATCCCGCGGTCAGGCCGGCCACGAACTGCTTCTGCAGGGCCACGAAGAACAGCAGCACCGGAAGTGAGGCCAGGAACGAGAACGCGTACAGGGTGCCGAAGTTCGTGGAGTACTCCCCCACCGAGCGGTACACGCCGACGGTGACCGTGGTGCCGGACTCGGGGCCGAGGATCACCAGCGGGCTGAGAAAGTCGTTCCAGACCCACACCCCGAGAAAGATCATCACACTGGCGGCGGCGGGCCGCAGCGTCGGGAACACCACCTGCCAGAACATCCGCAGCCGGCTCGCGCCGTCGATGCCTGCCGCCTCCTCGATGTCCACCGGCACGGTGCCGATGAATCCGGCGAAGACGAACACGCCGAACGGCAGGTAGTAGGCGACATTGCTGAGCACCACGCCGGGCAGGGTGTTCATCAGGCCTACGGCGTCGAGGACCTGGGTGACCGGCTGCAGGATCACCGCCGGCGGAATCATCAGGCCGGACAGCAGCATCAGCATCGCCGGCTTGGTCCAGCGGGCCTTCGAGCGCACCAGGTAGTGCGCCAGCATCGCCGAGGACAGGGTGAGCAGGAGCACGGAAAGCACGGTGATCTGAACGCTGTTCACCAGCGACGACCAGAACAGGCCGTCCTCACGCCCGAAGACGGCTTCGAGGTTCTCCCCCGTGAGCGGTGCGGGCAGCCCGAGCGGCGAGGACTGGATCTCGTCGGCGGGCTTCAGCATGCCCGTGACGACGATGTAGATGGGAAAGAAGAACAACGCGGTCAGCGCGACGGCGAACACCGGCCGCACGACCTGGAACCGGGATATCAAACGTGTACCTCTCGACGTTGCAGCAGCCGTAGGACGACACCGGTGATCGCGACGATGATGGCGAGCATGATCGTCGCCTCGGCCGCCGCAGCGCCTATCCGGTCGCCTCGCACGCCCTTCTCGATGACGTCGAAGGCGATGGACGCGGTGGCGTTGCGCCCGGGGCCGCCGTTGGTGAGCACCAGGATGTGCTCGTACACCTTGAAGCCGCTGATCAGCAGCATGACGGTGTTGATGGTGACCGAGGCCGCGATCATCGGCCAGGTGACCGATCGGAAGCGTCGCAGCGGGCCGGCGCCGTCCATGAGCGCCGCCTCGTGCAGTTCCTTGGGGACGGAGTTGAGGCCGGCGATGTAGACCACCACGCAGAAGCCCAGCATCTGCCAGCAGAGGATGCCGCTGATCGAGTACAGCGCGAGGTCGGGATCGGACAGCCAGCGCGGGCCGCTGTCCACGCCGAGGTCAACCAGGATCGCGTTCAGCACGCCGTCGGGCCGCAGCAGGCTCTGCCAGATGACGCTGACGACGATGCCGCTCAGAATGACGGGTGTGAAGAACACCGAGCGCAGCAGCCGGTAGAGCAGGCTTTCCCGGTTCAGCAGCAGGGCGATTCCGAGCCCCAGCACGTTCGGGACGATCACGACGATCAGCGTGACGACGAAGGTGTTCTTCAGCACCAGCCAGAACTGGTCATCCTGGAACAGCCGGCTGAATTGTCCTAACCCGGCCCAGCCGGTCTGCGGCTCGAACCGTGTCCGGTCGGTGAAGCCGAGGACGATGGTCCACACGATCGGCACCAGAACCAGCACGCCGTACAGGAAGAGTCCAGGCAGGGCGAATCCGGAGAACTCACGCGCTCTGCGCAGCCAGCCACCCTGGAGAGGGTGGTGACGGGGTGAGCCGGGCATGGGAGAAGGGACCTCTCAATGAAAGGACGAGTGAGGGCGGACGGGGTTGTCCGCCCTCACGGGTGGTCGCCTACTGAAGAGCGGCGTATTCGTCGTTGAGCTTCTTCGCCACGGTGGCGGCGTCGGAGGTGCCGTCGAGGAGCTCGACCGCGATCTGCTGGATGGGCACGGTGAACTCGGCGGGCAGGCCGTTGTCGCCCTGCTCGATCGAGAAGGCCGGGGTCACCGTGCCGTCCTTGACCGCCTTGTCGTAGACGGCCAGCGTCTCCTGGAAAAGCGGGCCCATGTCCGCCGGCGGCTTGTAGCCTGCGACCGTGTTGAACGTGCCGTCCGCCTTGGTGAAGGCGTCGGCGGTCTCCTTGTCCTTGGTCCACTCCAGCGCGAACTTCTTGGCGAGGTCGAGGTTCTCGGCCTTCGCGCTGACGCTGATGCCGCCGCCGGTCAGGTTGGGCACCACGGCCTTGCCGTCGTCGCTCGGCCAGGCGAAGACGCCGACCCCGAACGGAGGCTTGTCGTTGTCCACGGAGGTGGCGAACCACGAGCCCATCGGGTACATCGCGGCCGAGCCGGCCCGGAAGGCCTTCTCGTGGTCGGCGTAGGACCGGCTGGTGCCCTCCTTGTCGAGGTAGCCGAGCTTGGACAACTGCGCGATCTTCTCGGTCGCCTTGACGAAGGCGGGGTCGGTGAAGTTCCTCGCCCCGGACTTGATTTCCTTGTTGAAGTCCGGGTCTTGCAGGAAGACGTCGGTCGCGAGGACGCCCGCCCACGCGTACATGCTGGCGAAGGTGTCCTGGCCGCCACCGCCGACCGCGATCGGGGTGATGCCGGCGGTCTTCAGCTTGGCGCAGGCGTCGAGGAACTCGGCCCAGGTGGTCGGCACCTTGCCGATCCCGGCCTTGGCGAAGTCGTCCTTGTTGTAATAGAGGAGCGACTGGGGCTGGGCGTTGGTGGGCAGCTGGTAGATCTTGCCGTTGATCGCACCGGACTCCGGATAGGCGTAGTCCTTCAGCTCTTCCGGGGTGAACTCGGCGAGCTGGCCGCCTTCGGCGAATCCCTGCGGGTTGACCGCCATCATGATGTCTGGGAGCTGGCCCGAACTGGCCAGCTGCTTGGCGTAGGTGGTGCGGTCCACGTTCGGGGTGACCAGCTTCTTGATCTTGATTCCCGGGACCTTGGCGGACACTCGCGCGATCGCCGAGTCCCACAGCGAGGCGGGCAGGTTGGGGGTCTCGAACGTGAGCATCGTCATCTCGACCGTACCGTCGGACGAGGATTCCGCGCTCGTACCACCGCTGGCGCAGCCGGCGAGAGCTAGCGTCGTGAGCGTCGCAGCGGCGACCGCTCCTCTCCAACGTGCTGCCATGAGTGTCCCTTCGGTGCTGCTGTCGCCGAGCGGTGGTGTTCCAGCGTCGTTGATCGCAAAACTGTAATATGAAGGCAAGTTAGCATTATTGCCGCCGCGAGCATAAGGATCCCTGATCGGATGAGTCAAGACAGACAAGCAGCCGCCCGGCTCGGAGACTCGTCGTTGTTGCGACGGCTGAACATGGCCGCCGCCCTCGGTGCCTTCATCAAGTCTCCCTCGCTCACGCTCCGTGAGCTCAGGGCGGTCATCGGTGTATCACGGCCGACCGCGGAGGATCTCCTCGCCGAGCTCCTCGAGAACGGCCGCGTGGAGGAGACCGTGCCGCCGCGGCAGGCGAACAGCAGGGGGGCGGGGCGCCCGGCCCGCCACTTCCGCTTCCGCGCCGAGTCCGGGTACGTCAGCGGGATCGACATCGGCGCCCACAAGACGCTGGCCGTGGTGACCGACCTGCGCGGCAACCCGCTGGCGTCCCACCGGCGGGAGCTGGACCCGGACCTGGACGCGCCGCGGCGACTGCAGGCAGCGGTGGAGACCGCGCGGGAGTGCTGGCGCGACGCGGGCCTCGACCCCAGCGAGATCACCGGCGCGGCCTGCGGCGTGACCGGAACGCTGCGGGCGCCGGAGGGCGTCCTGGACGTGGCCGCCGGCCAGGCCGGATCGGGGCTGACCCCCTACTCCCTGCCCGGGTTCACCGAGGTGGACGTCGCCGCCACGCTGTCGGAGGGACTGGGGCTGCCGGTGGCGGTGGCCAACGACGTCAAGCTGGCCGCGCTGGCCGAGCACTGGAAGGGCGCGGCCCAGAACCACCGGGACATCGTCTACATGTTCGCAGGTCACCGGGCCGGCGCGGGGGTCCTCCTGGACGGTCAGGTGCACCAGGGCAGGCACGGCGCGGCCGGAGAGATCGGAGCCCTGCCCATGCTCGGCTGGGAGTCGGCGGTGGCCCGGCTGCACGCTCGCGGCGCCGAACTGGCGGCGGGCAGCGCCTCCGCGGCGGGCCGCGAGGGCGAACTGGTCATCACCTCCGCCGCCCGGCAGGATCCCGAGAGTCTCGCGGTGCTGATCGAGTTCGCCGAGGTCCTCGCGCGCGGCGCCGCCGTCCTCGCGCTGGCGGTGGACCCGGAGATCGTCGTACTCGGCGGAGGCATGTCGCGCGGCGGAGCGATCGTCGCCGAGCCGTTCCGGCGCGAGCTGGCCAAGCTCACCCTGTTCCCGATCGAAGTGGTCACCTCCACGATGGGCGCCGACTCGGTAGCCCTCGGAGCAGCCCGGCTGGCCCTCGACACGGTGGTGAACTCGTTGCTGGAAGTGCCCGGGATTGATCCGAGGTCTTGACCGTCGGACACCGCCGTTGGATCATCGGGATTCCGATTAGGCAGTGTTGTTGACATTATTCGCCTGATCGTTCCAACGAGAAAGCCGATGGTCATGAACCTCCCCCCACCTACCCGAAGCGCCCCCGGAGGCCGGTGGTCGCCCGAGATCGCGTCCGGTTCCCGGCGCTTCGCCGGGATCGCCCTCGCTCTGGCCCTCTCCCTCGTGGCGGCGCTCTTCAGCGCGGTGCCCGCCGACGCCGAGGTCGAGCACCCGCGCCAGCAGTGGATGCGTGACAGCACGGCCGGACTGTTCCTGCACTGGGGCATGTTCACCGCTCCGCGTCACACCGACTGCGCCGCCTGGGAGCGCGACGTGACCGACGGCGACTGGACCGCCGACTACTGGATCGACGAGGCGAAGAAGCTCCGTGCCTCCTACATCGTGCTCGCGACGTTCCACAGCCGGCTCGGCTATGCCCGGCCGTGGCCGTCCGAGATTCCCGGCAGTTGCTCGACCAAGCGGGACTTCCTCGGCGAGCTCGTCGAGGCGGGCAAGGCCAAGGGCGTCCACATCCTGCTCTACATGACCGACGACCCGCAGTGGCACAACGAGGTAGGCGTCGAGACCCTCGACTCCGCCGCTTACTCCGCCTACAAGGGCCGGCAGGTGGACCTCACCACCCGCGACGGCTTCGGCATGTACAGCTACGACCTGTTCCACGAGGTCATGGACAACTACCCCGACCTGTCCGGCTTCTGGATCGACAACGACAACGCCTACTGGGAGCGCAACAAGCTGTACGAGCAGATCCGTGAGAAGCGGCCGACCTGGTTGTTGAGCAACAACAACGAGGACACGCCGATCATGGACACCGTCAGCAACGAGCAGAAGACCGGCATGACCCCGACCTACGACTATCCGCAGGCCACCTACACGCCGATGCCGCGCCTCACCGAGGCCGACTACAAGCTGCCGACCAGTGGCCAGTGGTGGTACGACGGCAAGGACAACGCGGTCGACTTCCCGCTGAGCATCGGCCGGTACGTCTCCAACGCCGGCTCGTCCATCAAGTCGCTGATGGCTGAGACCGCGATGGTGAACGGCAAGTTCCCGCCGAGCCAGGAGAAGTTCAACACCTTCATGGACACCTGGCTGTCTCCCGTCTGGTCCTCCATCACGGGTACCGAGGGCGGCGGCTACATGTACGGCGGCATGCAGCCGGGCTTCTGGAACGACGGCGCTCATGGCGTCATCACCGTCGATGACGAGGCCAGGACCCAGTACGTGCACGTGCTCACCAAGCCGAAGAGCCAGGATATGGTCAGGCTGCGGGACAATGGCTACCGGGTGACGCAGGTCACCGACGTCCGGACCGGCACGCCCCTGCGGTTCACCCAGTCCGGCGGTTATCTCACGATCCTCGGCGTCACCGACTGGGACACCTACGACACCGTCTTCAAGGTCCGCACCTCCGGTCAACAGCACTTCCTCGCTTCCTCCGAGGTGAAGGCCACCGCCTCTGCCGAGAAGGAGGGCTTTCCCGCCTCCAACAGCGTGGACGGCGACTACACCACCTACTGGGACAGCGACGGCAACCAGCCGGTCTCGGTGACGCTGGACCTCGGTAAGCGCCGCAAGGTGGCCTACCTCACCGTCAACCAGACCGAATGGTCGCCCACCCACGCCCGCGAGTCGTTCGGCCGACCGGAGGACTCCGCCCGGATCATGAACTACAAGGTCTACGCCGGCATGGACGGCAAGACCTGGGGCGAGCCGGTGCGCGCCGGCGCGATGCGCAGCGCCCGCGGCGTCCAGTTCATCGACCTCGGCAAGCAGAACACGCGCTACCTGAAGCTGGAGGTGCTGGACACCTGGAGCGGTCCTCAGGCGAAGCCGTTCTTCAAGCAGCTCAAGATCGACGAGATCCGGGTGGCGTCGGACTACCCGACCCGCAACGCCGACGGCATGCCACTGGAGGCGGAGGCCTGGAACAACGACCGGAACGGCAGGGCGCGGGTCACCACCTGCGACGCCTGTTCCGGGTCCAAGCAGGTCACCCTGCTGGGCGGCGGCAGCGGCAACGCCGTCACCTACCGCGACGTCAAGGTCGCCGAAGCGGGCACCTACCGGCTCGAGCTGGACTACACCGCCGCCAGGGCCGGTTCCTTCTCGGTGAGCGCCAACGGCGCCGCGCCCATCAAGGAGAACGTCGCCGCCACCGGCGTGGACGTCCCCATGGACGCCTCGATCGCCGTGCCGCTCGCCGCCGGAGCCAACACCATCAAGGTGTTCAGCGACGACGAGCAGGGCCCCGGCCTGGACCGGATCGCGGTCGGGCCGATGCCCTCGGTGTCGTACGTGCCCAAGACCACCATGACCGTGAACCCTTCCGGTGTGGTCTGGGTGGGTCCCGGCCAGCAGTCCATCACGATCTCCGCGAAGCTCCGCCTGGACGAGGACACGGTGGACAACGTCCAGATGTCACCCGTGGCCCCGGAGGGCTGGACCGTCGAAGGCGCGCCGGTGACTGCTGCCAACCTCCGTCTTGGTCAGTCGATCGAGGGCAACTGGACGCTCACCGGTCCACCCGGCGGTCAGCAGGGTCCCGCCCAGGTGCCGGTCGAGGCGGACTTCCGGACGGTCGGCCTGCCGCACAGCGTGTCCAAGGTGGTGCCGGTGCAGGTCCGCCCCGCCGACCGCCTCTTCATGCGGGAGGCGGAGAGCTCGCAGAACGAGATCGGCAGCGCCGGTATCACGAACTGCTCGCGCTGCTCCGGCGGGCAGAAGGTGCGCAACATGGGCGGTTCCGCCGACGCGTCCGTGCGGTTCGACGACGTCGTGGTGGACCGGGCGGGCGAGTACCAGCTGTTCATCGACTTCACCGTCAACGGGAACCGCTCATACTTCGTCACCGTCAACGGCAGCACCCCGATCGAGGTGCCGGTCAGCGGCGTGGGCAACGACACCGTGTACACGGTGTCGTTGACCGTCCCCCTCAACGCGGGAGGCAACAGCATCACCATCGGTAACGACGACGACTCCGCTCCCGACCTGGACAGGATCTCCCTGGGCTCGTAGCCGAAGGGCCTTCGGGCCGTGTACCCCCGACCCGCGGCCGTCCGGTGGCAGCAGCAGTGCACCCACCGGACGGCCGCGGAAGACCCGCACGAAGAACGCGATCCCTCGCCGGGAAACGCGACGCCAGCCGGCTTGTTGTACGTCATGGCCGCCGAGCTCCGGCAAGCCCGCAAGCACCTACGGCTCTGGAGGATCCGGCCTCGCGGTGGCCTGAAGGGTGGGTGGGGGCCGGAGCGCGTCGCCTGGCGCCACTCACGTTCGTCCATACGACGGCGCCGCAACTCGTCGACCTCACGAGCCGGCCGTGGCCACCCGCTGCGACCGCGACGGCACGCCTGGCGGTCCTCGCCCAGCCACGGGCGCAGCCGGAACGGCACCCAGCCCGGGATGTGCCGCAGTTCGTCCGCGCTCCCCCACGTGTGCGCTGATGTCGTCGGTCAGAACAGGCGTGATGTCGCGTCACCCATACGGCCGCGGTTGCCCAGGCCGTCGTCTACCAGGCCCGCTCTGGTCCCTGTGCGGTAGCGGACGGGTGCTGCCTGCTCGGCGACGCCGAGCCAGCCGTGCTCACGCAGCCCGGCGTTAGGTCGTCTTCGTCTCGGAAACAGGAACGGGTGCACGAGATGGCGGACGCCGCAGTTGACCACATGTGGAGCCTGTGCGGTCCCGGTCCCTGTGCTGGTGAGGGACCGGCCGCAGCGGATATGACTTCTGGCCGTGTGGACAGGGCTCAGGGCAGACGCTGCGTCCGCAAACGGCAAGGGGGGCAGCACGACCATGGAAATCCAGCGAAGCGACACTGGGGTCGTCTTCATCGACCCGCAGAACGACGTGCTGAGCGAGACTGGGACGACGTGGGCGATGGTCGGCGCGAGCGTCACCGAGAACGGCACGGTCGAGCACATGGAGCGGATCTTCAGGGCCGCGAAGCAGGAGGGCTATGAGGTGTTCATATCCCCTCACTACTTCTATCCCACCGACAATGGGTGGATGTTCAACGGGCCGCTGGAGGCCGATGAGCTCCGGACCCGCACGTTCGCCCGGAGCGGCCCGCTGGATCTGACCGGTTTCACCGACTCCGGCGCTGACTGGCTGGATCGGTTCAAGCCGTACATCGACGACGGCGCGACGATCGTCGCCGCCCCTCACAAGGTGTTCGGGCCGCAGACCAACGATCTGGTCCTGCAGATGCGCAAACGCGGGATCGGCAAGATCATCCTCGGTGGCATGCTCGCGAACTTGTGTGTCGAATCCCACCTGCGCGAATTCCTCGAACAAGGCTTCCAGGTCGCGGTTGTCAAAGATGCCACCGCCGGCCCCCGGCACCCCGACTGGGGCGACGGCTACCAGGCGGCGATCATCAACTACCGGTTCCTCGCTCATTGGGTCCCGTCGACCAAGGAAGTGATCGACCGCATGGTCCACTAGCCAAGGCGGTGAACCACAGTCGCGCCTCGGCGACGTCGCCCGTCTGCATGGACAGGCCAGCGGGACGCCGGTGAACAGGTCCACGTGCTTGCGACGCTCGACCAGGGGTTGGGCGAGGACGTCGACGCCGGCGACCTCCTGCACGTCAAAGATCACGAAGTGGCAGGGTTCCGCGATCGACAGGTGGCGGCCGTCAGGACGGGTGCGCGGTCAAGGCCAGGCAAAGGACGCCGGCTTGGTCGGCGGGCGCCCTTCATGGTGTGCGGTGGCCAGTAGGGCCTGTTGGCGAGTTCGGCCTTGGAGGTGAGCATGAGCTGCCCGATCACAGTGAGCCCGCGCTGCGCGTCCGGCAACGAGATGTTCGCGAACTGCAGCTCATCGTCGCCGAGGTGCTCGCCGGGCGGCACCACTACCACCTGATGCCGCACCATCCACCCGAGCAGGCGTTGCAGTTGCACACCGACGTCACTCACGCGATCCAGCGACGCGACGGCGACGGAGCCCGGCAGGCCATGGTCGGGGTCATGGAGCAGGGCTTCGCCGAGATGAAGTCGATGTGGGGCAGGACCGCCGAGCCCGGCGGCGGGTGACCGGCACACGAAGGGTGCGACCCCAGTGGGCCGCACCCTTCGGCTGTGGACGGCCGGGCGTCACGGGCGGCGACGAGGACGGGCCTGGATCGACGGTTACGAGCAGCGGGTGCGCGGGCGTTCCAGGTTGGCTACCAGGCGGTCGAGCAGTGCGGGGTCGGTGGGCAGCGCGCCGTGGTTCACGCCCGGGTTGTCGGTCAGGCTGAAACGGTGGCAGCGCATGGCCCGCCAGACCAGGATGGCGGTGTTGGTGATGTCCTCCTGATTGCCGTCGCCGCCCCGGTAGATGAACCCGTCGGGGTCGGCGATCTGCCCGGTGGCCAGGTTCTCCAGCCGCGTGCCGACGACCGTCGGCAGGCCGGAGCCCCGCTCCCCGTAGACGTCGACGTTCGGGAACGACCGGCGGTCGGCGAACTTGACGAAGCCGATGTAGTGGTCGGCGAGCCGCCTGGCCGTGCGCAGCCCGGCGTCGGCGAACAGGCGCGGGTAGTCGCGCGGGGTGTAGGAGCGGCCCGTCGAGGAGTCGTGGACGACCACCTCGCGGTTGCCGAACACCGCCGGGTCGGCGGCGCTCATGTAGGTGGAGGGGGCGCTCTGGTACATCAGCGCGCTGCTGCGCGCGTTCGCCCTGGTCGTGGGGTAGCTGAAGTCACGGATGTTCTGCCCGGTGAACATCAGCGAGTACATCGAGCCCTGCCCCGGCATGTTGCCCGCGATCGGGGTGAAACCGTGGATGTACCTGTCGCGCCACGCCTGGCTGGAGTGCGTGAGCAGGTACTGCGCGTACAGCGGGCCGTTGGAGTGGCCGACCAGGTGCACCGGCCGGTCGCCGTTGTCGTGGTAGGCGTCCTCGATGAGTTCGCGGGTCCGCTCGAGGAAGCCGCCCATGTCGGGGGTGAGCCGGGCGTCGTACCCGGCGACCCGGATGTCCTTGTCCCGCTTGTACCCGGCCTCCTCCAGCCTGCGGTACATCGCCTGGTAGTACGGCGCACTGCTGGTGCTGCCGTAGTCCATGATCTCGACGGTGACGCCGGGCTGCTCGGAGAAGCGCGCCGGCATCGGCACCGACGGGTCGTGGCGGTAACGCAGCGTGAGCAGCTTGTCCTGGCAGACCTGGCTGAACCTGCTCGGCCGGTTGTTCTGGAACCAGTCCTGGAAGGTGCCCGAGCGCGGGCAGTCGGGCGCGGTCGTCTGGTCGCGTACGGTCACCAGGAGCTTGGTGAAGTGGAATGCGGGAAACAGCACGACAGGGGTTTTCGCAGGCAGTCGAGGGGGTCTGGCCGGGCCCGCGAACAGCGCCAGCGGAAGCAGCGCCGCGAGGACACCGTGCATGTAGCGACCACCCACCATCGAAACCCCCTGAAGAGATCGTCACGCAAGACCTGAAGCGACCGTGAAGCACGATCACTCTCTGTGACCATCAAGGTAGTCCCGTTCCCCAGCTGTCGGAGGGAGGGCGCCGCTGGTGTGTCCCGAGCGCGCCGCTGCCGGCGTGGCGCGGGGCCGCCGCGTACTTCAGCCGGAGGTCAGTACCCGGGCAGCCGCTCCTCCCAACCGAGCGACCACTCCACCAACCCCAACCGCTCCCGCGCGCGATCCTCCAGCGCTCTACACCCACGTAATGGAGGCACTCGAACATGCCACTAAGACTCTCGTGGCGGGTGACCTCACCGCCGCGACGACAGGAATCAGCTTCGAGCGCATCAGCGACCCACTTGCCCGCGGCACGAACTAGCCCAAACCACCGTTCCTCGCCCACTCATCGCAAGAAGAAGGCAGATTGATATGAATCTTGACAGGCTCATGAGCAAGCACCTCACCAGGTACTTCGACCCCAGCAAGACCATTCCGGAGGAAACCCTTCAGCAGCTGCTGAGGTTCCTGCGCTCCACGCCGTCATCGACGAACGTACAGCCCAACCACTTCTACGTCCTCGCCACGCCCGAAGGCAAAGAGCGGCTCGCCAACAACCTGGGCGAACGATTCCAGGACAACGCCGAGAAGATCCTGAACGCGTCGCACACCATCATCCTCACCACCCGGGCAGATCTGCCTGACAGCCACATCGAAGCGGTGTTCACGAAGGAGAGGGTCGACGGCCGGTTCCCTGACCCGTCAAAGCAGGAGCTGTGGGAATCAATGACCCGAGACTTCCTCAACCTGCGCAACTACGGGTACAAGGACCTGAACCACTGGATGGAGAAGCAGACCTACATGGTGATGGGCCTGACCATGATGGCGGCCGCTGAGCTCGGCGTCGAGGCAACGCCGCTGGAAGGGTTCGACCCGACCAGTGTCGACAAGGCGTTCAAGATCCGCGAGACCGGACACAGCACGACGGTGCTGCTGGCCCTCGGCTACCCCGACCCGGAGAGGGTGTACACCAACCCGATCTCGCGATTCGACGCCGACCAGCTGTTCACCTTCATCTGAACACCCACCCGGAAACCAAGACCCACACAAGAAGGGGACAATCTCAATGAAAGCCATTGTGGTAACCGACCAGGCCGCGGGAACGGCCGGGATGACGCTGACGGAGCGGCCTGAGCCGCCCGCGGCGATCAACGACGTCATCGTTCAGGTTCATGCGTCGGGCTTCGTCCCGACTGAGATGGAGTGGCCATCGACCTGGACCGATCGCGCCGGCCGTGACAAGACACCGTCGATCCCCGGCCACGAGCTGGCCGGGGTGGTCACCGCCCTCGGCTACGGCACGACAGGGCTGTCGGTCGGGCAGCGGGTGTTCGGCCTCGCCGACTGGCACCGCGACGGCACCCTTGCGGAGTACGTGGCGATCGAAGCACGCAACCTCGCACCGCTGCCCGGCGACGTCGACTTCACAGTAGGCGCGTCCCTGCCGATCTCAGGTCTGACCGCGTGGCAGGGGTTGTTCCAGCACGGCCGCCTTCAGGCCGGCCAGACCGTCCTCGCCCATGGCGCAGCCGGGGCAGTCGGGACGATGGTGACCCAGCTGGCACGTGAGGCCGGCGCTTACGTCATCGGCACCGGACGCGCCGCTGACCGTGAGAAGGCACTCGACTTTGGCGCGCATGAGTTCGTCGACCTCGAGAACGACGCGCTGAAAGACGTCGGGGGCGTCGATCTGGTCTTCGATGTCATCGGCGGCGACGTTCAGAAGCGGTCCGCTGCCCTGATCAAGGCCGGAGGAACGCTGGTGTCCATCGTCGGCCCGGTCGAGGCACGGCCCACTGACGGCCTGGCGGTGGACTTCGTTGTCGAGGCCGATCGTGCCGAGCTGGGCGAGATCGTGCAGCGGGTGCGGGACGGACGGCTGCGGACAAACATCGGTGACGTCGCGAGCCTCGATGATGCCATCGGTGCCCTCAACCCGACCACGCGACGCAACGGAAAGACAGTCATCCGCGTATGCCCGTAGGGAGCGGATGGCCGTAGGGAGCGGATGGCCGCAGTCCGACTGGCGGATCATGCGCCGCCATTCGTGGCGGCCATGCGGAAGACGTCACCTGAGTCCTCGGCCGGGCGGTCAGGGCACTCGGATCGATAGAGGAGTTGATCACCTTGGACGGACAGGGCCTGCAGAAGATCGCGGGCGACTGTGGTGTGGGACTGCCCGGCGCGGTCCTGGAGCATCGTTCCGGCCCCGACTGGCACCTCTACAAGGTGCGCGGCAAGGTCTTCATGCTCATGACCGACCTGCCAGGGCGCCCCGTCGTGATCCTGAAAGCTGATCCGGACGACGCCGCAGCCCTGCGTGAGCAGTACGCAGACATTACCCCCGGCTATCACATGAACAAGAGGCACTGGATCACGGTGGAAGGCGGGGGCACCATCGACGAGAAGCTGGTGAAGGAGCTCGTGATCGACTCCTACCGTCTCGTGGTCGGCGGGCTTCACCAGTCCGAGCAGCCCGTGGATCCGCGTACCTACGGCCGCCGCGCCTGACCTTCGTCATGTCCATCAACGGCGAGAAGCTCCAGGACAGAGGGCACGACACGGCACTGGCGCGGCCCGGGGTCAGCCACGGGCGCCCGTTCACCGAGCAGCTGGAGTACGGGCGGCTGCTGCAACACGAACACCCATCGATCACCCCGGGCCTACCAGACATGGAGCGCGAGTACATCCGCGACGGCACCCTTGAAGGCCACGAGAGCGCTCGCAGGCGCGGCAAGACCTTCAGCGGCGCGGGCGTCACCGACAACGCCATGCTGTCCATGGCTCTCCACCTGCGGAGTCAGGACATGAGCCTGCGCGACATTGCCAACCGGCTCGTCATGACAATCGGCAAAAAGCTCCTACGGGTACGACGGCCCGATCGGCGGAAACGTCAACCCGGAGGCCGAGGCCGCGTTCGCGCGCTACCCCGATGCCCTTGGCGACTACAGCTTGTGACAGCTGGCCGGGCTGTCATGGGGTGGCCCCGCGACAACCCGGCTGGGCGCGGGTCAGCACAGTCCAGTGCTCGATGAGTTCATCCATGCCAAGCGGCGGACGTTCCATACCCATAGGTCCGCGCCAGGCGCTTCGGCATTACAGAAGGTCAGGCTAGGGATCTTCGCGGTTTGGCGGCCCGTGACGCATCGGTTAACGGCACCCCACCTCGACGAGCGCGCTGGCCTCATCACGATCCGGGTGGCCGCCTCGTGGCGGAAGTGCAGCTGCCCGGGCGCGGCCTTGACGGAGGCGTCTCTGCCCTCCTGGTCGACGGATCGACCGAACTCATCGGGCCAACCACCCGCGGCAACTCGAGGACGGAGCACACAGGAGCCGTCAGCCGCTGAACCGACTGCGCCGATGCTGAAGTAAGGCGGCGCGACGGATCTGACACTAACCAGGCAGAACAACCGTTCACCCACAAGAATCCGAGGAGGGCTATCACGGTGAGTGAGCAGCTGGGCTTCATGCCAGCTCGCCAGTTACCAGCCCGCCCTTGAAGCCGTTCTCTCAAAGACGAGTGGTCCAGTCAAGCCCTGGCCTCGTTCGCCGCGTCGGCCGCGCCGATCCTCATCTGATCGACAAACCGCAACCTTGCACGCCGGCACCGCGTACACGGCGCCTGCGGTGAACGCCGAAACTCGCAGAGAAAGAAGAAGAAAATGAACGACACCAAGCAGTCCAGCAAAGATCCGCGCATCGGAAGAGGAAGAAACAACAGGTCCATCGCGCTCATCGCGGCGTTGGCGGCTCTCCTGGTGGTCCCCGTGGCTTTGAGCTCTGGAGCATGGGCCGATAGTCGCGAGCATGGCTCAGTGGCGGTGCAGTCGCCGTCGCCTTACCCGCAGTCTCAACCACCCGCTGGTTTTCGGTCCGAGTATGCGGAAGTAAATGGCTTTCGCATGCACTACGTGCGAGGTGGCAAAGGTTCACCTGTGGTAATGATCCACGGGTTCCCCCAGGATTGGTCCGAGTGGCGGCAGGAGATGGTCCCGCTCTCCAAGACCCACACCGTGATCGCCGTCGACCTGCGTGGTGCTGGCGAGTCCCAGGTCACCAAGAGTGGTTACCAGGCAGCGCAGTTGGCGAAGGACGTGCATCAGCTGCTGACGCAGCTGAAGCTCAACAACGGCGTCCAGGTGGTCGCCCACGATATTGGCGTGTGGGTCGCCTACGACTACGCGGCGCAATATCGGACGGAAGTGCGGAGCATGGCTGTGATGGAAGCTCCCATCCCGGATGAGAGCGTCTACAGCTACCCCGTGCTCAACGCCGACCCGAACAAGCCCGCGGCGTGGCACTTCGGGTTGTTCCAGCTGCCCCTCGCTGAACACCTCATCGCCGGTCACGAACGGGTCCTCGTCCACGACATGATCACTGAGTACCTGGCGGGCAACAAGTCGCCGTTCACGGCGTCGGATTTTGATTACTACGCCCACTTTCTGAAGGAGCCCGGCCGCACGACGGCCTGGATGAGCGTATACCGTGGGCTCCGCGCAGATGTTCAGCAGAACAAGGAATTCCTGGCTCAGGGCAAGTTGAAGATGCCCATCCTCGCGATCGGTGGCCAGGATTCCTTCGGTTCAATGGTCCCCGACCAGTGGCGTGAGTACGCCGAGAACGTCCAGGGACAAGTCCTGAAGAATACGGGCCACTTCGTGACGGAGGAGAGGCCGAAGGACGTCACGGCTATGCTGCAGTCCTTCCTGCAGAAGTAGCTTTCACCGTCAAGGGATGAGCAACGAGGATCCCTACAGACGGCGGAGAGCATTTCCATAGATAGGGTCGCGCTGGCGGTTACGAGGATCTCCACCGGCGCGATCCGGCGACGACCACGGCGCGGTGTAGGCCGGCAGCCGGCCGTTGCCCTCCATCAGCTCGCCGGTGGCGATCACCGCCAGCTTGCGTTGTGAGCCGTCCGGCCGCTTCAGCCGGGTGTTCACCGTGCTCTTGTGCGCCTCGGCGGCCAGCTTGCCGGCGCTCGGATGACGCTGCGCCGCATCGGGGGTGATGCGCGCGATGAGGTACTAGGCCGTGTCTGCAAATGATCACAGCCAGAGCATCAGGCACGCGATAGTGACGACCGCGGTGTATGACGTCGCGGTCTTGTCGTAGCGGGTGGCCAGAGCGCGGAACTGCTTGAGCCGGTTGAAGCAGCGCTCGACGAC
>NZ_SMKQ01000171.1 GCF_004348995.1 Nonomuraea terrae
GTGTAGCGGGCGCCGTACAGGGACGGGCGGGGGTTGTCGCTCATCCCGCCGTCGACGGCGACGAACGTCCGGGTGAGGGCGCGTTTGACGGCGACGACCCGGTACAACGTGAGACCGGCGGGGCCGCTGACCGACCGGCCCGGTTCCACGATCAGTGCGGGAACGGGCAGGCCGAGGGCCGCGGCGCGTTCCTCGACCGCCTTGACGACCCGCACGGCGAAGTCGGCGGGCGCCAGACCGTGCTCGTCCTCCAAATACGCGATGCCCTGGCCGCCGCCCAGGTCCAGCTCGGGCAGGACGATCCCGTACGTGTCGCGGATCCGCGCGAGCTGCTCCACCATGACGTGCGCCGCCTCCTCGTACGGCTCGGCCGTGCGGATCTGGGAGCCGAGGTGGCAGTGCAGCCCTGCCAGCTCCAGCTCCGGCTGGCGCAGCACCCGGGCCACGGCCGCGGCGGCGTCTCCGGTGGCGACGGACAGGCCGAACTTCTGCCCCTCGCCGCCGGTGCGGACGGCCGGGTGCGCCCCCGCCTCGACATCGGGGATGACGCGCAGCAGCACCTTCTGCCGCCCACCGGGCGGGACCAGCCCCGCGATTCTGGCGATCTCGGCGAGGTTGTCGACGACGACGCGCCCCACGCCGCACTCCACCGCCTGGCGCAGCTCGGCGGGCGACTTGGCGTTGCCGTGGAAGACGATGCGATCGGCCGGGAAGCCGACGGACCGGGCGATGGCCAGCTCGCCGCCGGAGCAGACGTCCAGGCCGAGCCCTTCCGCACGGATCCAGGCGGCCATCGCCCGGCAGAGGAACGCCTTGGCGGCGTAGACGACGCGGGCGCCGGGAAGGGCCGACCGGTAGGCGCGGCAGCGCTGCCGCACGTCGGTCTCGTCCAGGACGTACACGGGGGTGCCGAAGCGCTCGGCGATGTCCGCGAGCGGGACGCCCCCGGTGCCGGCGACCGGCTCGAAGCGGGTGGTGGCCGACCATGGTCCGCCGGGCGACCGGGGCTCTGACATCTGCTTTCCTCCTCGAAGAGGTCGTACAGCAGACGCTAGAGCCGCCGGTGCGGCATGTCCGTTGGCCGCTACGCGATTCGGACGCCGATCCCGCGAATACTGACGCGGCCTTGACGGACGGCCGTCAGGCGATGCCACCGTTGGCGTAGATGACCTGGCCGTTGACCCAGCGAGCCGGGCCGGCCAGGAAGGACACCACGTCGGCGATGTCGGCCGGGGCGCCGAGGCGTTCGAGCGGGGGCTGCGCCATCAGGCGGTCGATCGTCGCCTGGTCCTTGCCCTCCAGGAACATGGCCGTCGCGGTGGGGCCGGGGGCCACCGCGTTGACGGTGACATCGCGGCCGCGCATCTCACGGGCCAGCACGAGCGTCATGGCCTCGACCTCGACGCGGTGGCCGACCAGCTCTGGGCCCCTTCTACCACCGCCTCCTGCTCCTCCCCAACCTGCCCGTCACCGAGGAGTTCGCCGTCAGCCTCGCCCGCAACCTGCTCGCCGGCATCCGCCCCTGACCGCGTTGCCCGCGCCCGGCAGTGCACGCCGCGAATGTCGGACCGCCGTCGTACGCTCTCCTCGCGGAAGGAGATGAGCGGATGGCGCTGGAGGTCGAGAGCCGGGGGTCGGACTCGCCGTTCATCGAGCGGGTGTGGCGGAGCCGGAGTCACGGGGTCGGGCGGATGACGTCGGTGGCGGCGGCCACGTGGGACCTGGTGTTCTGGGAGCAGGGCGGCAAGGTCAGCGTGGCCGTGCAGGGGCCGGAGTCGAAGGCGAGCCTGGCGCCCGTCCCGGACGAGGCGACGTTCTTCGGGATCAGTTTCGCGCTCGGCACGTCGATGCCGCACCTTCCGATCCTGGTCGACGTCTCGACCGAGATTCCCGGCGCGACGCGCAGGTCGTTCCACCTGAAGGGGTCGTCCTGGCACCTGCCCGGCTACGACGACGCCGAGGAGTTCGTACGGCGGCTCGTCCGCGAGGACGTCATCGACCGTGACCCGGTGGTGACCGCGGTGCTGAACGGCGCGCCGCCTGAGGTGTCGGAGCGGACCGTCCAGCGGCGGTTCCTGGCGGCGACCGGGCTCACCCAGGGTGCCGTCCGGCAGATCGGCCGCGCCCGGCGGGCCGCGGAGCTCATCCGCGAGGGCGTGCCGGTCCACGACGTGGTCCACCGGCTCGGCTACTTCGACCAGCCCCATCTGGCGCGTTCGCTGTCCCGGTACGTCGGACGGACCGCCACGCAGCTGACCGCCCCCGACCCGGCCGAGCCGCTGTCGCTGTTCTGAACGAGACCGGCCGTTCCGGCTTCTGGACACGTCTGAATGCAACCGGGCCGTTCCGGCTTGTGGACACGTCTGAATGGGACCGGCCCGTTCCGGCTTCTGGGCGCGCGGAACAGGCCGGTGCTCGTGCGGCGGGGGTGTCAGACGGCGAGCTCGACGCGGTACTCGCGCAGCCACGTGTCGAGCTGCAGGAACCGCTCCAGCGCCGCCCTGATCGGCGAGGCGCCCGACAAGCCGACGGGCCCGTCGACGATCGCGCGGACCTTGTCCCAGTCGATCAGCTGGGCGGCCGGTGAGTCGCCGTCGCGCAGCAGCGCCCCGGCGTGCTCACGCAGGACCTGGTCGTACGAGGGGTCCTGGGTGGCCGGGTACGGGCTCTTGACGCGCCGCAGGATCGACTCCGGCAGCAGGTCGGCGGAGGCTCCGCGCAGCAGGCTCTTCTCGCGCCCGTCGTACGTCTTGTGCGCCCACGGCGCGTTGAAGACGTACTCCACCAGGCGGTGGTCGCAGAACGGCACCCGGACCTCCAGCCCGACGCGCATGCTCATGCGGTCCTTGCGGTCGAGCAGGATCTGCACGAACCGGGTCAGGTGCAGGTAGCTGACCTCCCGCATGCGCCGCTCGTGCCCGGTCTCGCCGGGCAGCCGCGGCACCTCGTCGAGCGCCTGGCGATAGCGCTCGGCCCGGTAGCGCTCCAGGTCGATGCGGCGGGCCAGGTCGTCCTTGAGCAGCCGTTCGGCCCCCGTGTGGTCGTCGAAGCCGCCGGCGAGCCACGGGAAGGTGTCGGACTCCACCGCCTCGCGGTCGTGGAACCACCGGTAGCCGCCGAACACCTCGTCGGCCGACTCCCCCGACAGCGCCACCGTGGAGTGCCCGCGGATGGCCTTGAACAGCAGGTAGAGCGAGGAGTCCATGTCGCCGATGCCCATCGGCAGGTCACGGGCGCGCAACACCTCGGCGCGCACGGCCGGGTCCATGAGCTCGGCCGAGTCGAGCACGATGTCGGTGTGGTCGGCGCCGACGTGCTCGGCCAGCGCGTGCACGTACGGCGTGTCGGGCGTCGAACGGGTGAGGTCCGGGTGGAAGTTCTCGGCGTACCCCACGAAGTCGACGGCGAACGAGCGCACCGTGCCGAGGCCCTGCTCGCGCAGGTCCTTGGCGGCCAGCGCGGTGACCATGCTGGAGTCCAGGCCGCCCGACAGCAGCGTGCACAGGGGCACGTCGCTGATGAGCTGGCGGGACATGATGTCGTCCAGCAGGCCGCGGACGTTCTTGACGGTCGAGTCGACGTCGTCCGGGTGCTCGTACGACTCCAGCTGCCAGTAGCGCCGCTTGCGGATGCCGTCCCGGTTCACTTGCACGATCTGGCCGGGGCGCACTTCGTACATGCCCTGGAAGATGCCGTGCTCGGGTGTCTTGACGAACGCCAGCAGCTCGCACAGCCCTTCGGCGTCCAGCACGCGCCGGGCGAGCGGGTTGGCGAGGATGGCCTTCGGCTCGGAGCCGAACAGCACACCGTGCGGCGTCGGGTAGAAGTACAGCGGTTTGATGCCCATGCGGTCGCGGACGAGGAGCAGCTCCTCGGTCCTGGCGTCCCAGACGGCGAAGGCGAACATGCCGTTGAGGTGCTCGGCGACGTCCTGGCCCCATTCCAGGTACGCGCGCAGCAGGACCTCGGTGTCGCTATGGGTGCGGAAGCGATGGCCGCGGGCGGACAGCTCGGAGCGCAGCTCCAGGAAGTTGTACACCTCTCCGCTGTAGGTGAGCACGGCGGGCTCGCGGCCCTCGTCGGCGGCGACCATGGGCTGGCGGCCGCCGGCGAGGTCGATGATGGCGAGCCTGCGGTGTCCGATGGCGGCGTGCGGCGCCAGCCACAGCCCCTGGTCGTCGGGACCGCGGCACGCCATCGTGTCCGTCATCGCCTGTGCGGTCTCCCGGGCCCCCCGCAGGTCCCGTTCGAAGTCGACCCATCCACAAATGCCACACATTCTGGATCCCCCCGGATTCCTGAGGTTCCAAGCCATGCCCGGTTTTGTGTGGTTTGTCCCAAAAAAGGCTGAAATGTGATATATGTCGCTATTGGCGCGACCTGCGCCAGGCCGCGAACCTGCGTACGTACTCGCGACCGGCCAGGACGAACGCCAGCGACTCCTGCCCCAGCAGCAGCCCCGTGCAGAGCAGCGCCCACCAGAACTGCCACGCGAGCGGCCCCAGAGCGACCCCCGCCACCGCCCGTTCCAGCACCACCACGACCACCGGCAGCAGGAAGAACGCGAACCAGGCGAGCACGCCCAGCGACCCGGCGCCGGCCGAGTTCGAGGAGCTGCACCGCCGCTTCACGCGGACCGGGGACCGGCACGCGGCGACGTACGCGATGACCGGTCGCGGCGTGTGCCGGCACGTGCTGAGCGACCACCGGGCGGCGCTCGCCGACCTGACCGCGGCGGTGCGGCTCTTCCGCGAGCTGGGCGACGACGGCGGGGCCCTGCACGCGCTGCTCGACCTCTCCGCCGTCTACCAGGAGGTCGGCCGATACGACGACGCGATCGACGTCTGCCATCGCGGCCTGGAGCCGACCTCCGGCGGCCGCAACAGCCTCGACCGCTCCCGCCTGCTGCGCGGCCTCGGCATCGCCTGCTACGAGAAGGGCCGGGTGGAGGAGGCCGTCCGCTACTACGAGGAGAGCCTGCGCCTGACCCGCGAGCTCCACTACGACGGCGGCGAGCCGAAGACGCTGCCCCGGCTCGCGGAGGCGTACGGGGCGCTGGGCAGATACGCCGAGGCCACCCGCGTGCTGGAGCAGTGCCTGAAGGAGTTCGCACGCTCCGGAACGCGCTCGGCGAGGCCCTGACGACCTACGCCTTCGGCGACCTCTGCCACCGGCAGGGCCGGATCCGGGAGGCGTTGTGCCACTTCACCCGCAGCGGTGAGCTGATCGGCAGGCTGGAGGCGTCGTTGTGGCGGGCGCGGGTGCTGCGCGAGATCGCCCGCGCGCACGCCGACCTGGGCGACCGGGACGCCGCCACGGCCGCCTGGAAGGAGGCGCTCGACCTGTTGGCCGGCCTGGGATCGGCGGAGGCCGTACAGGTGAGGGAGCTTCTCAAACAAGTCAGCCCGGCAGCCGCTCGTGTACCCGCCTGGGCCGGGCGGCGGCTGCATCGCGGGCAGCGTGGCGGGTAACCCTGACCTTTTCCGACAGCCCGGACGTCATGCGATATTCCGTCTTCTCCCTACTGCAGGTAATACTCGGCGAGTAGACTCCGGGTATGCCCATGGAGAAGACCTCGATCAGTATGGAAGCCTGGATCCTCAAGGCCGCGCGGGAGCACGCCGAGGCACGCGGCATCAGCCTCTCGGCGTTCCTCGCGCGCGGCGCCCTTCGCGAGATCGCCGCCGCCCACTCCCCCGCCGCCAGGGCCGCGGTCTACGGCGCCGGCGCCGGCCAGGAGGCCGACGAGCGGATCGTCGCCGAGGACGTCGCCCGCGCCTCCGACGAGCACCACGGCGAGGCCGCGTGAACCACCGCTTCGGCGAGCTGTGGTCCGTCGAGCTCGGCGATCGCGACGAGGTCCGCCTGGTCGTGTCCGGCGACTTCTACCACACCCTGTACGGCGACAACGTGCTCACCGCCCACGTGGAGCCCGCCGACATGGCGCGCGCCCTGACCGCGTTCGCGATCGACGTCGGCGAGGGCCGCGCCGCCATGGTCGACCGCATCAGCACCGTGGCCGCCACCCGGCTCAAGTCCAAGGTCGGCGACCTCTCCGACGACCGGCTCGCCGCCGTGCGCGGCATGATCGCCACCATCTTCGGCACCGCGGGCTGATCCCGAGGCTCTCCGTGAGGGGCTGGGGACCCTGGCCGGGCGCGTCAGCCCAGCTCGATGGTGGACGCAGCGTAGACGCCCGCGAGGTCGATGTCGGGGACCGGACCGGTGTACATGCGGGCGCAGGCGAAGACCGGCTTGAGCCCGAGTCGTTCCACCACCTCCACGGCGCTCCCGTTGACGTCGGGGACGTCGAGGATGACCGGGACCCCGGGCGCGGTTGCGGCGAGCCCGGTCACCAGAGCGTGGGCGACCTCGGGCGACGCCGCGTAGAGCGGCCCGATCCGCGAGCCGGTCCGCGCGGGCCGGAGCACCGCGAACCCCTCCAGCCGCCCGTCGCGCACGGCGGCGAGCGACGTGTGCTCCGGCAGGCCGATTTACAGGGCCAGGAAGGCGTCCCGCCGTGCGGGGAAGAACCGCCAGTCGTACGCGGCCACCTCGCCGAACGGCACCGAACGCCCGTCGACCAGGGCGATGCCGGCGGGAGCCGCCTCCGCCGACGGCACCCCTTCGTACCTGACGTGGTTCCAGGCCGTACGGAAGCCGGACCTGCGGTAGTTGTCCTGCTGCTCGACGACGCCGTCGAGCCCGACGTTGCGGCCGGCAAGGTGATCCAAGGCGGCCCGCCAGAGCCGGATTCCGTAGCCTTGTCCGCGCACCGACGGGCGGGCGATGTAGAGCCCGACGAAACCTAAACCAGTGCCGTACCGGACGGCGGAGATGGAGGCGACCGGCTCGCCGTTCAGCCTCCCCAGCAGGAAGCCGCCCGGATCGGCCGCGTGGAAGGCGAGCACGTCGGACCGCCCCGGATTCCACTGTTCGTCATCGGCCCACTCCCGATATTTCGCCATTTCCGCCACATTCGCCGCGCTGATCGAGAATTACCCCATCATTTCCCCCTAGAGCACATATTTTTGTCGGCCGGCCTCGACTTTCGTGCGGTCCGGAACATATCTTCCCGGGATCGTCCCGGGGGAGAAAGGAGAGAGATGAATTCCTTCACGTACGTCGAACCGGCGGAGCCCCAGCCCGAGATCCCGCTTGCCGGCGGTGACGTCACCGAGGGGGTCGTGCGCGTCGGCGACACCGTGCGGCGCCCGGTCGGGCCCAACGCCCCGCTCGTCCACGCGCTGCTGGGCCACCTGGAGGACGTCGGGTTCGCGGGCGCGCCACGGTTCCTCGGGTTCGACGCGGCCGGGCGCGAGGTGCTGACGTACGTCCCCGGCGAGGTGGCCGGGCGGCCGCGGCCGGAGTGGCTCGCCGACGAGGGGCGGCTGGCCTCCGTCGGGCGCCTCGTCCGCGCGTACGACGACGCCGTGGCCGGGTTCGTCATGCCCGAGGGCGTCCGTCCCGACCAGGGGTTCTCCCTGCCGCCGGGCATGCCGCCGGAGCCGCCGTACCCGGCCGAGGTGGTCGGGCACATGGACTACACGCCGGACAACATCGTCTTCCGCGACGGCGTGGCGGCGGCGCTGATCGACTTCGACGTCGCCAAGTCGGTGACCAGGGTGGACGAGGTGTACAACGCGATGCTCTACTGGGCGCCGCTGAGCGACCCCGCCGACGCCGACCCGACGCTGCGCGACGTGGACGTCCCCCGCCGCTGCCGCATCCTCGCCGACGCGTACGACATGTCGGACGTCGACCGTTCCCGGCTCGTCGAGGTGGCCGTGCTGCGGACGCGGCGTTCGTGGTTCTCGATGCGGCGGCTCGCCGAGGAGCGCGGCGGCGGCTGGGCGCGGATGTGGCAGGAGGGCGTCGGCGACCTGATCAAGCGCCGCGAGGCCTGGCTCGACCGCAACGGCCCGTCCCTCCACGCCGCCCTGACCGCCCCGTAACCCCGGATCACCCGGTGGGCGACCGCATCGCCGACACGGTCGTCTCGCCCACCAGGTAGAGCAGGTCTCCGGCTGACCGGAGGGAGAACGTCAGGGGCACCCGCTGCTCACGGATGATCCTGCCGGAGCCGACGTCGATCGAGACCACGGTGTTCACGCCCTTGACATGCACGGCTCCCCGCGTGGCCACCGGCCACCGGTTGATCTGCTTCTCCACGCTCCTGCGCCAGTGAACCTCTCCGGTCCCCTGGTCCATGGCCAGCAGCTGCCCGGCGTGGTCGTACATGAGCATCCGTCCGGAGACCACGAGCGGCGTGAGCCCGTACAGGTCGAGAAGATCCCGCGCCGGCCTGGTGATGGCGATCTCCTGCTTCCAGGCGCGATCCCCGGTGGAGCCGTCGAAGGCGTAGACGGTTCCGTCACGGTCGTGGAGGAGCACCTGCGACCCGACGACCACGGGCCTGGCCATGAGCGGCAGTTCCCCGTCGACCGTCGCGCGCCACCGCACGGACCCGTCGGAGCCGTCGATGGCGTGAATCCGCTCCTCGCCCACGATGTACGCGCTCCCGCTCGCCGCCACGACCGGGCGGTTGAGGGCGAAGCCCTCCACGGGACGCGTCCACCGCGTACGACCGTCGCGCGGGTCCAGCCCCAGGACCACGCGGCTGCCGCGTTCCGACGCCGCGACGCAGAGGATCTGTCCGCTCACCGCGGGGGTGCCTCCTGGGCCGCCGAGCGACCGGGCCCAGCGCCGCTGCCCGGTGGCCGCGTCGAACGCGACGACCTCGTCAGCGGTCACGGCGACGATCACGTTCCCCGCGGCCGTCACGACCTCCTCCCGCAGGGAGCCCCGCGGCCTGCCCGTCCAGCGGACCTCGCCCGTCCGGAGATCGCGAGCCTCGACGGTCTGGGCGTCGCAGACGTAAGCCGTGCCGTCCCGGACGAGTGGGGCGAACCGTGCGGTGTCCGGTCGCAGCGGGGCCTGCCACAATGACTCCCCGGACACGCCGTCGAGGGCGTGTACGCCGCTTTCCCCCGCCGCCACGAACACGACGCCCTCCGCGACGGAGACGGCTTCGATCCGGCCGACGGGCAGCTCACGCCGCCACGAGGTGACGGCGGGCGAAGGAGCGCGGGTGACGGGCGGCGTGGGACCGGCCGTAGTGGTGGTACGCGCCCACCGGACCAAGGTCACCCCCAGGGCGGCGGCGGCGATGCCGGCCAGACCCGACCCGGCGACGAAGAGAACCGCCCGGCGGGACGGAGAAGCGGCCGGTTCTGGTGGAAGGGGAGGGACGACGATCCGGCCGGCGATGTCGGCGGAGAACGTCTCCGGCAGCCAGTCCGTCCCGAGCAGCGTCTCGGGCGCGGGCGCCAGCGGGGCCAGCTCGGCCAGGATCCTGTCCGGCGTCGGTCGCCGTTCCGGGTCCTTGGTCAGGCAGCGCTCAACGAGCCGGCGCAGATTCGCGTCCGCGATCGCCGCGAGGTCGGGCTCGCCCCGCAGCACCCGGTAGAGCAGCACCTCGGCGGGACCCCGCCCGAAGGGGTTGACGCCGGTGGCGGCGTAGCCGAGCACCGCGCCCAGGGCGAAGACGTCCGTCGCGGGCGTGGAGCTCGCCGAACCCCTGCCGGACAGCTGCTCGGGGGCCATGTAGCCCGGCGATCCCACGGCCGACCCCGTGGCGGTGAGCGGGGCCCCGTCGGCGGCGCGGGCGATGCCGAAGTCGATGACGCGCGGCCCCTCCGGGGTGAGCATCACGTTGGACGGCTTGAGGTCGCGGTGCACCACGCCGGCGTCATGGATGGCGACGAGCGCCTCGGCGAGACCGGCCGCCAGGGCGATCACGCTGGACAGAGGCAGTGGCCCGTGCTGGGCCACGGCGTGGTGCAGGGACAGCCCCCGCAGGTAGACGGTGGCCAGCCAGGGAACGGGGGCGTCGGGGTCGGCTCCGACGACGGGCGCGGTGAACGCCCCGCTGACGGCGCGGGCCGTGGTCACCTCGCGGCGGAACCGCGCACGGAACTCCGGATCGCCGGCCAGCGCCGGATGGACGAGCTTGAGCGCCACCTCCCGGCCTGCCCGCGACCTGGCCAGGAACACCTGCCCCATCCCGCCCGCGCCGAGCCGGGCCAGCACCTGGTAGTCGCCGACGTGCCGGGGGTCGCCGGGCTGCAGCCGCTCCACCGCGCGCTACTTCGCCAGCGCAGCGGCGGCGTCGGACGCCACGAGCGTGGCCGCCGCCCACGCGGCCTCCTCGGGAACGTCGGCGCAGTACGTGATCTCGGTGAGCGAGTGCCGCAGCCGGAAGTAGATCACGGCGCATTGGGCCGAACCTCCGGCGTCCATCTGTGAGTAGGCCGTGTAGGTGGAGACGAAGGCCTCGTCTCCCAGCCCGGAGAGGGTGCGGAACCTGAGGCTGGGCCGGTCGAGTGTGTCGACGTCCATGCCTTCCCTGGCGTGGTGGTAGCGCTCCAGGTACGCACGGTGCGCGAGCGTGGCGGCGTCACTGCCGACCTCGGCGTTCATCACGCCGGTCCTGATCTGCAGTCGCGGCATGCCGTCGCGCAGGCAGATGCTGCCCGCGGCGCCGTCCGCGACGTCGGAAACCCCGATGGGGAGCGGTTTGGAGCGCACCGCCAGCCGTTCGAGCGTGGCCGGCGCGGCGAAGGTGCAGGGGTCGCGCGGCCCAGCCGGTGTCACCGGCGTCCCGGCCGGCGCTCCGATCCCGACCTCGCCCACCGCCCCGCCGACGGCCGCCACCACGTCCCGCGCAGCCCGCAGCGCCCCTTCGACGGCAGGTTGTTCGTCGAGTTTGTCCGTGCTGTAGATGGCTCCGGGTCCCTTGGGCTTCAGGTCCCCCGAGTAGCCGACGGTGATGAGCACGGCGCCGACCCGCGCCAGGACCACGGCGCCGATTCCCTCGTCCTCGAAGTCGACCAGAGCCTCTTCACCCAGCCCCGTGACCTCCTCCCAGGATGCGTTCGTGTCCTCGCGCGCGAGGCTCATCAGGCTGATCGCCTCGGCGGCGGACGGGGTGGCGTCACCCCGCAGGTCCTCCACGGACTGGAACGTGACGTACAGACCGCCGAGCAGGAGCTTCCTGCGCCCCCACTCACTCATGGGGATGTCGCTGCGCCACCGGCAGCCCGGCAGCGTCCCGCTCGGCTCGCTCTGGCCGGCCCGGGGCACCAGGTCCTCGAGGGTGCCGGGCTTGACCCCGCACGCTTCGGGCGGCTCTGTCAGCTGGACCGGCTTCGGGTGGGGGTCGGCGACCGCCGGGAAAACCGGCTTGACCCCGGCGAGGTCGGGCGCGGCCGTCGACGTCCGCCCGCCCGGCTCCTCGTCCAGGAGCACGAACGCGGTCACGCCCAACCCGGCAAGGAACGCGGTCGCGGCGGCCGCGATGAGCAGGGCATGCCGGCCCAGGCCGCGCTTGCCGGCCGGTGGCTTCATGTCTGCCGGACCCTCCACGCGGGGGACCCGCGCAGTGGGCCCGTCATCCGGCTGGCGCATCGCTCGAACCCCGTCCAGGAGGGCGGTACGGACACGTGCATGGTCGCCCATGAGGATCTTCGGCGCAACCGTATGGGGCCTCCGTCAGGCGCCGCCGAGCAGCGACGTGGCGCGGTGGAGCATGGCACGCCTGCCGCTCTCGGGAGAGCTGGCGCTCCGGGCTTGCGCGGCCGTGTCAGGGGGGTCGGCAAGGGGAACGAAGATTTTCATGACGTCCCCCGTACCCGAGACAGGGCATGTGCCGCTGAAGCGGGCGATCGGCCCGAAGCTTCTCATTCTCTTCATCGTCGGTGACATCCTCGGCACCGGCGTCTACGCGCTCACCGGGTCCGTGGCGGGTCAGGTCGGCGGCGCCCTCTGGTTGCCGTTCCTGATCGGATTCGTGATCGCCGGGCTGACCGCGATGTCCTACGTCGAGCTTGTCACGAAATATCCGAAGGCGGCGGGGGCGGCGTTGTACACGCAGCGTGCCTTCAAAAAACCGTTCTTCACCTTCATGGTGGCGTTCACGGTGATGTGCTCCGGGCTCACCTCGGCCAGCGCGGCCGCCCGGGCCATCGGCGGCGACTACCTGGAGGCGTTCGTCTCGGTGCCCGGCCTGGTGGTCGGCATCATCTTCATCGTCGCCGTCGCGGCGCTGAACTACCGGGGCGTCTCCGAGTCGGTCAAGACCAACATCGTGTTCACCCTGATCGAGCTCACCGGCCTGCTGGTGATCATCGCGATCGGCGTCTACGCCGTCTTCACCGGGGCCGGTGAGCCGTCCCGGCTCGTCGAGGTCGACGTCGACGGGGCGGGCGGCCTGATGTACGCGCTGCTCGGCAGCACGGCCCTGGCCTTCTTCGCCTTCGTCGGGTTCGAGGACTCGGTGAACATGGCCGAGGAGACCCAGGACCCCTCGCGCAACTTCCCCCGCGCGATCTTCCTGGGCGTGGCGATCACCAGCACCGTCTACATCCTCGTGGCCATCACCTCCTCGCTCCTGGTCCCGACGCACGTGCTGGAGGGGTCGTCGGGCCCGCTGCTCGAAGTGGTGAAGGCGGGCGGGCTCAACTTCCCGCCGCAGCTGTTCGCCGCGATCGCCATGTTCGCCGTGGCCAACTCGGCGCTGATCAACATGATGATGGCCTCCCGGCTCGTGTACGGCCTGGCCAACGAGCGGGTCGTGCCGAGCGGCCTCGGCTGGGTGGATCCGCGCCGCCGTACGCCGGTGGTCGGCATCCTGTTCACCACGGCGCTCGCCATCGCGCTGATCTCGACCGGCGAGATCCGGGGGCTCGGCGACACCACGGCGTTCCTGCTGCTGTGCGTGTTCACGGTGGTCAACGTGGCCGTGCTCGTGCTGCGCAAGGACGAGGTGGACCACGCCCACTACCGGACGCCCACGGTGTTCCCGGTGGTCGGCGCGGTGCTGGCGTTCGTGCTGGCCAGCCCGCTCACCGGGCGTCCCGCCGACGTGTACATCCGCGCCGGGCTGCTGCTGCTCGTCGGGCTGGTGCTGTGGGGGATCAACTGGCTGGTGCTGCGCTACCAGGCGCGCAGGGTCACTCCGGCCGGGTGATCAGGGCGCGCCGATCGCGGTCAGGGCTTCGCGGCAGCGCTTCACCAGGTCCTCGTCCGCGGTGACCTGGTCGCTGCTGTAGGAGCCCTCCCTGGCGTTGTGGCGGCGAGCCCTGGCCAGCTCGTCCGCCAGCAGGGTGCGCGCGGCGGCGGCGGCCGGGCCGGCCTCGGCCCAGAGCGTGGCGACCTCGCGCCGGGTGTGGGCGTTGGTGCCCCACGCCCGTTCCAGCACCGGCAGCAGCGGCTCGGGGTCGCCGGTGACGCGCCACAGCGCCCGGGCGGCCGACAGGACGAGCCAGCAGTGCGGATCCTTGCGGCGGGTCAGCCGGCGCAGACACGTCAGGTGCGGTTTCGTGGCCTGGCCGACGACGGCCAGGAGCTCGGCCGCATCACGCCAGGCGAACCGGTCGTCGCCGTCGAGGTGCCGGCCGGCGACGGCGAGCGCCGGCTCGGCGTCCCCGGCGCCCTCCCAGAGCGCGCGTGCGGCGGTCACCGCGGTCCTCCGGTCGGCGGCGCCGACCGCCCCGCGCAGGGCGTCCGCGATGTCCCCCGCCGTGCCCGCGACCTTGGCGAGCGCCCTGATCACGGCCTGGGTGTGGGGACCGGCGAGCAGGGCGGGCAGGGCTTCGGCGGCGGCGGGGCCGATGGCGGTCAGCGCGTACGCGACGTCGTCGCGGCGGTCATCGAACCGGTCGTCGGCGGGCAGGTCACGCAGTCGAGCGACCAGCAGGGGCACCAGCGGCGCGGCCCGCGTCCCCAGGGAGACCACGCACGAGGCCGCGTAGTTCGGCATCGGCTCGTGGTCGAGCGCCCAGGCCACCATCGGCAGCGCGCGCGGGTCGCCCGCGCGCGCGAGAACCCGCACACCGGGAGAGACGCTCGGCGGGCCGCTCGCCCACTCGATCACCCACGGCAGGTCCGCGCCGTCCGCCTCCGGGTGCGGCACGGCGCGCCGGGGCGTGCTCTCCAGGGCCTCGGCCAGCGCGTCGACCGCCGGGAGTGCCAGCTCGCCCAGGTCCTCCAGCGCGCGGACCGCCGCCGGGCGCGTGCGGGGATGCCCGTCGCGGATGCGGTCGCCGACCAGGGCGACCAGCTCGCGATAGTCGCCGCGCCACCCGGAGACGAGGTGCTCCGCCACCGGCAGGGCGTCGAGGTGGCACTCCCACTCCGGTGACCGCAGCAGGCCCGTCAGCAGGCGTACGCGCTCGGCCACCCGGTCCCCGTAGGACCTGCTCACGCCGCGTACGAGATCGGCCGCCTCCGGCGCGCGCCTGCCCTGCGCGGCCTGTTCGCGTAAGCGGCGCACGGCACCGACCAGGGTGGCGGTCTCGAAGCCGGCGGGTTCGGCGACGGCCGTGCCACTCCGGTAGACGGCGGCGAGCAGGTCGAGGGCGTCGTCCGCGCCGATGACCTCCGTTACGCCGGGCAGGGAGGTGAGCTCGGTCAGCGCCACCAGTCGCAGCCGCACGTCGGGCTCCGCGGCGGCGACGCCCGCCAGCCATTCGCGCGGCTCGGGGCCGGCGTCGTCGTCGGCGCGGGCCAGCGTGCCGACCGTGCGGACGATGGCGATCCGTACGGACTCGTCGCTCTCGTGCGGCAGGCGGGCGGTCAGGAGGGTGAGCGCCGCGCGCCTGCGTCGCGTGCAGGCGGGCAGCACTTCGGTGACGGCCTCACGCACGTGCGGGTCGGCGTCCTCCAGCAGTACTTCCCACAGCGGGTACGCCTCGTCGACCGCCTCGTTGGCCTTCCGGTACGCCCCCTCCAGCTCGGTGGGATCCTCGGCCGAGCCGATCCCCGCCAGCAGCCGCACGACCTCGGCACGGCCCGGCACGCCGGGGTCGGCCACGATGCGCAACAGGAACGGGATCGCCGCGACCGTGCACGGGTAGACGTCGCCCTGGTGGTGCACGGCGCCGTACATGCCGTCGAGCGCGTTCTCGCGGACGGCCGGGTCGGGGTCGGCGAGGCCGCGCAGCAGAGCGGGCACGTCGGCGGCCGACCCGTGGGCATGGCGCATGCGCGCCCAGCGGATGTCGTCCAGACCGGCGAAGATCTCATCTGCCATGGGGCGACATCCTGCCAGAGGTCAGCGTCCGAGCAGCTCGTCGATCTGGCGCAGCTGGGTCTCGTCGAGCGGGCCGTGCTGGAGCGCGCCGGCGTTCTGCTCGGCCTGGGCGACCGTCCGGATGCCGGGGATCGGCACCGTGCGCTCGCTGCGGGCCAGCAGCCAGCCCAGCGCGCCCTGGGCGAGGGTGCGGCCGCCGGAGGTGAGCACGTCGCGGATCGCGTCCAGCTTGGCGAGGAACTCGGGGGCCGGGCGGCCGTCCGCGAAGTACCTCATCCACGGCGGGGAGTCGCCGCGCACGTCGTCCATCGGCAGGCGCGTGTCCGGGCCGTACTTGCCGGACAGCAGGCCCATCGCCAGCGGCCCGCGATTGACCGATGCGAGGTCGTGGGCGTCGCAGGCGGCCAGCATCTCCGGGGCGTCGTTCAGGACGTTGAGCTGGTGCTGCACGGCGGCGCAGTGCGGCCCCCTCGCGAACGCGGCCGCCCGCGCGGGGTCGTCGGTGCTCCATCCGTACGAGCGGATCAGTCCCTCGGCGACGAGGTCCTCCAGCGCGGCGATCATGTCGTCCACCCGCTCCAGAGGCGCGTCGCCGATGTGCAGCTGGTAGAGGTCGACGCGGTCGGTGCCGAGCCGCTCCAGCGAGGCCCGGCACGCCTGCCGGATGTACGCGGCCGAGACGTCGCGGCCGATGACGGTGCGGGTGGCGGGGTCGAAGACGTTGCCGAACTTGGTGGCGATCACCACCTCGTCGCGCCGTCCGGCGAGCGCCCGGCTGAGCACCCGCTCGCTGCGGCCGGTGCCGTACACGTCGGCGGTGTCGAAAAAGGTGACGCCCAGGTCGAGGGCGCGGTGCACGGCGGCGACGGACTCGTCGTCGTCCACCTCACCCCAGCCCGCCGGCTTGCCGCCGGAGACGAACGGTCCCCCGATCGCCCACGCGCCGAACCCGATCGAGCTCACGCGGATCCCACTACGTCCCAGAGTTCGACTACTCATTGCGCATCTCCTTCATATGTCGGACGGGAAGACCCTTTCAGCTGGAGCGGACTCCAGGTCAAGGTGCTGTTGCGCTGGCGCGTTGGTGAGGCGAACGTGGCCTGACACCCCCTGCCCAAGGCCAGTGACTCACCGTAATCATGTGCATGCGGATCGCTGACAAACAGGAGGGCGATGTGCACCTGACCCCGCACGAGCAGGAACGGCTGCTGATCCACGTGGCCGCAGAGGTCGCCGCGAAACGCCGGGCGCGCGGACTGCCACTCAACTACCCGGAGGCCGTCGCGTTGCTGACCGCGCACATCCTGGAGGGAGCCAGGGACGGCAGGACCGTCAAGGAGCTGATGGATTCCGGGCACGGCGTGCTCACCCGCGACGAGGTGATGGACGGCGTACCGGAGATGATCGACATGATCCAGGTCGAGGCGACCTTCCCCGACGGCACCAAGCTGGTGACCGTCACCGACCCCATCCCGCCGCGCGACCACGTCATCCGCCCTGGGCAGATCGAGCACCCGGACGACCGGCCGGTGTACGTCAACGAGGGCCTGCCGGTGACCCTGGTCGAGGTCCGCAACGTCGGCGACCGCGCCGTACAGGTCGGCTCCCACTACCACTTCTACGAGGTCAACCCCGCTCTGGAGATCAGACCGGGCCCCGGTGGCGAACCCGACCGCAAGTGCGCCTACGGCATGCGCCTGAACATCCCGGCCGGCAAGTCGCAGCGGTTCGAGCCGAACGACCCGGTCGACGTCGAGCTGGTGCCGCTGCAGGGCGACCGCGAGGTCTGGGGCCTGCGCGGCGAGGTCGGGGGGCCGCTGTGAGAGAACCGCTCGCGCTGACCCGCGCCGACTACGCCGACCTGTACGGCCCCACCGCCGGCGACCGCGTCCGGCTCGCCGACACCGACCTGCGCATCGAGATCACCGAGGACTGGGCCGGCGGCCCCGGCCACAGCGGTGACGAGATGGTCTTCGGCGGCGGCAAGGTCATCCGCGAGTCGATGGGCCAGTCCCGCGTGAGCCGCGCGAACGGCGCCCCCGACACCGTGATCACCGGCGTGGTGGTCCTCGACCACTGGGGCGTCGTCAAGGCCGACGTCGCGCTGCGCGAGGGCCGCATCGTGGCGATCGGCCGGGCGTACAACCCCGAGACCATGCCGGAACGGCACGGCAGCGACGCGGTCGCCGGGGTGTCCGGCCGGCCGGCGCCCGTCGACATCGTCGTCGGCCCCGACACCGAGGTCATCGCCGGCAACGGCAAGATCCTGACCGCCGGCGGCGTCGACACCCACGTCCACTTCATCTGCCCCGAGCAGATCGACGAGGCGCTCGCGTCGGGGGTGACGACGCTGATCGGCGGCGGCACCGGCCCGGCCGAGGGCAGCAAGGCCACCACCGTCACCTCCGGCTCCTGGCACGTCGCGGCGATGTTCGAGGCGCTCGACGCCTCCCCGGTCAACGTCGGGCTGCTCGGCCAGGGCGCCACCACGTCACTCGACTCGATGCGCGACCAGCTCGTCGCGGGCGTCATGGGCTTCAAGGTGCACGAGGACTGGGGCGCCACCCCGGCCGTGCTGGACGCGTGCCTGCGGGTGTGCGACGAGTCGGGCGTGCAGCTGGCCATCCACGCCGACACCCTGAACGAGGCCGGTTTCCTGGAGAGCACCCTGCAGGCCATCGGCGGGCGCTGCATCCACGCCTTCCACGTCGAGGGCGCGGGCGGCGGGCACGCGCCCGACATCATCGCGCTGGCCTCCCACCCGCACGTGCTGCCCGCCTCCACCAACCCGACCCGGCCGCTGACGGTCAACACCGTCACCGAGCACATCGACATGGTGATGGTCTGTCACCACCTGAACCGGCTGGTGCCGGAGGACCTGGCGTTCGCCGAGTCGCGCATCCGGCCCTCCACCATGGCGGCCGAGGACGTGCTGCACGACATGGGGGCCATCTCGATCATGTCGTCCGACGCCCAGGCGATGGGCCGCATCGGCGAGATGATCACTCGTACGTGGCAGACGGCGCACGTGATGAAACGCCTGCGCGGCAGCCTCGACGGCGACGGACCGGCCGACAACCTCCGCGCCCGCCGCTACGTCGCCAAATACACCGTCAACCCCGCGATCGCGCACGGCATCGACCACGTGGTCGGCTCGATCCGCCCCGGCCTGCTGGCGGACCTGGTGCTGTGGGAGCCCCGGTTCTTCGGCGTCAAGCCGCACATGGTGCTCAAAGGCGGGCAGATCGCGTACGCGCAGATCGGCGACGCCAACGCCTCCATCCCGACGCCGCAGCCGATCCTGCCCCGCCGCATGTTCGGCGCGCTCGGCCACGCGCCGGGCGGCAACTCGGTCAACTTCGTCTCGGGCAGCTTCGGCGGGCTGGACGGGGTGCGCAAGGCGTTCGAGACGATCACCGACACCCGCGGGCTGACCAAGTCCGACATGCGGGAGAACGACGCCACCCCGGCCATCGAGGTCGACCCGGACAGCTTCGCCGTCACCGTCCCGGGCAGCGGCGGCACCACCCGTCCCGACGACCGGACACCCGACGTGAAGGTGTCGGTGGGCGACGACACGATCGTCCCCGAATACCGCACCGAGCTCCCCATGGCCCAGCGCTACTTCCTCTTCTGACCCCCACCTCCCGCCGGCCCTGGCCGACCACACACACCGACGAGGACGGGCCGGCGGCCGGTCCCCCTCTGCCGACCCCCTTCTTCCTTCGGGGCCGAACAGCCGTCCCGACGGTTACCTGTTGAGGAGCGACGATGAGTCACGCGGCGCTGTTGCTGCTCAGCGACGGCCGGTTCCCCTCCGGCGGGCATGCCCACAGCGGAGGGGCGGAGGCGGCCGTCGCGGCCGCCCGCCTCCGCGACACGGCCACGCTGGAGTGGTTCTGCCGCGGCCGGCTGCACACCTCCGGGCTGGTCGCCGCGGCGCTCGCCGCCGCAGCGGCCTGCGGCTGCGACCCGCTCCTGCTGGACGCCGCCGCCGACGCCCGTACCCCCTCCCCGGCCCTGCGCCGGACCTCCCGCAAGCTCGGCCGCCAGCTGTTGCGCGCCGTACGCGTCACGTGGCCTGGCCCGCTCTGGGACGAGCTGGCCGCCGCGTGTCCCGGCGGGGCACATCAGCCGGTCGTGCTGGGACTGGCCGCCCGCGCGGCGGGGCTCACCCCGCTGGACGCCGCGCGGTCGGCCGCCTACGACAGCGTCTGCGGCCCGGTCAACGCCGTGGTACGCCTGCTGGGCCTCGACCCGTTCCGCGCGAACGGCGTCGTGGCCGCTCTCGCCGACGACATCGACGAGGTGGCTGACCGGGCCGCGCGCCACGCGGAACGGGCCGCGGCGGAAGGCACCGACACCCTGCCCGCCGCCTCCGCACCGCTCCTGGACATCACCGCAGAACAGCACGCCACCTGGTCGGTACGCCTCTTCGCCAGCTGAACGATCCAGGTCCACACCTCACACCATGAGCCGACGAACCGCGATCCGCCACACGACCCGACGACCCGCATC
>NZ_SMKQ01000172.1 GCF_004348995.1 Nonomuraea terrae
GGTTGACTGTAGGTATGCGTGCCATCATTCTTTCCGCCCAGGGCGGGCCAGAGGTTCTTGAATACGTTGAGCGTCCCGATCCGGTGCCGGGGGACGGGGAGGTCGTGATCGACGTCGCCGCCAGCGGGGTGAACTTCATCGACATCTACCATCGCTCCGGCGCGTACGCGCTCGACCTGCCCTCCTCCATCGGGTCCGAGGGCGCGGGGACGGTGTCCGCCGTCGGTCCCGGGGTCGAGGGCGTCGCCGTGGGCGACACCGTCGCGTGGGCCAACGTGATCGGCAGTTACGCCGAGAAGGCGGTGGCGCCCGCCGATCGGGTGGTGCCGGTGCCGGAGGGCGTGTCCGCCGAGGTGGCGGCGGCGGCGATGCTGCAGGGCATGACCGCCCACTACCTCACCCACTCCACCCACGAGGTACGCGAGGGCGACCGGGTGCTGATCCACGCCGGCGCCGGCGGCATGGGCCAGCTGCTCATCCAGCTCGCCAAGCTCAAGGGCGCCAAGGTGTACACCACGGTCTCCACGAGCGAGAAGGAGAAGCTCGCCCGTGAGGCCGGCGCCGACGAGGTGCTGCGTTACGACGACTTCGTCGAGCCGCTGCGCCGCTCGATCGACGTGGTGTACGACGGCGTCGGCAAGACCACGTTCGACGGCGGTCTGGAGGTGCTGCGCCCGCGCGGCCTCATGGCCCTGTACGGCGCCGCCAGCGGCCCCGTCCCGCCGGTGGACCCGCAGATCCTCAACCGGCAGGGCTCGCTCTTCCTGACCAGGCCCACGCTGATCCACCACATCGCCGACCGCGAGGAGCTGCTCTGGCGGGCCTCCGACCTGTTCGGCTGGATCGCCGCGGGCCGGCTGCGGATCTCCGTCTCCCACCGCTACCCGCTGGCCGAGGCGCGGCGGGCGCACGAAGACCTGGCGGGCCGCCGGACGACAGGGAAACTCCTCCTCATACCCTGACGTCCATGGACGTAGCAGGATCAATGTGGTCGTTCGCCGCCGTGGTGGCGCTGCTGACGGTGACGCCCGGCCTCGACACGGCCCTGGTCCTGCGGACGTCGCTGCTGGCCGGCCGGCGTCCGGCCTGGGGAGTGACGCTGGGCATCCAGCTCGGCACGCTCACCTGGGGCCTGCTCACCGCGGCCGGCCTGTCGGCGTTGCTGGCCGCCTCCGCGACGGCGTACGACGTGCTGCGCTGGGCGGGGGCGGCGTACCTGGTGTGGATGGGGCTGCGCATGCTGGCCGTACGGCCCCGGCCCGGCCACGACGAGCCGGAGCACGAGGAACTGCGCTTCGGCGCGGGGCTGCGGCGCGGGCTGCTGACGAACCTGCTCAATCCCAAGGTGGGGGCGTTCTATGTGGCGATGTTGCCGCAGTTCATCCCCGAGGGGGCGCCGCACGCGCTGATGGGGCTGGCGCTGGCGGGGGTGCACGCGGCCGAGGGGGTGCTGTGGAGCGCGCTGCTGATCCTGTTCGCGTCGTGGATGAGCGGGTTCCTGCGCTCGCCGCGCGTGCGGCGGTTCCTCGACCGGCTCACGGGCGTGGTGATCGTGGGCTTCGGCGTCCGCCTCGCCGTCAGTGAGACGTGAAGCCCTTGGGCCAGCCCAGCAGGCGGGCGCCGAGGACGGCGGTCTCCAGGGTGAAGCGCTGCGTCGGGTCGTCCGGGGAGAAGCCGGTCAGGCGCCGGATCCGTTCCAGCCGGTACGTCACCGCCCGCACGCTCAGCCCCAGCCGCCGGGCCGCGGCCGTCTGGTTGCCGTGCGAGGCGAAGATGGCCTCCAGGGTCTCCAGCAGCGGCTCGTGCCCGCCGCGGGCGCCGAGCAACGGGTTCAGCACGCTGGTCACCAGGTCTTCGATGGCGCCTCTGTCCCGCAGCAGCACGGGGAAGACGAGCAGGTCGGCGGCCTTGACCACGTCAAGCGTGAGCCCGAGCCCGTCGGCCAGCTCCAGGGCCTGCGCCGCCTCCCGGTAGGAGGCCACCACGCCGCCCGGCCCCCTATGCGCCCGCCCCACGCCGACCCGCCAGCCGGGCGCGAAGCGGGCGCGTACGTGATGGGTGAACTCCCCCACGGCGGCGGACAACGTCGCGGGGGCGACGCACACCAGCAGCCGGTCGCGTACGGCGACCAGGACGTTGTGGGAGCCGAACCGGGCGATCAGATCCCGCTCGATCCGGTCCTGCTCGCCGTCGCGCAACCCCCGCGCCACGGCCACCACGTACGACTCGGCCAGGCGCAGCCCGAAGTGCTCGGCCCGCTCGGCGAGGCGTTCGGCCCGGCCCTGCAGCAGGTCGTCCACGAACTCCCTGCGGGCGCTCTCCTCCTGGCGGATGGCGGCGAGCTGGGCCCGCTCGTAGCCGTCCATCAGCGCGGAGACGAGCCTGCGCAGCGCCGGGAGCACGGACGGCAGGCCCTCCCCGGCGGCGAGGGCCGCGTCGACCAGGGCCCGCAGCGGGACGCCCAGCTCGGCGGCGCGGGTGCCGGCCGTACGGTAGGCCTCCACCGTCGCGCGGTCCGGTAAGCGGCCGGTCGCGGCGCAACCGGCCAGCACCTGCCGATGCCCCCCGAGCAGGTCGGAGGGCACATCGGAGATCGCCATCAGACTCCTACGTCACGCCTGTCGAAGGCGAGCACCGCGGTGAGCGCGAGCACGGCCGTCGCCCCCAGCAGGACAAGGTAGTCCCCGACGGGCAGCCCCTCGTACAGCGGCCTGCCGTCGGCGTAGTAGTGGAACGGGGAGACCCACTTCAGCCACGCGATGGCGTCGACGCTGCGGCCGATGGTGACGACCACGTAGCCGGCCACGACCCAGACGCCGACGACGGCGGAGGCGACCATCTTGCGTCCGGTGGCGGCGCCGACGGTCAGCGCCACGGTGCCGAACAGCAGACCGAGCAGGTACACCCCGGTGTGCGCGGCAAGGATCCGGTCGAACGGCACCCCCATGTCGACGGCCACGCTGATCGTCCAGGCCACGGCCAGCGTCACGACGGCCACCGCGAGCAGCGCCAGCGCCAGCGCCGCGAACCGCTCCAGCACCAGCCGCCGCCGGTCCACCGGCAGCGTGACGACGAGCTCCAGCGTGCCCGACTCCTCCGGCTGCGCGATCGCCCGGTTGGCCAGCAGCGTGGCGCACACGATGAAGAGCATCGGCACGAAGAGCTGGTAGACGACCGACTGCAGGTAGCCGGCGCCGGACACGAAGTCCGTCAGCCCGCCCATGAGGTCTCTGAGCGGTCCGGGGAACTTGTTCATCGCCATGGTGCCGTACGTCTCGGGCTCCTGTCGGACGGTGGCGAACACGCTCAGGTAGACCGCCATGAACGCGGAGATGCCGATGGTCCACCAGGCCAGCGCCCGGCGGTTGTCACGCAGACTCTTGGCGAGCACTGTGCTGCTCCTCGTCGCTGTAGTAGGTCAGGAAGATCTCCTCCAGGTCCGGCTCCGCGCTCACGATGTGCACCACGGTGTGGCGTGCCGCCGCCTTGATGAGCGCGTCCGGGCGGCCGTCGATCGTGCACCGCACGCCGGCGCCCTCCACGCGCAGGTCGCGCACGCCGGGCAGGCCCTGGAAGTCCGCGGCCGGCACGGGTGCGTCGAAGTGCAGCTCGATCCGGCGCACCGCCTTCTCGCGCAGCGCCGCCACGTCCTCGACGGCCACCAGGCGGCCGTCGCGGACGATGCCGACGCGGTCGGAGACGTTCTCGACCTCGGCGAGCACGTGGGAGGACATGAGCACGGTACGGCCGGACTTGCGCACCTCGCGCAGCAGCGCCAGGAACTCCTGCTGCACCAGCGGGTCGAGCCCGCCGGTCGGCTCGTCCAGGATGAGGAACTCCGGCTCGTGCATGAACGCCTGGATCAGCCCGATCTTCTGCTTGTTGCCCTTGGAGAGCTTGCGCATCTGCACCGACAGGTCCGCCTCGAACCGCTCGGCCAGCTCGTCGATACGGGAGGCGGGCACGCCGCCGCGGATGCGGCCGAGGAAACGCAGGTACTCCCCGGCCCGTTCGCGCCCCTCCAGCGCCAGTTCGCCCGGCAGGTAGCCGATCCGGGAGCGCACGCCGGGCTCGCGCGGGTCGCCGCCCAGGACGCGGACGAGCCCCCGGGTGGGCCTGATCACGTCGAGCAGCAACCGGAGTGTGGTGGTCTTGCCGGCGCCGTTCGGGCCGAGGTAGCCGAAGATCTCGCCCGGCTGGATGTCGAGCGTGAGGTCCTCAAGGCCCCGGCGCCTGCCGTAATACTTGGTCAGCCCTTCGGCCTGCACCACTGCTGTCATGGCGGCATCGTCCCGCCGCCGGCGCCTCCCCGTCACTGGAGGAATCCGGCAGCCTGCCCGCGTTCTCACTTCCGGGACACGGCAAACGGTGCGCCCCTACGATCACGTCCATGAAGAAGATCATGACGATGCCGGCCGCCTTCGCCGCGCTCACGGTGAGCGCGGCGCCCGCTCAGGCGGCGCCGCCGACCCGGTCCGCGCTCTGCAGTCGAAGCTGACGCCCGGGCACGGCGTGCGCTTCACGGACAAGGTGACCTGGTCGGACGGCACCGACTCCCGGGAGGCAGGGAGCGACAGGGGCGTCTTCCAGTTCGGCAAGAAGGGCTTGTCGGGGCTTCGACCTCACGATGGAGGGCGACTACGGGCCTGAGCGGTTCATCTCCGTCGGCACGACGGGTTACCGCTCCGGCGGCGTGCTGAAGCAGGTCCTGTCCGAGGACAAGCCCTGGTACCAGACCGCCGGCGGCGGTGCGCAGATCATCATCCGGCGGAGCCGAAGACCCTGGCCGCGCTGATCAAGAAGGGCAGGTCGGCCAAGGGCACCGTCACCGGCACGATCACCGTGGGAGAGCTCAAGAAGGCGTCGTCCTGGGTCGCGAGGATCCGCGGCGAGGACGACGGCGTGCGGGTCTCCTACACCCTCACGCTGACCCCGGCCGGCCTGGTGAGCGAGGTGCGCAGCACGTGGGACCGTGACCGAGGACGGGGAGAGCACCGTCATCACGGTCGACAGCCGCTACACCAAGTGGGGCGCGAAGGTGTCGATCAAGGCCCCGGATCCCGGCAAGGTGACCACCAAGCTGTTCTGACCACGGCCGCTCCCCCCGCCCGCCCGGCCCGGCGGGGGCCCGTCAGGACGGCGCGCCCGGCGGCAGCACCGGCAGTTCCGGCGGGCCGTGCTCGATGAGGCGGAGCAGGGCCTCCGTGTCGAGGTGCCGTTCGACCAGGTCGCCGAGGGCGTCCAGCCGTTCCTCCCGGAGCCGGGCGAAGTCCGTGCCTGGCGCGGGGACGAACGCCCGCCCTGCCCGCTCGGCCACGTCGGTCAGGAACGCGCGCCGGAAGCCGTCGTTCTCCAGGGCGCCGTGCCAGGTGGTGCCCCAGACGTCGCCCACCCGGCAGCCGTCGAGGAACGGCTCCCCGCTCTCCACCGTCGCCACCCCGTGGTGGATCTCGTACGCCCGCACCGGCTCCCCGTACGCGCTGCCCTCGGGTCTGGCCAGGTGCTTCTCGCGTCCGAACGTGACTTGGACGGGCAGCATGCCGAGCCCTTCGACGCGCCCGGCCCCCGACTCGACCTCGTCGACGATCTCCCGCCCGAGCATCTGGAACCCGCCGCAGATCCCGAGAACGGGCCCGCCGCGGGCGCGGATCGCCGCCGCGAGGCCGGTCTCGCGCAGCCAGGCCAGGTCCGTGACCGTGGCGCGGGAGCCGGGCAGCACGACCAGGTCGGCGTCCTCCAGCTCCGCCGGGCCGGTGACGAACCGGACGACCACCCCCGGCTCGGCGGCGAGCGCGTCGACGTCGGTGAAGTTCGAGATCCTGGGCAGCCGGACGACCGCCACCCGCAGGGTCTGCGGGCCGTGCGGCGGACCGGCGACGACCCGGCGGGTGTCGAGGGCGAGGGAGTCCTCGACGTCCATCCAGAGCCCGTCGAGCCAGGGCAGCACGCCGTACACCTCGCGGCCGGTCAGCCGCCTGAGCATGTCGAGGCCGGGCTCCAGCAACTCCTTCGCGCCGCGGAACTTGTTGACCACGAACCCGGCGACGTGGGCCTGGTCGGCGGCGTCGAGCAGGCCGACCGTGCCGTAGAACGCGGCGAACACCCCTCCCCTGTCGATGTCGCCGACCACGATCACCGGCAGGTCCGCGGCCCTGGCCAGGCCCATGTTGGCGATGTCGCCGCGGCGCAGGTTGATCTCGGCGGGGCTGCCCGCGCCCTCGCACACCACCACGTCGTACTGCTTCCTGAGCCGGCCGAGCGCTTCCAAGGCCGTCGTGCGCAGCAGGTCCTTCAGCGCGCCGTACTCCATGGCGTCCACGTCGGCGACCGGGCGGCCCATGAGCACGACCTGGCTGCGGCGGTCGCTGCCGGGCTTGAGCAGGACGGGGTTCATGTCGGCGACCGGTTCGAGGCCCGCCGCCTGCGCCTGCACGACCTGCGCCCGGCCGATCTCGGCGCCGTCGGCGGTGACGTACGAGTTGAGCGACATGTTCTGCGCCTTGAACGGCGCGACGCGGACACCCTGGCGGGCCAGCCAGCGGCAGATTCCGGCGGTGACGACGCTCTTGCCCGCGTCCGACGTGGTGCCCGCGACGAGCAGTGCCCCGTTGACCATGGGGCCACCGTACCGGAGCGGGCGAGTCTCGAAATTTCTCAGTAATCACCCATTTACGAACCCTGTGACTTCTGCCACTCTGTCTAGAACAATGCCCTAGAACGCAATTCTAGATTTTCGGCAAGCGAAAGGGTGGGCATGATCGGGTTGGGTTCGCCGCGCACAGGCGTCATCGACGCGCAGTCCCGCGCGCCATTCGGGTGGGCACCACTGGTCGTGCTCTTCATCGTCGGGCTGGTCGACCGCATCGAGCACAACCTGCTGTCAGGAGTGCTCCCCCTCATCCAGGCGGAGTGGGGTTTCAGCGACACCGCCGCCGGCTCCATCCCCACGGCCGCCGCCCTCGCCGCGGCCATCGTGGCTCTGCCCGCCGGGTTCCTGGCGGACCGCTTCAGCCGTACGCGCATCATCGCCGTCGTCGTCTTCGTGTGGGCCATCGCCACGCTGGGCTCCGGCCTGGCCACCGGCTTCGCGATGTTCTACATGATGCGCGTGGTCCTCGCCGCGGCCGAGAACATCGACAACCCGGCCTCGGGCAGCCTGCTCGCCGACTACTACCCGCCGACCAGCCGGGCCAAGGCGTACGGGCTCACGCGCGTCACCACGTACCTGGGCGGCGTCGGCACGCTGCTCGGCGGCGTGCTGGCCGAGGCGTTCGGGTGGCGTACGGCGTTCCTCGTCATGGTCGTGCCGGGCGTGCTCACCGCCCTGCTCGTCTGGATGCTGCGCGAGCCGCGCCGCGGCGAGCTGGACCGGCTGGTCGCCAGCGGCGAGCCGGCCGCGCCCCAGCAGGTCAAGGAGGACAAGCCGCCGTTCTGGTCGCAGTTCGGCCAGGTGATCCGGATCCCGACGCTGGTCTTCGTCTGCATCGGCCTGTCGTTCCTCACCCTGGGCCTGGCCGGCATCTTCTACTGGATGCCGACGCTCATGGTCCGCGACTACGGCGTCAGCGTGGGCACCGCCGGCTCGCTGAGCGGCCTGATCACCATCGTCGGCACGCTGACCGGCACCCTGGTCGGCTCGTGGCTGGGCAGGAAGTGGCACGGCACCCGCAAGGGCGGCCGGCTGCTGGCGGGCGGCAGCGGCATCACCGCCGGCTCGCTCGTCCTGGCCGGCGCGCTGTCCACGGACTCGATCGGCGCCCTGACGGGCCTGATCATGCTGTCGTCGTCGCTGATGTCGATCGCGATCCCCAACATGACGGCGTGCCTGGCGGACGTCGTCTCGGCCTCGGCCCGCGGCCTCGGCTTCGCCGTCCTGCAGCTGCTCATCACGGCCGGCGGCGCGTTCGGCTCACTGGTCGTCGGCATCGCCTCCGACCAGCTCGGCTCGCTGGTGGGCGGCATGTACATCCTGGTGGTCCCCATGGTCATCGGTGGCCTGGTGACGCTCGGGGCCAGGGCGTCGTTCGAACGCGACGCGCGCAAGGTCATGGACGACGCGCGCTCCTGACGTTCACACACACGCGGGCGTGGCGGTGCACTCCGCCACGCCCGTTCGCGTTCCGTCAGCCCTGCGGCGGCGTGCGCCGCTCCCGCTCCTGCTGCGAAGGCTGTTCCTGCTGCGACGGCTGCTGCCCGCCGGCTTGCTGATCGGCCTGTTGCTCGGCCCCGCCGCCGCCGTAACGCTGCTGCACGGCGTCCGCGCCCTTGCTGATCTGCTCGTCGTACTTGTGCCCCGTCCGCTCCTTCGCGTACTGCTCGGCGCGATCCAGGACCTGGTCGGCGTGCTTGGAGTGCCCCCTGGCCAGGTTCTCGGCTTTTTTCAGCCACTCTGCGATGCGGCTCATGACCGTTCCCCCTGTTCCCCCTGTTTCTTCCGGCTGTGGAAGCCCCTACCCCTCCCGCACCGGGCGATGCACACAGGGTGATCCGCCTCACAACCCTTGCCGGCGCCGCCGCCGCACGACCCGCGGCTGTTCCACGCCTCGTGAAGGGTCACTCCCAGGACGGCAGCATGCCCTCCGGGTAGCGGGCGCCGAAGCCGCCGTGCGGCAGGATCTCGGCGATGCGCGCCAGGTCGGAGGCGTCGAGCGTGAGGTCGGCCGCCGCGACGTTCTCCTCCAGCCGCCGCACGCTGCGGGTGCCGGGGATCGGCACGATGTCGTCGCCCTGGGCGAGCAGCCACGCCAGGGCGAGCTGCGCCACGGTGGCTCCCTTGGCGGCGGCCAGCTCGGCCAGCCGCTCGGTGGCCTCCAGGTTCTTCTCGTAGTTGCCGGGCTGGAAGCGGGCGTCCCAGCTGCGCATGTCGGTCTTGTCGTAGTCGGCGCCCGGCTTGGCCTGGCCGGTCAGGAACCCGCGGCCGAGCGGCGAGTACGCCACGAACCCGATCCCGAGCTCGCGCAGCACCGGGAGGAGCACCTCCACGTCCCGCTCGAACAGGGAGTACTCGGTCTGCAGCACCGAGACGGGCTGCACGGCGTGCGCCCGCCGGATGGTGTTGGCGCCGGCCTCGCTCAGGCCGAAGTAGCGCACCTTCCCGGCCTCCACGAACTCCTTGACCGTGCCCGCGACGTCCTCGATCGGCACGGAGGGATCGACGCGGTGCTGGTAGAGGACGTCGATGACGTCCACGCCCAGGTAGCGCAGGCTGTTGTCGACCACCTCGCGGATGTGCTCGGGACGGCTGTCGACGCCGCCCTCGCGGGTGCCGGTGAAGTCGAAGCCGAACTTGGTCGCGATGACGACCTCGTCGCGGACGGGGGCCAGCGCCGCGCCGACGATCCGCTCGTTCTCGCCCTGGCCGTAGAGCTCGGCCGTGTCGAAGAACGTCACGCCCAGCTCGTGGGCGCGGCGGATGGCGGCGATGCCGTCCTTCTCGTCGGACGGCCCGTAGGCCAGGGAGATGCCCATCGCGCCGTAGCCCAGCGCCGACACCGTCAGCCCCTGCTGTCCGAGGATTCTCTTGCGCATGTTCGCTACTCTCAATGTTAGATGGCTCTTACATCAACGAGACTACTCTACGCCCGCCGAGAGGAGAATCGTTCCCTGTGAGCAGACCTACGCCGCGGCGCGGCTACCACCACGGCGACCTGCCGGCCGTGCTCGTCCGCGAGGGCGTCGCGCTGCTGGCCGAGACGGGCGTCGCCGGGTTCTCGGTGGCCAAGGTCGCCGCCCGCGCGGGCGTGTCGTCGGCGGCGCCGTACCGCCACTTCGCCGACCGCGACGCGCTGCTGGCGGCGTGCGCGGCGGCGATCCTCGCCGACCTCACCGGCGTGCTCGCGCGCGCCGCCGAGCAGGCCGGTCCCGATCCGGTCGAGCGGCTCGCCGCCACCGCCGGGGCCTACGCCAGGTATGTCCTCGGCCACCGTGCCGGCATCGACCTCATCTACTCCCACGACTTCGGCGCCCCCTACCGCGAGACCGTCCACGAGCGGAGCCGCCGGTTCATGGACGTGCTGATGGCGCTGGCCGCCGACGCCCTGCCCGCCGGCACCCCGTGGGCCGACGTCGCGGAGTTCGTCTACGTCCACGTGTCCGCGGCGCACGGCTATGCCATGCTGCTGGTCAACGGCACCCGCCCGCCGCAGGACGTCGAGGCGCACGCGGCCCGCGCCGCGGCCGCCGCCCGTGACCACCTCACCGGCCACCTCGCGCGCCTGCGCGGCTGAACGGGCCGCTTACCATACGCCCATGACCACGCACGGGTTCAGGATCACCGCCGAGGGGCCGTTCGACTTCGGCGCCTCGCTGCGCTTCCTCGAGGACTGGCCGGCCACCAGCGCGCTGCCCTCCGACGGGCGGGCGCTGCGCTTCGCGTACTGCGCGGAGAGCGACTGGCTGCCGGTCGGCGTGCGCGTGACGGCCGCTCCCGGCGGGGTCGAGGTCGCCACGACGCGCGCCCCCGGGCCAGGCATCCGCGCCGAGGTGGCGCGCATCCTCTCCCTCGACGTCGACGGCGCCGGCTTCGCCAAGCTCGGCCAGACCGACCCGGTGCTCGGCGACCTGCAGCGGCGCCGTCCAGGGCTGCGGCCGGTGTGCTTCTGGAGCCCGTGGGAGGCGGCCTGCTGGGCGGTGATCGTGCAGCGGTCCTCGATGCTGATCGCCTCCCGGATCAAGCAGCGCATCGCCGAGCGGTACGGCGCCACGGTCACCCTGGACGACCGCGCGTACACCGCCTTCCCGCCGCCGGTGAGCCTGCTGGAGGCGGGCGGGCTCGGCCTGCCCGTGCAGAAGGAGGAGTGGCTGCGCGGGCTGGCCAGGGCCGCGCTCGACGGCCTGCTCACCACCGAGCATCTGCGCTCGCTCGCCCCCGAGGAGGCTCTGGCGCAGCTGCGCGCGCTGCCGGGCGTGGGGCCGTTCTCGGCGGGGCTCATCCTGATCCGCGGCGCGGGCGCGCCCGACGCGTTCCCCGGCGACGAGCCGCGACTGTTCGCCCTGCTGCGCGAGGCGTACGGGCTGCCGGAGGACGCGCCGCCGTCGGCGTACCGGAAGCTGGCCGAGGCGTGGCGGCCGTACCGGTCCTGGGCGTCGTTCCTGTTCCGCGCGGTCTCCTACGGCGTCATGGACGACTGACACGCCTGTCCGCCGGGAATGCGCAGGTCAGGAACGTCCCTGTGTTCCGGCAGGTCCCGCCGCCGCAGCCGGTCCCGTCCCCGGGGCCGCTGTTAGTAAGGGACTGATGGTAGCAATTCGCACATGGCGGCCCGCCGACCCGTGGCGGGCGCTCCTGCTGGTGGTGGCGGTCTGCTACGGGCTCGTCCAGCTCGCCGTGGTGACCCCGCAGATGGGGCTGGGCTGGGACGAGGTCGTCTACGTCAGCCAGGTCGATCCGCGGGTGCCGGAGACGGAGTTCATCGCGCCGCGCGCCCGCGGCATCACCCTGCTCGTCGCCCCGGTGGTGCTGTTCACCTCCTCGACGGAGGTGCTGCGCGCCTATCTGTGCCTGCTGTCCGTTCTGGCGCTGTACGCGTCGTTCGGGACGTGGCTGCGGGTGCGTTCCGGGCCGGTGGTGCCGGTCGCCGCCGCGTTGTTCGCCTCGACGTGGCCGGCGCTGTTCTACGGCAACGAGGCGATGCCGAACTTCTGGGTGGCCTGCGGCTCGGTGGCCGCCGCCGGCTGCTTCCTGCGCTGCGTGCGGGAGGGCGGCCGGGGCCCGCTGCTCTGGCTCGCCGTGAGCGTGACGGCCGTGGCGCTGCTGCGCCCGCCGGACAGCGTCTGGCTCGTCCTCGCGCTCGCCGCGGCCCTGGCCGTGCCAGGGTGGCGGCGTCCCCGGGTGGCGGCGGCCCTCGCGGCGGGCCTGGCTGCCGGCTGGGCGGACTGGATCGTCGAGGCGTACCTACGCTTCGGCGGCCTGGCCGCCCGCTGGCACGCCGCCGGTGCGGCGAACGAGACCGGCCTGCACGTCACTCTGGTCGAGCACGCCCGCGCGCTCGACGGGCCGCTGCTGTGCCGTCCGCCGGCCGACTGCGGCCCCGTGGTGCCGTCCTGGGCGCTGTGGTGGGCCGCCATTCCCGTCCTCGTCCTGCTCGGCCTGTACGCCGCCCGCCGCCGCGATCGCCTGGCCGAGTGCCTGCTGCCGGCCGCCGCCGGTCTCGCCATGGCGGCGCCGTACGTCTTCCTGGTGGGCTACGCGGCGCCGCGGTTCCTGCTGCCCGCGTACGCGCTGCTGGCCCTGCCCGTCGCGCACACCGCCGTGTTCGCGGTGACCGGGCCGCGGCGGCGCGGGCTGCGGCGGGCCGGCGCGGGCCTGGTCGCGGCCGGTCTGCTCGGCCAGTTCGCGCTGCAGGGGCTCACCCTCGGTGAGGTGGCCGCCCTGCGGCTGCAGCGGCGCGCCGCCGACGCCGAGGTCGCCGCGGCGCTGCGCGCTCTCGGCGTGCGGCCGCCCTGCCTGGTGTACGGCGAGCACGCGGTGATGATCGCCTACCGGGCGGGCTGCCAGTCGCACATGGTGCTGAGCTGGCCGCGCGACACCGCCGTCCCTGCCGCGGTGCGCGCCGCGCAGGCCGCCGGCAAGCAGGTCGTCGCCGTGGACCAAGGCCGGCGCATCCCGGCGGCGTTCCTTCACGGCTGGCGCAGGGGGCCGCTGTGGGACGTGCGGCCGGGCCGCTGGCACGTGTACCTGCCGCGTTAGGGCCCGCACGCCTATCCGCCCGCCCGCTGGGCAGTAGGAAGAACTCCAAGGGGCGGGCGCCTCTTGATCGCTACGGTAGAGTCCGCAGCCATGCGGGCCCGGGAGGTGACCGCGATCGGGAAGGTGACGTGGGTGACGGTCGGCGCGGAAACGCAGATCACGGATCTGACCATCAGAGATCACGCCTGTCTCACATTCGGAGAGCCCGAGGAGTTGCTCGACCTGACCGCGGCGTTCGTCCGCGACGGGCTGGCCGAGGGGCAGCGGGTCGTCTGGCTGGCCGAGGAGCCGCGGCGCAGGCTCGCGGAGCTGGCGCGGCGGGGCGTCGCCCCGCGTGAGACCGTCTCGGCGGGCCGGATGGTCGTCATGGCGTGCCAGGGCGCCCTGCTGGACGGGCAGGCGTTCGCGGTGGAGCGCGCCATGCGCTGGTTCCGCGACCAGATGGCGCACACGTCCGGCGAGGGTTACCCGGGGTTGCGGGTGGCGCTCGACATGAGCTGGGCGTTACAGCCGATGGCCGGCATCGAGCAGCTGCCGGCGTTCGAGGAAAAGATCGCCGCCACGCTCGCAGGCACCAGCACCGCGGTGCTGTGCCAGTACGACCGCGTCCGGTTCGACCCCGTCACGCTCGCCTCGGTCTCGGGCTATCACACGCGCTCGGTCGCGGCGGCCACCTACCACCACGACGCGCTGCTGCGGATCTGCCGCCAGTACGCGCCACCCGGCATCCGGCTGGCCGGGCAGCTCGACCGCGGCGCCGAGGCCGCGCTGGGGCTGGCGTTGAGCGAAGCCATCCGCCTCGACGGCGACATCACGGTTACCATGGGCGAACTGTCGTTCGTCGACCTGTATTGCGCACGCATGATCATGGATGCCGCTCGTAGCCTGTCCCCTCCCCGTTCGGTGACCCTCCACTGCAACCCGTCCATCAGTTCGCGATTCCTCCTGCTCGGCGCCGGCACCGCACCCGGAATCAGCCTGGTGACCGTCGATGACCGATGACCCGCCACCGGCGCCTTGCCAGGAGACCAAGCGCGCCTCTGGGACGCCGGTGCTTCTAGACCAGCCGTTCGAGCACCGCTCCCTCTACGCGCTGAGGGCCGCGCTGGAGGCGCACGCGGTCAGGGCCGGGCTGTCCGAGGGCCGCGCCGCCGACCTCGTGCTCATCGTCCACGAGCTGGCCACCAACGTGATCCTGCACGGCTCCGGCGCCGGACATGTGATCATGACGGCGGACGGCGACACGGTCTCGTGCGACGTGATCGACTCCGGCGCCCCGGTGCCGGACGAGGGCACTCCGGCGTGGCGGGTCGAGCCGGGCCACGGGCTGTGGATCGCCCGCTCGCTCAGCGACCGGTACACCGCCGTCCAGGGCCCCGGCGGCACCACCGTCACCGTCGGCTTCTCGCTCCCGCTGCCCGGCCCGCCGCCCTTCCTGCTCGCCCGCTACGACGAGGACGGCCGCACCACGCTGCGCCTGTCCGGCCCGCTCGACCAGGAGTCGGCCGCGGAGGTCGCGGCGGCCGTGCGCACGGCGCTCGCCCCCGAGCGCAGGCTCGTGCTCGACTTAAGCGGCATGACGGGCTGGGACTCCAGCGGGATCGTCGTCCTGGTCATGGCGCAGCTGCGGGTCGAGAAGACGCCGGGCGCCACCATGACGCTGACGGGGTTGCCGATGGAGTTCCGGCGGCGCCTCGACTCCCTCAGCACCGTCTTCCTCCACTACGACTGACGCCGCCCGTCAATGATCAATAATCCCGATATTTCCTCGTATGATCGGCAGGACGAGGAAGGTGGGCATATGACGGACGAGCAGGCTCCTCAGGGCATCGACCCGACGATCCCCAGCGTCGCCCGGATGTACGACTACTACCTCGGCGGGAAGGACAACTTCCGCGCCGACCGGGAAGCGGCCGAGAAGATCATCTAGCTCGCCCGCGAGACCGGCACGGACGTACGCGAGGTGGCGCCGGCCAACCGCGGCTTCCTCATCAGGGCCGTCCGGCACATCGCCGAGTCCGGTGTGCGGCGGTTCCTCGACATCGGCGCGGGCCTGCCCACGCAGGACAACGTGCACCAGGTGGCGCAGCGCGTCGCGCCCGGCTCCAAGGTCGTGTACGCCGACAACGACCCCCTCGTACTGGTCCACGCCCAGGCGCTGCTGGCCGAGAACCGCGACACCGTCGCGATCGAGGGCGACCTGCACGACCCCGCCGCCATCCTCAAGACGGCGGCCGCGCACCTCGACTTCAGCCGGCCGGTGGCCATCGTCGTGGCCGCCGTCTTCCACTTCTTCCCGGACGACGACGAGGCGACCTCGGTCGTCTCGACCCTGCGCGACGCCCTGGCGCCCGGCGGCTACTTGGTGATCTCCCACGGCTACATCGAGCCCGAGGCCGGCGAGCCGGACAGGATGGACGAGGCCAAGGGCGTCTACCGCGGGTCCGTCACGGGGTCGGTCGCCTGGCGCGACAGGGAGACCGTGCGCGGCTACTTCGCGGGGCTGGAGCTGCTGGAGCCGGGGCTCGTACCCGCGCAGGAGTGGCGCAACGACGACCCGTACCCGGTGCCGGGCCTGGCCAAGGGCGGCGTGCTCGCCGGCGTCGGCCGCAAGCCCGAGACCACCTGAGCCGCCGCGCCCCCTGCCCGCGCGCCCGCTGAGCGCTCAGTCCCCGGCGGCCGGGTTCTCCCGCAGTCTTCCCGCGGCGATGAAGTGCACGGCGACGCGGTAGAAGCTCGCGATCGACTCGCCCGACTCCACGCCGTCGCGCAGCTGCTTGCGCACCTTCACGAACGGGAACGCCGTGCTGCCGTCGGGAAGGAGCACGCCCCACCCGTCGCCGGTCCTGCGCCAACCGCCGCCCGTGGCGGCGACCAGGCACGCGCCCAGGAACGAACCCAGCACCCCGACCAGGCCGTCGACCCCCTCAGGATCGAAGTCCGGCCGGCAACGCCGGCGCTCGATGAACCCCTCGACCCATTCGACGGACTCCTCGTTGAGGCCGAAGTCCACGTCGCTCAGCGGCCCGAGCTGCTCGACGGCGAGCCGTACGTTGGCCTCGATGGCCTGGAGCTCCTGATCGTCCATCGGAGCATGGTCGCACAAACCCGTCCAAGACCAACGATCTACTCGGGCCGCGTTGCATGATCATGCATTCGTGTGTATATACTTCTACTCGTGTCCAAGGTGCTGAATTCCCTTCCTGTCGGTGAACGTGTCGGCATCGCCTTCTCCGGCGGCCTCGACACCTCGGTTGCGGTCGCGTGGATGCGCGAGAAGGGTGCAGTGCCCTGCACCTACACCGCCAACATCGGCCAGTACGACGAGCCCGACATCGACTCCGTGCCCGGCCGCGCCACCGCGTACGGCGCGGAGGTGGCCCGCCTGGTCGACTGCCGGGCGGCGCTCGTGGAGGAGGGGCTCGCGGCGCTGGCCTGCGGAGCGTTCCACATCCGCTCCGGCGGCCGCGCCTACTTCAACACCACGCCGCTCGGCCGCGCCGTCACGGGCACCCTGCTCGTGCGCGCCATGCTCGAGGACGGCGTGCAGATCTGGGGCGACGGCTCCACCTTCAAGGGCAACGACATCGAGCGGTTCTACCGCTACGGCCTGCTCGCCAACCCGTCCCTGCGCATCTACAAGCCGTGGCTCGACGCCGACTTCGTCAGCGAGCTGGGCGGGCGCAGGGAGATGTCGGAGTGGCTGCTCGCCCACGGCCTGCCCTACCGCGACAGCACAGAGAAGGCCTACTCGACCGACGCCAACATCTGGGGCGCCACCCACGAGGCCAAGGCGCTCGAGCACCTCGACGCCGGCATCGAGACCGTCGACCCGATCATGGGCGTGAAGTTCTGGGACCCGACGATCGAGATCCCGGCCGAGGACGTCACGATCCGCTTCGAGCAGGGCCGGCCGGTGACGATCAACGGCAAGGAGTTCCCGACCCCGGTCGACCTGGTGCTGGAGGCCAACGCCATCGGCGGCCGGCACGGCCTCGGCATGTCCGACCAGATCGAGAACCGCGTCATCGAGGCCAAGAGCCGCGGCATCTACGAGGCGCCCGGCATGGCGCTGCTGCACGCCGCGTACGAGCGGCTGGTCAACGCCATCCACAACGAGGACACCCTGGCCGCCTACCACATCGAGGGCCGCCGCCTGGGCCGGCTGCTCTACGAGGGCCGCTGGCTCGACCCGCAGTCGCTGATGCTGCGCGAGTCGTTGCAGCGCTGGATCGGCCTGGCGGTGACCGGCGAGGTGACCCTGCGGCTGCGCCGCGGCGACGACTACTCCATCCTCGACACCTCGGGGCCGGCGTTCAGCTACCACCCCGACAAGCTGTCCATGGAGCGTACGGAAGACTCGGCGTTCGGGCCGGTCGACCGCATCGGCCAGCTGACGATGCGCAACCTCGACATCGCCGACTCCCGCGCCAAGCTGGAGCAGTACGCCGCGCTCGGCATGGTGGGCAGCCCGCACCCGTCACTGCTCGGCACCCCGCAGACGGCCGCGACCGAGCTGATCGGCGACATGCCGGAGGGCGGCGCCGAGGCCATCGCCTCCCGCGGCGAGGCCCCCGAGGAAGAGGCGCTGCTCGACCAGGCCGCCATGGAGGCCGGCACCGACTGACCGGCTGACCGCCGCGCCACGCCGACGCCGCCCGGGCTCGCACCGGGCGGCGTCGGCGTGCCCGGAAACGTGCTCAGCCCAGAAAATCGGCGACCATCGGCGCGAGCCACTCGGCGCGGTGCACGAGCGTCACGTGGGTGGTGCCGGGCAGCACGGCGAGCCGCGAGGCGGGCAGCCCCGTCTGGTCGCCGGCCACACCGCCGCCGAGCAGGCGGAAGGTCTCCACGGCGTGCTCCGGCCGGACGATGTCGGAGTCGCCGATGACGACCAGCGCGGGCGCGGCGAGCGAGCGCACGTCGTCGGCCGTGAAGTCCCGCGCGTCGCGCGCGAAGGCGCTCACCTTCTCGACCAGCTCGGCGAAGTCGCCGGGCCGGGGCGCCAGGCGCAGGTACTCCTCGTGGAAGGGCGAGCCGGCGAGATGCTCGGGCCGCAGGTTCTCGAACCCGTCCGACAGGCCGGGGTGCAGCCCGTGGGCGGCGTACGAGAACGCGGCGAGGACGAGTTTGCGGACGAGCTCCGGCCGCTTGAGCGCCAGGTGGAAGGCGACGTCGGCGCCGAGGCTGTAGCCGAAGACGTCAGCCCTCGGGATGCCGAGGTGCTCCAGCAGGCCCGCGACGTCGTCGGCGAGCAGCGCGGACGACAGCGGGCGGTGGATGTCGGCCGTGCGACCGTGTCCCTGGAACTCCAGCGCGATGACCCGCCGGCTCTCGGCCAGGTGCGGCAGCAGCGCGCCGAACGAGGTGCCGATCGCCGAGAAGCTGCCGTGCAGCAGGACCAGCGGGTCGCCGCTGCCGTGCACCTCGTAGTACATCCGCATGCCGTTGACGGGGGCGTAGCCGCTCGTGTGGTCTGTCATGCGTTCACGATGGGCGGGCGGGCTTACGATCTCCTTCAGGTTCGCTGACGCGAGGAGGCCTCATGACGGAAGACAGGCCCGCGGCGCGCGTGGTGTGCCTCGACGGCGACGGCCGCGTGCTGCTGATGCGCTGGAAAGACACCGTCAGCGGTCAGGTTGTGTGGGAGCCGCCGGGCGGCGGCATCGATCCCGGCGAGACGCCGCTGGAGGCGGCCCGCCGGGAGCTGACCGAGGAGACCGGGCTGCCCGGCGACGCGGTGATCGACCGCTGGGTGCCGGTCGAGCGGGACTTCACCTGGCTCGGCGCCCACTACGTCAAGGTCGAGCCGTTCTACCTGGCCCGGTTCGCGGGCCGGCCGGAGGTCACGCCGAGCGCCCTGACCGAGGAGGAGTCGGGCGCCTACCAGGGCTTCGGCTGGTTCTCCCCCGCTGAGCTGGCGACGCTGCCCGACCTGCTGGAGCCGCCTCACCTTCCGGACGTTCTGGAGCGGTTGACCGCCGGAGCCTGACCGCCCACCGCCTCCGGCTGGGCGGTCCGCGTCCTGCGGGAGCGGTAGTTGGCCACTTTGACGCGGTTGCCGCATTCCTTCATGCCGCACCACTGGCGGTTGCCGCCCCGGGAGCGGTCGACGAAGACACGCGTGCAGTCCTCCCTCGCGCACTCCCGTACGCGCGACCCGCCGTTCTCACAGATCTCGCCGAGCAGCTCGGCGGCGGAGCGCGCCACGGCGGCGGCGAGGGCGCCCGCGTCGCCCGAGCGGACGAGCCCCGCCGGGGTCAGGCACATCAGGGGCGGCGCCCCTTCCGCTTCCGCGTTGACGAGGCGCAGGTCGTCGTCCGGCCAGGGACGGCCGTCCATGGCGGAGGTCACGAGCCGGTAGACGGCCTCCCGCAGCGCGCGCAGCCGCCGCAGATCGCCGGCGCCCACGGACGGCTGCTGCGTCGTCACCCCGGCCTCGACCGCCCATCTCCCCAGGTCGGCCGGGGTGACGAGGAGCTCTTCCGGCTCGCCGCGCCGCCATTTGAGCGTGCCCGCGAAATCGAGGGCGAGGTTCCCGCTGACGAAGACGAAGTTCACGACACCATCTTGACCGGTTACAGGAGAATGCCGCAAGCTTGGCGACACCTGCTGAGCCGGTTACACGCTAAGGAGCCCCATGTGATCACCGACGACGACTACCTCTACTTCACCGGCCGCGCCCTCGACGGGATGGCCGGCATCGTGGCGGGCCTCGGCGACGACCTGGCCAACGTCCGGCCGCTGCCCGGCGCCAACTCGCCGTACGCGCTGCTCACGCACTGCCTGGGCGTGGTGTCGTACTGGGCGGGGG
>NZ_SMKQ01000173.1 GCF_004348995.1 Nonomuraea terrae
GGCCGGCCGGGGTGGGGGTGCTCGTCGTGCGCAAGGGCACCCGGTTCCGCTCGTTCCTGCCGGAGGACGAACGCGAGCGGCGGCGGGTGCCGGGCTTCGAGAACGTGCCGGGCATCGTCGCCGCGGCGGCGGCCCTGCGCGCGATGGCCGCGGAGGCCGCGCAGGAGCAGGCCAGGCTGTCGGAGCTGGTCACGAAGATCCGCGAGTCGGTCCCGAAGGTCGTGCCCGACGTGGAGGTGATCGGCGACCCGGTCGAACGGGCCCCGCACATCGTGACCTTCTCGTGTCTGTACGTCGACGGCGAGGCCCTGCTCACCGAACTGGACAAAGCGGGATTCGCGGTATCGTCCGGGAGTTCATGCACGGCTAGTACGCTTCGTCCATCGCACGTTCTGGAAGCGATGGGCGTGCTGACGCATGGGAATGTGCGGGTGTCGCTGCCCAGGGGCACCTCCGCGGCGGAGGTCGACCGGTTCCTCGCCGTGCTGCCCGACCTGGTGCGCCGCATCCGCCAGGACGCAGGAGTCGCATGACCGAGGTGACCGAGCCGGCTCTGACGATCGACGCGCTCGGGAAGAAGTGCCCGATCCCGATCATCATGCTGGCCGAGCAGATCAACTACGTGCCGCTGAACGCCGTGGTGGCCGTGCTGGCCGACGATCCGGCGGCCTACACGGACGTGCCGGCGTGGTGCCGGCTGAAGTCGCACCGCCACGTCGGCTCGTACGAGCTGCCCGAGGGGGGCTGGGCGATCCACGTCAGGCGCAACTACTGAATGGCGCCACGCGCCGGGGGTAGCGGGCAGGCAGACGCCGTCCCGCCCGCGAGCCGGGCGGGACGGCCCCCACTCAGGGGTGGTAGCAGCGCACGTGCTCGGCGACCTCGGCCGTCGCGTCGGGGCCGTAGGCCGAGCTGAACCGCTCCAGGAAGACCTTCTGGCCGAGCTCGTACTCCTGGCCGCCGACGCGCTCCAGCACGTGGGTGGCGGTGAGGTTGCCCAGCTGGCCGCAGCGCTCCAGCGGCAGGCCCCAGGCCAGGCCCGACATGAAGCCGGCGCGGAAGGCGTCGCCGACGCCCGTGGGGTCGGCCTTGCCGCGCTCGGGCGCGGGGGCGACGTGGATGGACGGCTCGCCCTTGCGGTCGATGACGGCGCCCTTGGGGCCGAGCGTGGTGATCCGGACGCCGACGCGGTCGAGGATCTCCTCGTCGGACCAGCCGGTCTTCTGCTCGATGAGCCCCTTCTCGTAGTCGTTGGAGAACAGGTAGGCGGCGCCGTCGACGAGCTGGCGGATCTGGTCGTCCTCCATGCGCGCGAGCTGCTGGGAGATGTCGGCGGCGAACGGGATGCCGCGCTGGCGGCACTCGTCGGTGTGGCGCAGCATCGCGTCGGGGTCGTTGGGGCTGATCAGCACCAGGTCGAGGCCGCCCACGCGGTCGGCCACGGGCCGCAGCTCGATGAGGCGCGCCTCCGCCATGGCCCCGGTGTAGAACGAGGCGATCTGGTTGTGATGCTGGTCGGTGGTGCACAGGAAGCGCGCGGTGTGCTGGGTCTCCGAGATGTGCACGGACTCGCAGTCGACGCCGTGGCGCTCCAGCCAGGAGCGGTAGTCGGCGAAGTCGTTGCCCACGGCGCCCACGAGGACCGGGTTGAGGCCGAGGCAGGCCATGCCGAACGCGATGTTCGCGGCGCATCCGCCGCGACGGATCTGGAGGTCATCGACCAGGAACGACAGGGACACCCGGTCGAGCTGCTCGGCGATGAGCTGGTCACCGAAGCTTCCCGGGAAGGTCATCAGGTGGTCTGTCGCGATGGAGCCTGTTACGGCGATGCGCACGGGATTCTTCTTCCTCGTTGTCAGCAGGCCAATGAGCCCCACGAGAATACGCGAAGGTCCCGCGCGCACAAAGGCGAGCGGGACCTGCCGGCAACCGGCGACCCGTACTAGTTGAACGAGTCACCACAGGCGCACGAGCCCGTGGCGTTGGGGTTGTCGATGGTGAAGCCCTGCTTCTCGATGGTGTCGACGAAGTCGATGGAAGCGCCCATCAGGTAGGGAGCGCTCATCCGGTCGGTGACCACGTTGACGCCGCCGAACTCGGACACCACGTCGCCGTCCATCGAACGGTCGTCGAAGAAGAGCTGGTAGCGCAGGCCGGAGCAGCCTCCCGGCTGCACGGCGACCCTCAGCTGCAGACCTTCCTCGCCCTGCTGCTCCAGCAGGCTCTTGACCTTCGCGGCGGCCGCTTCGGTCAGGATCAGGCCCTGCGTCGTGGTCTCGCTGCTCTCAACCGTCATCTGCTGACTCCCTAACCAGGCTGTCTGTTTTTCGACGTCCTACAGATGACGCTACCAACACCGGGCCGATGCCACACATTCCCGGGGTGGCCGACCGCCGGAATAACCAGATTCGTCCGTGTGTCATCATGAGTATCGTCAAAACGACGATAAGGGGGTATGGCCATGGCCACCCAGACTGGGCTGCCGCTCTTCGTCCTCGGCAGGGACGCCGATCCGCACAGCGAGAAGGGGGTCGAGTGTCCCGGCGAGCTGCCGCCCGCCTCAGACCCCGGCCTGGTGGAACGCGCCCGCAAGGCCAAGGAGGCGCTCGGCGAGCGGCTGTTCGTGCTCGGCCACCACTACCAGCGCGACGAGGTCATCCAGTTCGCCGACGTGACGGGCGACTCCTTCAAGCTCGCCCAGCAGGCCGCCGCGCGGCCCGACGCGGAGTTCATCGTCTTCTGCGGCGTGCACTTCATGGCCGAGTCGGCCGACATCCTCACCACGGACGCCCAGAAGGTGATTCTTCCGGACATGGCGGCTGGGTGCTCGATGGCGGACATGGCCACGTTCGACCAGGTCGAGGAGTGCTGGGAGGCCCTGGAGGACGCCGGGCTCGCCGACCAGGTGATCCCTGTCACGTACATGAACTCCAGCGCCGACATCAAGGCGTTTTGCGGCCGCAACGGCGGCGCGGTGTGCACCTCCTCCAACGCCCGCCGGGCCCTCGACTGGGCGTTCCAGCAGGGCGAGAAGGTGCTGTTCCTGCCCGACCAGCACCTGGGCCGCAACACGGCGGTGCTGGAGATGGGCATGTCGCTGGACGACTGCGTGGTGTGGAACCCGCACCGCCCCAACGGCGGCCTCACCCAGGAGCAGCTGGAGCGGGCGCGGATGATCCTGTGGAAGGGCCACTGCTCGGTGCACGGCCGCTTCACCGCCGAGTCGGTGGACGACGTGCGCGCGCGCATCCCGGGCGTGAACGTGCTCGTGCACCCCGAATGCCGGCACGAGGTCGTGCTGAAGGCCGACCACATCGGCTCGACCGAGCACATCATCAAGACCCTGCAGGCCGCACCGGCGGGGTCGAGCTGGGCGATCGGCACGGAGCTGAACCTCGTCAAGCGGCTGGCCCAGACCTTCCCCGACAAGAACATCTCGTTCCTGGACCGGACGGTCTGCTACTGCTCGACGATGAACCGGATCGACCTGCCGCACCTGGTGTGGGCTCTGGAGTCGCTCGTGCTCGGCGAGGTCGTCAACCAGATCACCGTCGACGACGACACCACTCACTGGGCCAAGGTCGCCCTCGACCGCATGCTGGCCCTTCCGTAACCGGACTCCGGGGCTTCAGTGCTTCAGGGCTTCAGTGCTTCAGTGCTTCAGTGCTTCAGTGCTTCAGTGCTTCAGTGCTTCAGGCGAAGTCGTAGCCGACGCGGACGCGGACGCCGAGGAGCTCGCGGCCGGGGCTGACGGTGGCGGCGCTCTCGGCCATCTGCGCGGACATGCCCATGGGCCGGGGCGGGCCCAGCCCCGGCTCCTCGGTCACCGACACCACCCGGCCGAGCGGGCGGCCGGCCAGCCCGGCGTACTGGGCGGCCTTGGCGGCGGCGTCCCTGAAGGCGCGCGTCCTGGCCTCGGCCAGCGCCGCCGCCGGGTCGGACAGCTCGAAGGCCAGGCCGTTGAGCCTGGCCTCCTCCCCCACCCCGGCCACGGCGTCGATGACGCGGTCGGCCAGGCCGAGGTCGCGGACGACGACCTCGACGCCCCGCACCGCCCGATACGCGGCCACCTTCGGGTACGCCTCGTACTCGGGGCCGAGGGAGAGCTCCATCGTGCGGAGGTCCTCCGGCGCGATCCCGGCCCCGGCCAGAGCCTCCGCCAGGCGGGCCGCCGCGGCCCGCGCGGCGGCGAACGCGGCCGCGGCCGAGGCCCGGCGCACCTCGACGCCCGCGTGCAGCCGCAGGATGTCGGGCGCGGCCAGGACCGCGCCCTCGCCGGTCACGGTGATGTCCACGGGGCCGCCCCCTTCGCACGGGTTCCGCCCCGATCCTAGGCCGCGCAGTCAGCGGGCGGCGACCGCCTCGACGATGACGTCCGGGTCGCGGAGCGGGACGGGGCGGCCGGCGGCGGGCAGGCGGACGAGCGCTGCGCCGAGGTCGCCGGGGAGCCGCTCACGGCAGCCGTCCCGCTCGTACGCGTCGATCACGGTCACCGGCACCGGCGGGAACGGCTTGTCCGCGCGCAGCCGGAGCAGGTCGGCGGCCATGTCGCGGCGGGCCAGCCACTCCCCCGCCACCGCCGCGGGAACCTTGCCCATGCGGTAGACGCCCGACGGGTCGGGCAGGCCGGTGAGGAGCCGGTGCGCGGCCGGCCCGGTCAGGCGGGCCAGCGCGGCGGCTCCCCAGGTGCCGCCCAGCGCGGGCAGCCACCTGCCGGCGGACCTGGCGGCCGGCAGCGGCCGGCGCCCGCCGGGGCAGGCCGGTTCGACCAGGACGAGCTTGGCCAGGCACAGCGGATGCAGCCGGGCGAACGCCTCGGCGTGCCAGCAGGCCACTCCGTGGGCGACGACGATCACCTGCTCCGGGTGGTCGGGGGAGAGCGCGGCCAGGCGGGCGACCTCGGCGTACAGGCTGGGCGGGGCGGGAGAGCGAGGGCTGAGGCCGAGGCCGGGGCGGTCGAAGCGGATGACGCGATGGCCGGCGGCGAGCGCCACGGCGACCGCGTCCCAGTGGAACCAGGCGGCCCCGGGGCCGGTCGTGATCAGCACCGTGGGGCCGGTGCCCTCCTCGACGACGTGGGGGCGGCCGTAGCCGATCGTGGGGTCGGGGGCCTGGCCCCGGGCGCCGCCCACGCCGCCCGCCCGGCCGGGAGCGACCCTCAACGGCACCTGCTCCTCCTCGTCGCCGTCGACGACGAGCAGCCGCATGGCGACGTACACCAGCCAGACGGCGATCAGCGTGAGCTGGGCGCGGTGCGCGAGGCCCACGCCGTGGCCGGCGGCCAGGCCGGCCCCGGTGAGCGCCGTGGCGGCCAGGGTCAGCAGGGTGAACAGCCACGACGCCCACGAACGCCAGCGCGCGCTGAGCACGGCCATGGCCGCCAGCACGGCGCCGGTGGACAGCACGCCCGCCAGCAGGTGGGCCCGGTGGGCCAGGGACGTCGCCGTACGCCCGCAGAGGGTGTCGCTGAGCGCGGCGCAGTCGAGCGGGAACAGCCCGCCCGCGAAGGTCAGCAGCCCGAACGCGGCCAGCGCCAGCCAGCCCGGCCACTCGCGCGCCATCCTCGGCACCGCCGGCACCATCGGCGCCCTCGGCACCAGGGCCACGCCGAACGCGCAGGCCAGCCCCGACAGCGCCTCGCACACCCGGAACAGCCGCGTCCATGGCTGGTCGCGGGCGCCGAGCTCGCTGACGTAGCCGTTGGTCCTGTCCACCAGAGGGGTGGTGAACTGGCCGGTGACCCAGGCGCTGCCCAGCACGGCGGCCACGATGAACGCGCACGCCGCGAACACGTACAACCTTCGCTCCACGTGATCATTAGATCACTCTGCGTATGCACCGGTGCAAAGCACCCCCAGGTCACAGGCCGGGGGCGCCCCAGACCGGGAACCAGCGGCTCAGGTCGCTCTCCAGCGGCAGCTCGCCCTCCAGAGCGCCTCTGGCCTGGAGTTCGAGCGCGTTGTCGCGCCGCTGGCCGCTCTGCGGGGCGAAGGGGTAGAAGGTGCCGCGTTTGTACAGGTAGACGACGGCCAGCCGCCTGCCGTCAGGGGCGGCGAAGGACACCAGGGAGCACAGCAGCGAGGGCCCGAACCCGGCGTCCTCCAGCGAGGAGTTGACCGCGTGCAGCTCGGTGACGAGGTCGCTGACCGCGTCGGCGGAGCGGCGTACGAGCAGCCAGGTGTAGCCGTAGCCGTCGTGGGACTCCTCGACGCGCTCGCCCAGCAGCGCTTTGACGTCGCGTTCGAGGGTGGCGAACGCGGCGCCCTCGGCGGCGCGGAAGGCCACAGAGCCCAGGCCGGTGGGGACGAGACCGGTCGCGGCCTGCAGCGTCACGGCCGCCGACGGCAGCGCGAACAGCGCGTCGAGGTCGGGTTTGACCGGCTTCGACCGGCCGAGCAGCGCGTCGAGCCACCGCATGCCGGCTCAGCCCCTTCCGAGCTGCGCGGAGATGTCCGCCAGCTGCTGCAGGCGCCGCTCCAGCGGCGGGTGGGTGGCGAACAGCGTCGCGAGCGACTGGCCCTTGGCCAGCGCCGGGGCGAAGTAGAAGGCGTTGAACGGCTCGGCCTCGCGCAGGTCGCGGGTCGGGATGCGGGCCATGTCGCCGGTGACCTTGGTCAACGCGCTGGCCAGGGCCGAAGGTCGCTGGGTGAGCAGCGCGCCCGCGCGGTCGGCGGCCAGCTCGCGGTAGCGCGACAGAGCGCGGGTGAGCAGGAAGCTGACGGCGTACACGAGGACGGAGACGAGCAGGATGATCGCCCCGACGGGCACCCCGCCCTGGCCGCCGTTACGGCGGCCGGCGAGCCCCGAGTAGAGGGCGAACCGCGTCATGAGCCCGGCCACGATGCCGAGGAACGAGGCGATCGTCATGACGGCGACGTCGCGGTGGGCGACGTGGGACAGCTCGTGGGCGATCACGCCCTCGAGCTCCTGCGGCTCCAGGCGGCGCAGGATGCCGGTCGTGACGCAGACGACGGCGCGCTTCTGGTTACGGCCGGTGGCGAACGCGTTGGGGACGTCGGAATCGGCGATCGCCACCCGCGGCTTCGGCATGTCGGCCAGCGCACACAGCCGGTCGATGAGGCCGTGCAGCTCGGGGGCCTCCTGCGGCGAGACCTCCCGCCCGTGCATCGCGAACAGCGCGATGCGGTCGGACAGGAAGTACTGCACCAGCAGCAGGCCTCCCGCCAGCACCAGCACGGCCAGCGCCTGAACACCCAGAGCGATCAGGACGCCGACGAAGACGACGTAGAGCAGCCCGAGCAGGAACATCGTCACGACCATGCGGCCGGTCAGGCCGCGGTCGGACGCGAACCGCGCGTTCACCGGGATCAGCCCGGGATGAGGCCCTGGTCGCCCAGCATCTCCCGGACCTCCTCGATCGAGGCGTCCGCGGGGGGAAGGATCAGCTCTGACGGCTCAAGGCTGTCGTCGGGGAGCGCCTTGCCCACGTGGCGCACCTTGTCGAGCAGCGCGTGCAGCTTGACGCGGAACGCCTTCTCGTCGCCCGCGTCGATGGCCGCTTCGAGCTCGGTGTCGAGCTCGTTGAGGACCGAGATGTCGTCGGCGGAGATCTCCACCTGACCCTCGCCCATGATGCGTACGATCATGCGCCCTCCCCCGGCTGGCGCAGCTGCTGGGTCTGGCCCGGCTGCTGCGGGTGGGACTGCTGCTGAGGCTGGGCCTGCTGCTGGGGCTGCTGCTGCCCCTGCTCGATCGCCGACTGCGGCGCCGGACCCTGGCCCAGCTCGGCCTTCATCCTGGCGAGCTCCAGCTCGACGTCCATGCCGCCGCCCATGCGGTCGAGCTCGGCCTGGATGTCGTCGCCGCGGGTGCCGCTGACGTCGTCGAGCGCGCCGCTGGCCAGCAGCTCGTCGATGGCGCCGGCGCGCGCCTGCATCTGCGCCGTCTTGTCCTCGGCGCGCTGGATCGCCAGGCCGACGTCGCCCATCTCCTCGGAGATGCCGGAGAACGCCTCATTGATGCGCGTCTGCGCCTCGGCGGCGGTGTAGGTGGCCTTGATGGTCTCCTTCTTCGTACGGAAGGAGTCGACCTTGGCCTGCAACCGCTGGGAAGCCGTGGTGAGCTTCTCCTCCTCGGCCTGAAGGTTGTCGTGCTGCACCTTCAGGTCGGCCATCTGCGTCTGCAGGTTCGACCGCCGCTGCAAGGCCTCGCGCGCCAGGTCCTCACGGCCGACCGACAGCGCCTTGCGGCCCTGCTCCTCCAAACGCCGGGACTGATTCTCCAGGCCCGTTATCTGCAGCTCGACCCTCTTGCGGGAGGTGGCGACGTCGGCCACCCCGCGGCGCACCTTCTGCAGCAACTCCAGCTGCCGCTGATAGGAGTAGTCAAGGGTCTCGCGCGGATCCTCCATCTTGTCCAGGGCCTTGTTGGCCTTGGACTTGAAGATCATCGAAAGTCTCTTCATCACGCTCATGCGCGTCGGCCGTCCCCTTCTAGGTCGTGCTGGTGTTCACCCAATGCAGCGCAGCCGCCTTGGGATTACCCTACGCATAACGCACGGGGGCGTCACTAAGTTGCAGTCCAGGTAGGGTTGACGTGTGTTGCGACGCCGTTCCCAAACTTCCGTGGACGACACCCCCGTCCCCGCTGACGATCCTAAGCCCCAGGGTAAAGGTCGCCCCACCCCCAAGCGCAGGGATGCCGAGAGCCGCAGGCGGCAACCGGTCACCGCGCCGAAAGACCGCAAGGAGGCCTATCGCGCGATGCGCGCCAAGCAGGCCGCCGAACGCGAGCGGGCCAGAAAAGGCATGCTCGCCGGTGACGAGCGGTATTTCCCCATCCGCGACAAGGGCCCCGCGCGCAAGTTCGCGCGTGACTGGGTCGACTCACGCCGGCTCCCCAGTCAGTATTTCCTGCCCTTCTCGCTGGTGATCCTGCTGGCGACGTGGATTCCTTGGCCGCTGGAGATCCGGGCACAGGTGCTCAACGTCGTCATCGCGGTCGGCTGGCCGATCATGATGATCGGCGTGCTGTTCACCTCCGTCTATGTGGCGTGGAAGGTGAAGAAGCTGGTGGCCGAGAAGATGCCCGACGAGAGCGTCAGAGGCGTGGGCTTCTACGCGGCGATGCGGGCGCTGCAGATCCGCAAGCTGCGTTTCCCGCCGCCGTCGGTGCTGCCCGGCGGTAAGCCGGTGCCGCCCAAGAAGTGACCGGAATTTTCCGAAATTTCGGCTTTTCTTCCGCTCGAACGGAGTCTTCCACCGCAGCATGCCGCGGGTAGCGGACAGCGCGGCCGACAGGCCGCGGGCTCACGGGACGGGACGCTCGTCCTGCCCCAGCGGCCAGTCGGGCGGGGGCGCCGGGTCCGAGGACGGCGGGGACGCCAGGGCGAGGGCCAGGGCGATCGCGACGATCGCCGCGATCCCGGCCCAGACGGCGCCCATTCCCGCGCCCAGCCGTGCGCCCAGCCGTGCGCCCAGCCATGTCCGGGGCCCGCTCTCCCGGGCCGGGGGCGCCGGCGGTGTCCCCGGCATGTGGGCGCGGCGGCGCAGCCGTACCGCGACCGCGGCCAGGATCGCCGCCGTCAGCGCCAGCCGTACGATCTTCAGCACGCGGCGCACCCTACCCCGGACGAGGGCCCATGCGTCGGCATTAAAGTCTGACGCATGGAATTCCGACACCTCGGTCGCAGCGGTCTCATGGTCAGCGAGATCAGCTACGGCAACTGGCTCACCCACGGTTCTCAGGTCGAGGAGGACGCCGCCAAGCTCTGCGTGCAGGCGGCACTCGACGAGGGCATCACCACCTTCGACACCGCGGACGTCTACGCGGGCACCAAGGCCGAGGAGGTGCTCGGCCGGGCGCTGAAGGGCGTCCGCAGAGAGTCTCTGGAGATCTTCACCAAGGTCTACTGGCCGACCGGCGCCGGCAAGAACGACCGCGGCCTGTCCCGCAAGCACGTCGTCGAGTCGATCCACGGCTCGCTGCGCCGCCTGCAGACCGACTACGTCGACCTCTACCAGGCACACCGCTTCGACTACGAGACCCCGCTCGAGGAGACGCTCAAGACCTTCGACGACCTCGTACGCCAGGGCAAGGTCCTCTACGTCGGCGTCAGCGAGTGGACCGCCGACCAGATCGCCCAGGCGCTGAAGATCGCCGACGAGATGGGCTTCGACCGCATCGTGTCGAACCAGCCCCAGTACTCCATGCTGTGGCGGGTCATCGAGTCGGAGATCGTGCCGCTGAGCGAGAAGGAGGGCGTCAGCCAGGTCGTCTTCTCCCCGATCGCCCAGGGCGTGCTGACCGGCAAGTACGTGCCCGGCCAGCAGCCGCCGGAGGGCTCCAGGGCCACCGACAAGAGCGGCAGCGCCATGATCGCCCGGTTCATGAACGACGACGTGCTGAGCCGCGTGCAGGAGCTGAAGCCCATCGCGGCCGACCTCGGCCTGACCATGGCGCAGCTGGCGGTCGCGTGGGTGCTGCAGAACCCGAACGTCGCCAGCGCCATCGTCGGCGCCACCCGCCCCGAGCAGGTGCGTGACAACGTGAAGGCGGCGGGCGTCAAGCTGGACGCCGACGTGCTGAAGCGGATCGACGACGTGCTCGGCTCGGTCGTCGAGCGCGACCCGGCCAAGACGGTCAGCCCCAACCCGCGCGCGTAACTCCAACGCCTGGTACGACAAAAACCCCTTGAGCGCCGCCGGCGGCTCAAGGGGTTTTCCGTTCAACCGGACATCACTCCGGGCGCAATGACAAACCCGCGTATTCGACGCGGTCGTCCTCCAGCAAGGCGACCTGTTCGACACCTGATTCGAGCAGGTCGCGCCAATTCTCGCCGAGCCAGGACTCGGCGTCGGCCTGGCTCGGAAAAACCTCCCGCGGCAAGGGGCGATCCGTTACCTCACCACCATGTGCGTCCTCATAACGCCACCGCCATGTCATGCCATACGCTCCTTTTTCCCGGGTGCGCCGGCGCACCCTTCAGCAGGCACTGGAACCCTACTCCGGAGTGTGCGGGCCGATCGATCTCCGTGCGCGGGTCGCGGGGCCGGGCGGCGGGTTCTGTACGCTCGGCGCGGTGAACGTGCTCCTCACCGGTACGGCCGGCGGATCGGGCTGGCCGGAGCCGGGCTGCCGGTGCGCCTCGTGCGCCGTCCTGCCGCCGGATCATCGCCGGCCCTTCGGGCTGGTCGTGGACGGCGTGGTCCAGTTCCCCTTCGATCAGCCGCCCGACGGCTACCGGGCCCGCGCGGGCGGCCTGGGGCTCACCTGCCCCGACTGCTCCCGCCTGCTCTGCCTGCCGCGCGGTGTGCCCGTACCGCGGGAGGCGCCCGTTCCGTACGACCTCGTGCTGATCGACCTGCTGGACCGGCCTGAGCGCCTGGGTGAGCTGCGGCGGGCCGGCCTGGCCGCCGGTTCGACCCTGGTCGTGGCCGCCTGGCTGGACCACCGGGTCCGGTCGGAGGAGGAGCTGGCCAGGCGGCTGCGGCTGTGGGGGGGCGACGGCCGTACCGGACGGGACGGAGCTGGGCGGCTCCTGGCACGTCCGCGACGCCGGGGAGCGGCCGCGCCGGGCGCTGCTGCTGGGCGGGTCGCGGTCGGGGAAGTCGGCCGAGGCGGAGCTGCGGCCGGCGGCGGAGCCGTGCGTCACCTATGTCGCCACCGGGCCGGACGGCGCGGGCGACGGCGCGTGGGCCGCGCGGGTGCGGGCGCACCGCGAGCGGCGGCCGGCGCCACTGGGACACCGCCGAGACCACCGACCTGGCCGAGGCGATCCGGGGGGCCAGCGCGCCGCTGCTGATCGACGGCCTGGGGACGTGGCCGGCGGCGGTGTTCGACGAGCACGGGGCCGGGGAGGGCGACCGCGCGCCCGTGGCGGCCCGCTGCGACGAGCTCGTGGCGGCGTGGCGGCAGACGCCGGCGCCGATCGTGGCCGTCTCCGACGAGGTGGGGATGGGGGTGGTGCCCGCGACGGCCGGCGGGAGAGCGTTCAGGGACGCCCTGGGGCGGCTGAACGAGCGCCTGGCGGCCGAATCCGAGTATGTCGCCCTCGTGGTGGCGGGACGCCTCCTGAAGCTCTAGCGGGCCGCTCTGGCGTACCAGCGGCCGTCGAAGCGGTCGACGTTCAGGGGGCGGCCGAAGCATTCGGACAGCAGCGCCGAGGTGAGCACGTCTTCGACCGGGCCCGCGGCGAGCACCCGGGCGTCGCGCATGAGCAGGGCGTGCGTGGTCGTGGCCGGCACCTCCTCCAGGTGGTGCGTCACCGTCACGGTGGTGAGCACGGGCCGGATCGTGGCCAGGTCCTCCACCGCGGCGATGAGGTCCTCCCTGGCCGGCAGGTCGAGCCCCGCGAACGGCTCGTCGAGCAGCAGCACCGCCGGGTCGCCCATGAGCGCCCTGGCCACCCGGATCCTGGCCCGCTCACCCTGCGAGCAGACGCGGAACGGCCGGTCGGCCAGGTCCTTGCAGCCCAGGTCGGCGAGGAGCCGGTGGGCCCGCTCGCGTTCGGTGTCGCCGTACTTGTCCCACAGCGGGACGCTCGTGCCCGTGTGGCCGGTGAGCACGACGGTGTGCGCGGTCGCGCCCTCCTCCTCCATGAGCTCCTCGTCGACCAGCCGCTGGCTGGCCGCGACCAGGCCGATGTGGCGGCGCAGCTCCCGCAGGTCGACCCGGCCGAGCCGGTGCCCGAGCACCTTGACCGCGCCCTCGCTGGGATGGCGTACGCCGCCGGCCAGCGAGAGCAGCGTCGTCTTGCCCGCGCCGTTGGGGCCGAGGATCACCCAATGATCGCCGTAGTCCACCCGCCAGTCGACACCGGCCAGCAACGACTTGCCGACGACCCGGACGCCCACGCCTTCCAGTTCAACCACGTGCATCCCGACACCATAACGGCCCCCTAAGATCGCCCGTTATGCGACTGATGGACGGGCTGCGGTTCGCCGTGGGCACCCTCACCGTCTTCCCCGTGCGTGTGGAACGGGTGGATCGGGTGGTGGCGGGGTCCGCGATGTCGCTGGCCCCGGGCGTGGGGCTGGTGCTCGGCGCGGTCGCCGGGCTGCCGCTGCTGCTGCCCGGCCCGCCGCTGCTGGGGGCGGCGCTGGCGCTCGGTCTGCTCGCCCTGCTGACGCGGGGGCTGCACCTCGACGGGCTGGCGGATCTCGCGGACGGGCTGGGCAGCGGCAAGCCGTCCGGCCAGGCGCTCGACATCATGAAAAAGTCGGACATCGGGCCGTTCGGCGTGATGACGCTGGTGTTCACGCTGCTCGTCCAGGCCGTCGCCCTGGCGGAGGCGGGGTTCGCGGCGCTGGTGACGGCGTGCGTGGCCGGGCGGCTGGCGCTGACGTGGGCCTGCCGGGCGGGCGTCCCCTCCGCCCGCCCCGACGGGCTCGGCGCGATGGTCGCCGGAACGGTACGCCGCCCGGCCGTCTGGCTCGTCACCGTGGCCGCCCTCTGCGCGGTCGCCCTCGCCGGCCCCGCCGTCGCCACGGCCGCCGGTCCCGGCGGTTGGGCGGCGGACCTGTCCGCGTGGCTGACCGGCGCCCGGGACACGAGCGGCCTGGCCCCGGGCATGGTGTACCCGGATCCCCCACCCGGCTGGAGCGGTATCGCGCCGGAGTTCTCCGCCGGTGTGGAGTGGGGACCCGCATTCCTGCCCCAGGGCGCCACCGAGCTCCTGCGCCCGGAGTGGGGAAGGTCTCTCGTGGTGGCGCCTCTCGCGCTGCTCGCCGGTCTGGCCGCCGCGCTGCTGCTCCTGCGGCACGCGAGGCGGCGCCTCGGCGGGATCACCGGCGACGTGCTGGGCGCGCTCGTGGAGACCGCGACGGCCACCGCCCTCGCGGTCTACGCGATCCTCGGCTGAGACTTCGGTCAGGGAACCGGCTCGGGGGACGGCCGCGGGGCGCGTAGCGCCGCATGACGCAGGAGGACGGCGGCCAGCACGGCGAGCAGGACCCAGCCCACCAGGCCCGTGATGCCGGTCAGGACCTCGTTCGGCGGCTCGGCGGCGTCGCCGAGCAGCAGGCCGAGCGGCGCGATCGCGTTCAGCGAGCCGTGCGCGACCACCGCCGGCCACACGCTGCCCGTGCGCAGCCGCAGCCAGCCGACCACCACGCCGGCCAGCACGCAGAAACCGATGAAGAACAGCGCCGCCCAGGAGCCGAGGCGCGGGTAGTTGTAGCCGAGCAGGGTGAGCGGGGCGTGCCAGAGGCCCCACACGGCCCCGGAGAGCAGCAGGCCGGTGAGCACGCCGTTGCCGTCGACCAGCCGGGGCAGCAGCCAGCCGCGCCAGCCCCACTCCTCGCCCAGGGCCGGGATCGCGTTCAGGACCGGGCCGGCCACGACCGCCAGCACGACCTGGACGACCGCCACCGCGCCCAGCTCGGCCGGGACGTCCATGCCGCGCGCCTCCAGCGAGGCCCGCAGCAGGCTGAGCCCGTCGAGGTCGAGCGAGGCCAGCCCGGTCGCGGCCCCGAGCCCGATGGACAGGAACACCAGCAGCGGAACGCCGAGCCAGGCGGCCAGCACGAGCAGGCCGGTACGCCTCCTGTCGGGCCCGAGCGTGAGCCCGGTCTCCCGCGCCCACGAGCGGGCCGGGGTGCGGGTGAGCGCCCAGACGCCGAGCACGCCCGCCGTGGGCGTGAACATCATCAGCGTGGCAAGCACGCCGGTCAGCGGCGAGGCGAGGCCGCCGCCGAACCACAGGGGCAGCGCCACCGCCCAGGCCAGCCCGAAGGCCAGGACGATGAAGACGAGCAGAGGTCTTTTCATGGGTTCACCCGCTCAGCGATGAGGGCGTTGATGAGGGAAGCTCCGTGCTCGGCGTCGTCCACGCTGATGGCGAGCCGACCGCCGGAACGGTAGCGGACGACGAGGCACTCGCCGCCGCGCAGCATGATGGTGGCGCTCCCGGGCACTCCGCGGAAGCCCCAACCTCCGACCTGACCCGGGTGCAGCGGCTCCGACCAGGCGGAATCGATCTTCAAGAGCGGGATCCTGCGCCTCGGCCAGCCCAGCGGGCCGAAGCCGATGACGACCCGCTCGCCCCCGACCCTGACGGTGAGCGACATGGTGGCCAGCGAGACGACGAGCACGATGACGCTCACGGGCAGGAGCGAGGTCAGGACCGCGCCGGACCCCGGGCCCGTGACGGTCAGCATGACCGCCGCGATGGTCACGGCCAGGGACCCCAGGCCGGCCACGACGAGCCACGGGTTGGTGACGTGGCCGATCCAGACCGTCCGCCGGCCGGGTTCGAGCCGCAGGCGGGGCGGCGCCTGGCTGCCGGAGGACGGCTCGTCCGGCTCGCCCCTGCCCAGGTAGCCGCAGACCGCCCCGGCGACGACCGCGGAGCCCAGCGCGGCGGCGATGTGCCAGCCGGGCAGCAGCGCCGAGCGCCAGTCCGGCACGTCGAGGTTGGCCGCCAGCGTCGAGGCGTTCACGCCGAGCAGGAGCACGCCCATCCCGAACAGCACGCCCCACCAGCAGGCGCGGTACATCCGCATGATCCGGCCGCGCCCGTACGCGGCGACCGCCACGAGGATCCCGCCGGTCACCGCCCAGATCAGCACGGAGGTCAGCACGTGCCCGGTCAGGGAGGCGGCGGAGTCGGGAAGGCCGGAGCCCCCCCAGTGCGTGGCCATCGGGTCGGGCAGCCGGTCGCGCACCGCGAAGGGCGACAGCAGCAGCAGCACGCCCACGAGCAGGACCCAGCCCACGGCTATGACACGGGGTTTCACGGGAGTTCCTCCAGGATCGAGATGAGGTCGTCACGGCCGTAGCCGTACCTTCTGGCCTCGTCCAGCAGCTCGCGCGTCCGCTGGACGAGCAGGGCGCGGCCGTCGGCCCGCCCCGCCACGCTGACGCCCCGGCCCCTCCTGAACTCCAGCAACCCCTCGTCGCGCAGGTCGCGCAGCGCGCGCAGGACGGTGTTGGGGTTGATGCCCAGCGCGCCCGCGAGGTCGCGGGCCGGCGGCAGGCGGTCGCCCGGCCGGTAGGAGCCCTCGCCGATGGCGCGGCGGATCGCCCCCGCCACCTGCTCGTGCAGGGGCCGGGCGTCGTTGAGATCGAGCGTCAGCAACATGGTGCTAATGAACCTAGCATCATCGTTCACACGATGACGATTCGTGGGATGAGCCCCTGTTTGTGGGTACGCAGAAACCCTGGATAGCATCGGTTTACGTGACCACTGTGCGGCTGAACTCAGCAGATCCCGTCTCTGTCGACACCGACGCCCTGATCGTCGGTTTCACCTCCGGGCCCGACGGTCCTGCCCCTGCCACGGGAGCCGAGTCCCTGGAGTCCGCCTTCGGCGGCAAGCTCGCCGCCTCCCTCGGCGCCGTCGCGTTCACCGGCAAGGCGGGTGAGCTGGCCAAGCTGCCGACGTTCGGCGCCATCGCCGCCCCGCTGCTCGTCGCCGTCGGTCTGGGCGACTCGCCCGATCCCGAGGGCCTGCGCCGGGCCGCCGGCGCCGCCGTGCGCTCTCTCGCCGGCACCGCCCGCGCCGCGCTCGCGCTGCCCGCCGGAACCCCCGAGGAGGCCGAGGCCGTCGCGCTCGGCGGCCTGCTGGGCGCCTACTCCTTCGCCCGCTACCGGACGAACGGCGAGCAGAAGGCGCCGGTCGGCGAGCTCACCGTGGTCTCCGGTCAGCCGGCCGGCGTGGCCGAGCGGGCGGGCGTGCTGGCCGAGTCGGTCGCCCTCGTGCGCGACCTGGTCAACACGCCTCCGTCCGACCTGTGGCCGGCGAAGTTCGCCGAGATCGCCGAGCAGGCCGGCGCGCAGGCCGGGCTGACCGTCGAGGTCCTCGACGAGAAGCAGCTCAAGGACGGCGGCTACGGCGGCCTCATCGGTGTCGGCCAGGGCTCGGCCAACCCGCCGCGCCTGGTCCGCGTCTCCTACAGCCACCCCGAGGCCGGCAAGACGCTCGCGTTCGTCGGCAAGGGCATCACGTTCGACTCGGGCGGCCTGTCCCTCAAGCCGTCGGCCTCGATGGACTGGATGAAGTCCGACATGGGCGGCGCGGCGGCCGTGCTCGGCGCGGTGGTCGGCATCGCGAGGCTGGGCCTGCCGGTCAACGCCGTCGGCTACCTCTGCCTGGCGGAGAACCTGCCGAGCGGCACGGCGCAGCGCCCGTCCGACGTGATCCACAGCTACAGCGGCAAGACCGTCGAGGTGCTCGACACCGACGCCGAGGGCCGCCTGGTGCTCATGGACGGCATCGCCCGCGCCGCCGAGGACGGCCCCGACCTCATCGTCGACATCGCCACCCTCACCGGCGCGCAGATCGTCTCGCTCGGCTGGCGCACCGCCGGCGTCATGGCCAACGACGACGCCGTCAGGGAGCTCGTCGTCGAGGCCGCCCAGGCCGCGGGCGAGGGCGCGTGGGGCATGCCGCTGCCCGAGGAGCTGCGCAAGGGCCTCGACTCACCGATCGCCGACCTCGCCAACCTGCACCCCGAGCGCTGGGGCGGCATGCTGACCGCGGGCATCTTCCTGAAGGAGTTCGTGCCCGACGGAGTGCGCTGGGCCCACATCGACATGGCCGGCCCCGCCTTCAACAAGGGCGAGCCGTACGGGTACATCCCGAAGGGCGGCACCGGCGCCTTCACGCGCACCCTCATCGGACTGGCCGAGCGGCACGCGAGCCTGTGAAACAAATGAAAAGATGACGGCACACGAACACCCCGACAAGGAGCCTTCCCGTGGCCTATGACATCGTCGTCCTGGGGGGCGGCAGCGGCGGATACGCCTGTGCGCTTCGGGCGGCAGAGCTGGGCAAGTCGGTCGCCCTGATCGAGAAGGACAAGATCGGCGGCACCTGCCTGCACCGTGGATGCATCCCCACGAAGGCCCTGCTGCACTCCGCCGAGGTCGCCGACGAGACGCGCGAGAGCGCCTCCTTCGGCGTGAAGGCGAGCTTCGAGGGCATCGACGTCCAGGGCGTCCACGCCTTCAAGGACAAGATCGTCAGTCGGGCCTGGAAGGGCGTGCAGGGCCTGCTGAAGGCCGCGGGCGTGACGATCGTCGAGGGCGAGGGCCGCCTGGCCGGCGCCAACCGGATCCAGGTCGGCTCCGAGGTCTACGAAGGCCGCAACATCGTCCTGGCCACGGGCTCGGCGCCCAAGACGCTGCCCGGCCTCGAGATCGACGGCGAGCGGGTCATCACCAGCGAGCACACCCTCAAGATGGACCGCGTGCCCAGCTCGGTGATCGTGCTGGGCGGCGGCGTCATCGGCGTCGAGCTGGCCAGCGTCTACCGCTCGTTCGGCGCCGAGGTGACCATCGTCGAGGCGCTGCCGCACCTGCTGCCGACCGAGGAGGAGTCCAGCTCCAAGCTGCTCGAGCGGGCCTTCCGCCGCCGCGGCATCAAGTACGAGCTGGGCGTCTTCTTCGACGGCGCCAAGACCACCGAGACCGGCGTCGTCGTCACCCTGGCCAACGGCAAGACCCTCGACGCCGAGCTCCTGCTCGTGGCCGTCGGCCGCGGTGCCGTCTCCTCGGGCATGGGCTTCGAGGAGCAGGGCATCGTCATCGAGCGCGGCGCCGTCGTGGTCGACGAGCACTGCCGCACGTCCGTGCCCGGCGTCTACGCCATCGGCGACCTGATCCCGACGCTGCAGCTCGCGCACGCGGGGTTCGCCGAGGGCATCATGGTGGCCGAGCACATCGCCGGTCTCAACCCGCCGCCCATCGACTACGCGGGCGTGCCGCGCATCACCTACTCAGACCCCGAGGTGGCCTCCGTCGGCATCACCTCGGCGCAGGCGGCCGAGCGCGGCATCGAGATCGTCGAACAGGTCTACGATCTCGCGGGAAACCCCAAGAGCCAGATCCTCGGCACCTCGGGCGCCGTGAAGGTCATCGCCCAGAAGGACGGCCCCGTCGTCGGCGTCCACATGGTGGGCCGGCGCATCGGCGAGCTCGTCACCGAGGGGCAGCTCATCTACAACTGGGAGGCCCTGCCCGCGGAGGTCGCCCAGCTCATCCACGCACACCCGACCCAGTCCGAGGCCGTCGGTGAGGCGATGCTGGCCCTGGCCGGCAAGCCGCTGCACGTACACAACTAGTCCAGCCCTCGAGATCAGAACGCGAGAGAAGAATAACGATGCCGGTCTCCGTACAGATGCCCCAGCTCGGCGAGAGCGTGACCGAGGGCACGGTAACCCGTTGGCTGAAGAAGGAGGGCGAGCGCGTCGAGGCCGACGAGCCGCTCCTCGAGGTCTCGACCGACAAGGTCGACACCGAGATCCCGTCGCCGTCCGCGGGTGTCCTCACCAAGATCGTGGTGGCCGAGGATGAGACCGTCGAGGTCGGCGCCGAGCTCGCCATCATCGACGAGAACGCCCAGCCGGGCGCCGCCGCCCCGGCGCCGGAGGCTCCCGCGCCGGCCGCCCAGCCGGAGCCCGCCC